>CAYPOY010000232.1:0-8360 GCA_964412395.1 uncultured Anaerolineales bacterium | reverse complement strand
CACCCCTACGTCGCTCAGGGTCTTGAGATAGCGAGCCCCCTCCAGCACGCCGCAGATGGCCGTAGAGAGCAGGCGCAGGTATTCTTCGTCGTCGCCAGTGAACCAGTCGCGGTGGCCCGGGGCACTGGGAATCTTGTTGATCAACTCCAGGGTACCAAGGACCTCGTCACCCAATCGCAGGGGGACGCCGAGGAAGGAGCGATAGACGCCGGAGGGGAGATGTAAGGCGACCTCTGCAACGTGGGGATCGTTCCAATCCCGCAACGCGGCAGCCTCGCGTATCTGGATGGCTGTTCCAGTGCGGACGATGTGGCCCGTCAGTCCCTCCCCTGCCACGCACGTCAGTTTGCCGATCAGCGCTCCGGGGAGGCCGCTGGCGGCCTGCAGCACCACCTGGTGGATATCCTCCTCAGCCCGCAGGTAGATCTGGCAGGCCTCGGTGCGGAAGCCCTCCCTGACCTGGTCCACTACGGTCTGGAGCATCTCGGCGATGGAACGTCGTGGGTCCAACTTGCTGCTGATGTCCAACAGCAGCCGAAAGTAGCGAGCACGGCGTTTCTCCCGCTCGTAGCGCTGCGAATTCTCGATGGCAATGTTCACCATCACGGCCACATGGCTCAACAATGCCTCATCCTGTGCGTCGAACTGCCCCCCTTCCGCCTTCCCGGAGACCCGCAACACACCGAGCACGGTAGTCCTGTCCCTGGAAAGGATCGGCACCCCCATGTAAGCCTGGCCCGGTTGGGCGCTGATCTCGGAGTACTTTTTGCTCCAGACCAGGTCTTTGGCAATGCGCCGCAATTCCTCGTTGTCCCTGACGTTGGCGATGCGCAGCGGCCGGCCGTGCTCGGCGATCCAGCCGGTCAATCCCTCCCCGGGTTCATACTCTACCCGTGTGGCGGGCATCTCTGCACTCTCCAGGAGGCCGGTGGTGCCGCGCATGACGTAGCGGCCGGTGATGCCGTCGCGCAGGAAGATGGAAGAGCCACCAGCGCCGAGCCGGTCGCGGGCATGGCGCACGACCAGCTCCATCAGCCGGTCACGGTTCAACTCGCCGTAGATTTCCAGTAACTCCTGGTCGAATCCAGTGGTCTGACTCATTTACCAATGCCTACCGACGCCTACCCCCTTTGTGCCTCGGTCAGAGACCTTCGGCGAATGAGGGCGAGGCCTTCTTCTCATAAATTCCTGATGGGCGAAGGTCTCCCGACCGAGCCCTTTGGGTCCATAAAAGAATAACTTACCGGCAAAATATGACATCGAATAGAGAGGATTAAACGAATGGTCACGCTCACAACTGTGACGTAAATTCGGCGGTGATTTTGTCCTCCTTTGAACCACTTTGCACGGCATAAACGAGGCAAAGAGACGCCTGGAACTGCATAAAGCGCGATTACTGATTTGGTTAATCCTCCTGATTCGTTGTCATATTCAGGCCAGGCAAAACAATACGGAAAATGTAACTACTCAGGCTGATGGGCGAAGGTCTCCCGACCAAGCCCTTTGCGCCTCGGTCAGAGACCTTCGGCAAACGAGGACGAGAACGAGGCGATTTTTCGGATAGGCTTCTAGTGCCATCTCAACCCATAGGTGTAAAAGAGCGGGAGGAGCGTGATGCTAAGGATGTTCTGCAACTTGATGAGAATGTGCAATGACGGCCCGGCAGTGTCCTTGAGGGGGTCGCCCAGCGTGTCGCCGATGACCCCGGCCCGGTGGGGCTCCGACCCCTTGCCGCCGAAGTGGCCTTCCTCGACGTACTTCTTGGCGTTATCCCACGCGCCACCGGCGTTGAACATAAAGATTGCCAACGTCGCGCCGATGATCTTTACCCCGATCAGGTAGAAGACCAGCGCCCACGGCCCCATCAGGAAGCCGACAGCGATGGGGAAGGCCACGCCGGTCAGCGTCGGTGCGATCATCTCCCGCAGCGCGTGGCGCGTTCCCAGGTCCACGCAAACGCCATATTCGGGGACCGCCCGGCCGGTAAGAATACCAGGGATCTCGCGGAACTGCCGGCGCACCTCGCCCACCATGCGAAAGGCCGTCCTGCCCACTGCCTTCATCGCCTGGGAGGAGAACAGGAAGGGGATGGTGGAGCCGATCATCAGCGCGGCAAGGTTCAGTGGGTGGGCCAGGTTGAGACCACGCACAATCTGGAGGGCGGCCCCTTCCGGGTCGGCGCCGCCGAAGGTGACAAAACTGGCCAGGCTGTCACTGCCTGCCCCAATTAACTCAGCAGCGCTGAGAAGATAGGCGAAGAGGATGACGACACTGGTCATCAGTGCGCAGGACATGCCGTAGCCCTTGGTGATGGCCTTAGAGATGTTGCCGGCCGCGTCCAGCACGTCCCCGGTGCGACGCACCTCCGATCCTAACCCGGCCATCTTGGCGATGCCGCTGGCGTTGTCGGCGATAGGACCGAAGGCATCGGCTGCCATGATGACCCCTTTCATCTCGGTAATACCCAGCGTGGCCGCCGTGACACCCAGGATGCCGGGTAGACCGCCGCCCATGATGTAGAACGCGATCACGTTCACCACGGCCACCAGGATCAGCGTAAAGACCGCGCTCTCCATCCCCCAGGCAAATCCATAGATCAGGTTGATGGCCACGCCGCTCATGCCCCCCTTGGCGATCTCTTTAACCGGTCTCTGGGTGATGCCGGTGTAGAACTGCACCACGAGCGAGACCAGGATGGCAGTGATCAACCCGAGCGTGAGACAGTAAAACAGTCGGATGTCGTGCATCACGTAGACGCCCAGGAGATAGAAAGAAGCAATGGAGAACAGGGCAGTCACCAGGAAGCCGATGTTCATGGAGACGATGGGGTTGTGCTTCTCCGTGCCACGCACCGCCAGCACCCCTAGCACGGCACCGATGGCGCCGATGGCCCGGCTGAGCAAGGGGAAGAGTACCACTGCCCAACCGTAGGTGGGGATAAAAGTCAGGCCCACGATCATCGTGCCGATCAGGTTGTCGGAACCGGACTCAAAGAGGTCCGCCCCACGACCAGCCACATCCCCCACGTTGTCGCCGACCTGGTCGGCGATGACGGCGGCGTTGCGCGGGTCATCCTCCGGGATGCCCTGCTCTATCTTTCCCACCAGGTCGGCTGCGATGTCTGCCCCTTTGGTAAAGATGCCGCCGCCCAACTGGGCGAACAGGGCGGAGAAACTGGCCCCGAAACCAAAGCCGACCAGCAGGTGCACGTTCTCCGGGTGGGCCGGTGACACGCCAAAGAGAAGCGACAGCGCGAAGATGCCCAGCAAATTCAGCGCCACGATGGAGAGCCCCATGACCCCCCCGCCGCGGAAGGCGATCAGCAACGCCCGGGCGGCCGAAGAGCGAGCTGCAGCGGTGGTGCGCACGTTGGCCCGCACTGCCGCGTTCATTCCCGTATAAACGGCCAGCATGGATAGAGCCGCGCCGACGACAAAGCCCAGCGCGATCTGCCAGTTCCCCTCCGGCATGATCACGAGCAACAGCAGGGCCAGTATCGCCACGAAGGGGACGATGGTGAGAAACTCCCGGCGGAGGAACGTATTCGCCCCAATGCGAATGAAGCGCGAGATTTCCTGCATCCGCTCCGTACCCGCCTCCTGTTTCCGCAGCCATAGGTACAGAAACACGATCACAGCCAGGGCGAAGCTGGTGGTCAGAGGAACGGAGATGTTAACAAGTTGTGTCAGGTCCATTATGTTTTTTGGTTATCTCCTCTGTCCCCTCCGGTGAAGCGAGAAGGGGTGAGTTAAATGATGCACGCAGATAGACATTCTACCCAGACAGCGCAATAAAGTCAAATTTGGTTTTTCGCCGGGTGCGTTTCAATTTGGGGGCGAACCCTCCCACAGGCTATGGTGGCGCAGAAGCGGCGCGGAAGAAGCGAAGAAGCGGAGCGTTGAAACGCCCCGCTGATACTCAAAACCTGTTGGAAACAGGTTACGCCAGTGCGTTTTCAACGCACTTCGTGGTATCAGCCGGTGATTTCAATCATCGGCAGTGGCCAGTTGAAGATAGATTGACTTTGTGGTACAATAGAAGGCACATGGATGGAGGTGAGCGATGGGTGAAAGGATTTTACGACTGAACGCCAAGGATCAGGAGTTGCTGGGGCAGGTACTGGAGTTGGGCGCAGCGACCGCTATTGAAGTGGCGGTCAAGACGTTGCGCCAGCCCGACGAAGTGCGGCCCGAACTGGAGCGGTTGCACCAGTCCGGGCTGCTGAAGGTGCGCCGTCGTAAGGGCGACTACGAGCCCAATATCTACCTGCTCACAGCGGAAGGGAAGCAGTACGCTGCCCAGGTCAAAGTTGGCAGCCAGCCCGGCCGCGCGCGCCGCCGTGTGGACGAGTAGGTGCCCGCATGTCCACATCACAGGTTTTCACCGCTCTGGCCCCTTATCTGCTGGCGGCGCTGCTGGCCCTGATTCCCGCGCTGGTCGAGGTGCTGCGTACCTTTGGCCGGCGCGTCGGTTTTGTGCTGCACAGTGGTGCCGGCTGGGCTATCCTGGCCATCAACGCCGTCACCGGCCTGCTCACCTACGCGGCAGTCAAATGGTTCTTTGGCGTGAGCAACGACCTGGTTACAGCGGCCATCGTCGGCCTGACCTTCCCCACTCTTCTGCGCAGCCCGCTCACGTTCATCAGTGGCGTCGAGACGCCCGACGCCGAGTTCAAGGAAAGCGCGTTGCACGTCCTGGCCGATCTCTACGACCAACTCCTGCGCCTGGCCCGTGAGGACGCCGACACCCGCCAGGCCAACGAGCGCGCAGAGATCGCCGTGAGGCTGGCCCAGAAGCACGGCGCGGACGCGCTGGGCCACCAGGTGCGGTGGCGCATCAACGCGCTGGGCGACGTGGCGATGCAGACGCACTACCAGCAGGCGTTGGAGCAAGCATTGGCCATCGCCAACGAGCGAGACCGGGGGGTAGCCGTGGCGATGGTGGCGCTCGACGTCGTGCCCCGTCCCACCATCCGGGAGTGGCTGCGCCGCCGCCAGCCGTTGGAGGAATAATCCCTGGCCTGCTCACTGCCCACGCGGAGGTTGCCCTGGAACTCACCCTCACCCCTGGCCGCCTGACCCTCGAGGGCCGTGACTTCCCCTGGGACGCGGGCGATGCGCTCGGCGACCTGCCCGCCCGTGCCGCCGACCTGCGCGCCGCCTGCAGCGCCGTCACGGTGGGGGACTATGAGGCTGCCTGTGCCCGCTGGGACGAGGCCGCGTTGGCCATCCTCGGCGCCGACCTCTTCGCTGCTCTCTTCCCGCCCGGCTCCGGCCGCCACGCCGCTTATGAGGAAGAGGAGGCCGCAGGCCCCCTGGTCATTGCCGTCGAGGGAGAACTGGCCGACCTGCCCTGGGAACTGTTGTACGACGAGACCGGCTGGCTGGCCCACGGGCGCGGCGTCCTCCGCCGCGCCGGACAGGTCGTGACCGGCCCTCCGCCCCCCGCGGCCCCCTCCCTCGACGTTCTCGTCGCCGTCGCCTCCCCGCTGCTGGCCCCCGACCCGCACCTGCGTCCCGACCACCCCGCCCAGCCCGGCATCCTGGAGGTCGAGGGGGAGTGGCGGGCGCTGCGGGATGCGCTGGGCGACCTGGGCCGCGCTGTCCACGCGAGATTACTGCCCCACGCCACGCTCCCCGCCCTCGACGACGCGCTGGGCGACCCCACCGCCGTCCTGCACCTGAACGCCCATGGCGGGGTGGGCCGCGTGCTGCTGGAGGACGGGGTGGGGCGCGGCGTGGAGGTCGCCGCCGGCCGGCTGCGCGCCCCCATCCGCCGCGCCGGGCTGCGGCTGGCCGTGCTCCACTCCTGCCTCACCGGCGCCGAACTGCTCCCACCCCACGGTCCCGGCGACGACCCGGAGCGCGTGCCCAGCGTCGCCCGCGTGCTGCTGGAGGCTGGCGTCCCGCTGGCGCTGGCGATGCAGGCTCCCATGCTGGTCGAGGCCGGGCGGCGTTTCACCGCGGCCCTCTACCGTGACCTGGCCCGGGGCCGTTCCGTGAACGAGGCGCTGGCGCTGGCCCGCCGTCGCCTGAGCGATGAGGCGGGCGGGCCGGGCGTGGCCCCCTGGTCCTGGGCCATCCCCGCCCTGTACGTCGCCGCGCCTGTGGAATGGGCCACCGTCCCTTTGACCCAGGGTTCCCGTGGGACATTCGAGCCCGAAGACCCCCGCCCGCGTTCCCTCGGATTCCCACAGCCGCCGGGCCGCTTCGTCGGGCGGCGGGCCGAGCAGGTGGAGATTCTCCAGACGTTAGACTGGGTTCACGACGACCGGCCCCGCGTCCTGTGCCTGCTGGGCAGCGGCGGTGTGGGCAAGACGGCCCTGGCGCTGGCCGTGACGCCCCGCCTGCTCCCGCGCCTGGGTCCCGGCGGACGGGCGGTGTGGGCCGCGGCCCGCCCGACCCTGCCACCGGGCGAGCTGCCCGAGCACGTCGCCGCGGCGGTGGCCCACCGCCTGGCCCCCGACGAGCGGGAGTTCCTGGCCGGCCTGGCCTGCGGGCTGGGGCTGGCCCGGGAGGAGGCTGGCCGGCTGGAGGAGGAGGGGTTGGTGGCGTGGATCGTGGGCGACCTGGCCCGTGGCCCGCGCACGCTGCTGGTGCTGGACAACCTGGAGAGCCTCTTTCTGAAGAGCTCCCTGGAGCGGCGCGACGGCGCCTACCGGCTGGCCCCGGCCACAACGTCAGGCGTCAGGCGTCAGACGTCAAACGTCAGGCGTCAAACGTCAAACGTCAGGCAGCGTGACGGCGACTACCGGCTGGCCCCGGCCACGGCGGGGCTGCTGGCCGACCTGCCCCGCCAGGCCCGGGCGTTGTGCACCAGCCGGAACGCGCTGAACGTCAACGAGGAGCGGCTGCCGCTGGCCCCGCTGCTTCCCCTCGACGCTGGTCTCCTGGCCCGCGCTTACGCCGCCCATTGGCGGATTGACCTGGGTTCGCGGGCGCTGCAAAACCTGGTGCAGGGCACCGCCGGCCACCCCCTGGCGGTGCGGCTGGTCATCGCCCACATCGCCGACCTGGAGGAGCGGGACGTGAAGGGAGCGCTGGCGCGGCTGCTGACCGGGCGAGAGCGTGCGCCCGACGACGAAGCCTTCTTCCGCTACCTGTACGATGAGTCGCTGGCGCGGGCCGGGGCGGATGGGAAGGCGCTTTTCGCGGTGCTGGCCCTCTTCGCCACCCACGCCCGCCGCGACGCACTGGCGGCGGCGCTGGCGTGGAAGGACGGGCGCATAGGCGGCGCGATGGGCCGGCTGCGCGACCTGAGCCTGGCGCTGGAGGGGCAGGCCTGGGACGGGGAGGACGTGCTGGTGCCCGAGCCACCGGCCCGGGCCCAGGCGGCGCGGCTGCTGGCGGCACGGCCCGAGGCGGGGGCGTGGGCGCTGCGCGTGGCCCGCTTCTTCCGCGACTACGCCCGCTCCTGGCGGGGATGGCTGGATACGGCGAGGATGACCCAGGCGCTGCGGGAGTTGCCGCAACTGCTGGCGGCGGGGGAGGAGCTGCCGGCCGGAGCGCTGGCGCAATTGGCCGCGAGGGGCGAGTTGTCGCCGGAGGCGATCGAACAGTCCGTGATGGCCGGCGTGCGAACAGCCCGCGCCGCGCTGGAGATGGAGCGGGCTAATGTCGGCGCGGTGATCGAGTGGGCGGCGGAGGCGGGGGAGCACCGGCTGGCGCAGGAACTGGTGGACGCGGTGGATCCCTTCCTGACCACCGCCGGGTACTGGCGCGACCTGGTGCAGTACGAGCGGCTGGCGCTGGCGGCGGCCCGCGCCGAGGGAGACGAGCGGGCCACGGCGGTGTGGGCGCACAACCTGGCGGTGACGCTGGACAACCTGGGGGAGAAGGCGGAGGCGGAGGCGCTGTACACCGAGGCGGAGCAGGCACTGGCGGCCCCGGAGTACCGGAGAGAAATGGCCGCCGTGTTGCACCAGCAGGGGGTGCTGGCCCAGTCGCGGGGCGACTACGACGCGGCGCTGGAGCACTACCGCCGCAGCCTGGAGATGCTGGAGCAACTGGGCGACCGGGCAGGGATGGCGAGAACCCTCAACGCCATCGGCATTGTCCTTCAGCAGCGCGGCGACTACGACAAGGCGCTCGACTATTACCAGCGCAGCCTGCAAGAAGCAGAAGCCATAGGTGACCGGCAGCAGATTGCTACCGTGCTGCACGCTATTGGGATGGTGCACCAGGATCGGGGCGACTACGACGCGGCGCTGGAGCACTACCGCCGCAGCCTGGAGATAAAGGAGCAACTGGGCGACCGGGCGGGGGTGGCGCAGAGCCTGCACCAGATTGGGATGGTGCACCAATTGCGGGGCGACTACGACGCGGCGCTGGAGCACTACCGCCGCAGCCTGGAGATGCTAG
>CAYPOY010000231.1:0-8379 GCA_964412395.1 uncultured Anaerolineales bacterium | reverse complement strand
GCCTGGCTGTGCTCGTTGTACACGGCTAGCCCATGAATTCAAGGAGACCCACAAATTCTTGGGACTGTCAACTGGCGGTGTGGGCCTGGGGGTGGTTCAGAAGTTTAGGCGAGTAACATTCCGCTCCGACGGGATCGCCGGATCTCGCCGTCTGTCCACCGGATCTGGCGATCCGGCGGGCGTACGCGTCCAGGCAAGCGGCGTTGGGGCCAGTGGACCGCCGGGCCGGGTCAGCGCCGCTATCACGTTCGCCATCGCCCGGCGAGCCGCGCGCGCCTGCCGGATCAGGTTCCACAATGCCAGCCACTCGCGGGGGTGAGTCAGCGCGTGGAGGAGAAGCATATATATCGGGGCACGCCCGTGCTCGTCGGTGGGCAAACGCGTTTTCGGGAGCGCCGACACAATGGGGTCGAGCACGACGCGCAGGTGCACGAATGGCACGCGCCGCGCAACGGTCCAGCGGGCCAGCGGCCCGGCCTCCATCTCGACGGCCACCGCGCCCGTGGCCGCTCCGGCCCGCTTCTGCCCTACGCTCGCCAGCACCTTATCCGAGGTAAGCACCGGCCCGACGACCATCCGCAGACTCAGTTCCTCCGCGATGCTCCGCACCTGCGCTGTCAGGAGTTCGGGCGGTGGGTGTGGGAGTTGCGTCGTGGGCTCGTCGTCCTGCTCGGCGAAGATGGTGGCATCGGCCAGAACCAGGTCGCCGACGGCCAGTTTGGGCACCAACCCGCCGCACCAGCCGAAGAGCCACACTGCCTGGGGCTTAAGCGGTTCGACGTGCGGCAGCAGGGCCGCCGTCAACTCTGGCCCAACGCCCGGCTCGACAAGCAGCAGGTCTCCTACGTGCCAGGTGGGGACGTCCCACCCCGGCTTGAGTACAGCGCCGGGCAGCAATTTGAGCACCGCCTGGCTCTCCCAATGGGTCGGAATGATCAAAACGCGCATCTGCGGAGGCTCCTATCCTTCCCACATTGTCTCTGGCTCCTCTGGGGCTGGACACTTGCCCAATTTGATCTCGATCTCCTGCTCTCGACCGGCCCGTTCGATAGTCAGCACCACTGTGTCGCCCGGCTCGTGCGCAGCGATGAGACTTGCCAGCGGTGTCTCGCGGCCCACCTCCTCGTCGTCCACCGCCAGGATGAGGTCGCCTTCGCGCAGGCCCGCCTCTTCAGCGGGACTCCCCCGGATGACCTCCAGCACCTCCGCGCTCTCCTCCAGTTGTCGGACACGCACGCCCAGGTAGGGCCGCTGCTGGGGCCACTCCCAATCCGGGGGCAGCGGCCATTCCTCCGGCGGGCGAGGCCACTCGGGTAGCCCGGGGAACTCCCCCGGCGGGAAGAGATGGCGCCCCTCGGAGGCGAGCCGCGCGCCCAACGTGACTTTCAGTTCCAACTCCTCGTCGCCCCGCTGTACGCGCAACTCGACCTCGTCCCAGGGTTCGTGCTCCAGGATGCGAGCGGCCAGGTCGGGGTGTCCCTCGCCGACCGGATGCCCGTCCACGGCCAGGATCACGTCCCCCTCGCGCAAGCCGGCTTGATCGGCAGGACTGTCCGGCTCTATCTCTATGATCTGCGCTCCCTCCTTGATCGTCTCGTAGTGCACCCCCAGGTAGGGACGTATCTCCATCTCCGGAGCCTCTTCGGGCGGCTTCCGCTCCTCCTCACCGGGGGGCTGCGGCCGCGGCATCTCGATGGGAGGCGCGGTGCGGGCAGCCTGGCCGCGTCCGATGGTGTAGCCGGTCGCTCCACCCAGCACCAGTCCTGCCGCGCCGCACGCCGCAGCGACCAGCAGCACCGCTATAACGATTCCAATCACCTGACGTCCACTCAAGCCACTGCGCTGGTTCATCCTGTGCCTCCTTTGACTGCTTGTCCATCCTTCTACTACGCAGACACCGCGCTGCGGTTGCAGTCCGTTGTGTCCTCAGTCCGCCGTTCTGGCCATCTCGTACACCCGTCCAAACTCGGCCACGAACAGGGCCACGACCTCGGGGTCGTGGATGATGAGCAGGTTCTCGTCGTTGTTGTTCTCCGCGTTACCGGTGAAGTTGTAGGAGCCCAGGATCGCCGTCGCATCATCAACGATGATCACCTTGTGGTGCATGATGTACGGGTTGCCGTCGGGGAGCACGTCGTGGACCGCCGCCCGCAGCCGTTCGTACTGGCTGTACTCCCGCCCGGCGTTGCGGCTCTCCATCACCCCCTGTACCACCACGCCAGTTTGCGCCCGCTCCAGCATCGCGTCGGCAATCTCGTCGCTGGTGAAGGTAAAGGCCATAAAGCGGATGCGGCTCTGTGCTTGCCCAATCTCGGCGATGATTTGGGCAGCCACCTCGTCTTCGGGCGCAAAGTAATTCTCTACTTCAATCTGCCGTTCCTGCTGGGCACCGTCTTCCTCGCCGGTTTCAACAGTGATGGTGACGCGGGGGTTGGGCGTGTCGGCCGGTGAGGTGGGGCCGAACTGGCCCGCGAACATCTCATCGAACTCGGCGGCGTAGTTCTCCGCCAGTGCGGTCGAACCGATCAAGACGGCGTTATTGTTGTTGCGATAGGTGCCATTCTCAGTCAGGTTCCACGACCCTGTCCACACCCATTGCCCGTCAATGACGGCGAACTTGTCGTGCATCAGCCCACTGCTGCGCCCGTCCTCGACTACGGGAACACCGGCCTGCCGCAGGTCGGCTACGGCCTCCTCGTCGGCGTTGTCGCTTTCGACGACGACGCGCACCTGCACGCCCTGGCGGCGGGCCGCGATCAACGCATCGGCCACGCTTTCCAGGTCGAAGTCGTAGGCGACCACGTCTATGCGGGTCTCAGCCTGTTCGATCGCCGAGACCAATGCCTCGTCCAGCCCGCCGTGGTGATAGGAGTCGTCGTCTGGATAGCGAGGACGGGTGAAGTAGACGCGGATCCAGTCGCCGCCCACCGTCTCCGTGACCGTGCGCGACTCGCTCAAGAAATCCAGGTTCAGCCCACAGCACGCTGTCTGGACGAGCACCACAGCGATCAATGAGCAATGACCAATGAACAATGACCAATTAAACGAGATGCCCGATTTCCATGACTTACGTGTCACCTCTCTGCCTCCTTGTCTTGCGCTTGCTCGATCTTCGCCAGCAATGCCTGTACCCGTTCCACCTGGGCCTCAGGCGCAGCCTTCCCGGCCTGGCGGCTGACACATTTCACCGTGCGCCGCAGTGCGGCGAGGTGTGCGTCAAGTTCCTCTTGCGAAAGTCCCTCCGCCTGCCGCGCTATCGTCTCCGCCTGCGCCAGTCCCCAGTCGAGCAGGGATGCGGCAGCGTCGTCGGTCAGGTCGGCGGTGAGGGCTTCGTCCTCCAGGATGCGCTCCGCAGCGCGACGGCGATTCTCTAGACCAGTCATCGTCCTCCTTTCGCTGGCTCCTCCCCTAAAGTATAACGCCAGGCCGCGCATAGTACAAGTGGACGAATTGGGTAACCACCCAGCCGCTCTGGCCGGATGACAATCCGGCCACCCGTCGGAATTGCAGAAACGCCGATTTACAGTGTGAACTACCAGAAACCACATGTTTCACGTGAAAACTTGACATAACATTGCCTGTTGGAGGTGGCATTTGTGGAAGGCTCGCTGTTGGTCTATAATTGGGTAGCTGCTCAGGAGAACGGACGATTGGTGGCACGGCGGATGGATCTGCAGGAGAGACGGACGATATGAACATCAAGCCCTTTCACACCGAACGGTTTTTCGCCATCCACGAGTTTACCGCGCCGTACATCCTGTGCGCATCCGATTGCGAGTCGCTGACCATAGGCGAGTTGCTGCAACTGGCTGGGGCTTCCTGGGCATCCCTCGACCGGCTGTATCTGGGCTACACCGAAAGTCAGGGCGCACCCGCGCTCAGAGAACGCATCGCCAACCTGTATACCAGCGTGCATGCAGACAGGGTGATTGGCCTGTCCGCGCCGGAGGAGGGTATCTTTGTGACGATGCATGCCCTGCTGGAGCCAGGCGATGAGGTGATCGTGCTGACGCCCTGCTATGACTCGTTGGCCAACGTGGCGGAGTATCTCGGCTCTCGCGTCCTCCGCTGGTCACTGATGGAGACTGACGAGCTGCCGGACGGCACTGGTGGCTGGCGACTCGACCTCGACGCGCTGGAACAGATTGTCACGTCGTGCACCAAACTGGTAATCGTCAACTTCCCGCACAATCCCACCGGCTGTCTGCCTTCCCACGACGAATGGCAGACCGTCGTCCGGATCGTCGAGCGGGCCAGCGCATGGCTCTTCTCCGACGAGATGTACCGTGGCCTGGAGTACGACCCCGCCGCGCGCCTGTCCTCCGGCTGCGACCTGTACGAGCGTGCCATCACCCTGGCCGGACTGTCCAAGACCTACGGGTTGCCCGGCCTGCGCGTCGGCTGGCTGGCGTTGCAGGACACGCCGCTGAAGGATCGCATCCTGGGCTGGAAGGACTACACCACCATCTGTGCCAGCGCTCCCAGCGAAGTCCTGGCTCAGATCGCGCTCCAGGTTGGCGACGAGCTCGCCGAACGCAGCCGCAGGATCATCCGGGACAATCTGGCGCTGGCGGAGCCGTTCTTCGCGCGCTGGCGGGCAGTTTTCCGCTGGAACCGGCCCCAGGCCGGGTCGGTGGCCTTCGTCGGCCTGCGTGGCCTGTCCGCGCGAGACTTTAGCGACAGGCTGGTGACCGGACAAGGTGTGCTGCTTCTGCCCAGCACTGGTCTTGGCTCTGGTGATGACCACGTACGCTTTGGCTTTGGACGGCTCAGCTTCCCCGACGGTCTGGAGCAATTGGATCGTTACCTGGCGCGGCAGAGTTCTCCCACGCCTTCTTCAACAAACACGAGAAAGGAGCCCAGTTATGTTCAAAACCCGCGTTACTGAATTGCTCGGCATCAAACACCCTATCGTCGGGGGGTGCATGATGCGCATCTCCGGGCTGGAGTTTGTGGCGGCGATCTCCAACGCCGGCGCGCTGGGGATGATGGCCTCGGCCATGTTCGACACCCAGGAGAAATTTCGCCAGGCTGTCCGCCGGGCTAAGGATCTGACCGGTAAGCCCTTCGGCGTCAACTTAAGCCTCTTTCCGGCGCTGCGGCCCATTGACAACGACCTCTACGTCGAGGTGATCTTGGAAGAGGGCATACCGGTGGTTGAGACCAGTGGCCATCGGCCACCGGAGGATCTGCTGGGGCGTCTGAAGGCGGGCGAGGTGAAGACGATGCACAAGTGCGTCAGCGTGCGGCATGCCCTCAGTGCGCAGAAGGCCGGCGTGGACGCCGTGACCGTCCTTTGGCAGCGAGGGAGGCGGCCACATCGGCGAGCTGGGGCTGACGACGATGGTCCTGGTGCCCCGTGCTGCCGACGTGCTAGAGGTGCCGGTGCTGGCAGCGGGGGGCATCGCCGACGGACGGGGGCTGCTGGCAGCGCTGATCCTGGGCGCCGTAGGGGCAAGGCTTGTCCTTGCCCAGGGGGTCACAGTTGGCACACGACTGCTGGTCACGCGGGAGTGTCCCATCCACGAGAGCCTCAAACAGGCGTTGGTCGCCGCTACGGAACTGGACACGCTGCACGGAGGCAAAGCGTATGTACGAGGAGGGCGATGTGGACTCCGGCGTGATTGCTTGCAGTCAGTCCATCGGCATCGTGCGCGAGATCAAACCGGTGGCAGAGGTCATCGGCGAGATGGTGCGAGAGGCAGCAGCGATACGAGGGCAGTTAGCGAGGTAGAGTGGTGCGTTTTTCCGCTTTTTCGTGGATGATTTCAAAATCTGGCGAGGTGTTCGTCCTGGTATTATTCTTTTCCTACGATTCGCCCGTATAGCGCGTCTAACTCCTCCTCGGAGTAGAAGTAAATCACGATGCGGCCTCCCTCGCCACTGCACGTCAGGCTTACCTTGGTCCCCAGCACCTCACGGAAGCGAGACTCCAGCGCCCGTGTCTCCGGCGATACCTCACGCGCGGGCCGCCGCTCTTCGCGGCGCAAGCCGAGCAAGCGCCGTACCAATTCCTCCGTCTGACGCACATTCAGCCTCTGCTTCAGGACTGTCTTGAGCGCGACCTTCTGTGCCTCTGCCTGCTCCAGCCCCAGAAGCGCCCGAGCGTGCCCCTCACTGATCTTGCCTCCCAGCAGCGCCTCCTGCACAGGGAGGGCCGCTTTCAGCAACCTCAGCGTATTGGAGACCGCCACCCTGCTCTTGCCCACCCGCCGCGCCACCTGTCCCTGCGTCAATCCGAACTCCTCGGTCAACTGGCAGTAGGCCATAGCCTCTTCCAGCGGATTCAGGTCGGATCTCTGGAGGTTCTCCACCAACGCCAGTTCCAGCATCTCGCTGGGAGCCACGTCCTTCACCACGACGGGAACTGTGGGTAATCCGGCCAGGCGCGCCGCACGCCAGCGGCGCTCGCCGGCGATCAGTTGATATCCGTCGAACACTCTGGTGACGACGAGTGGCTGGATGATCCCATGTTCCTCAATGGAGGCGGCCAGTTCCACCAGGTCCTGATCGCGAATCAGCGAACGTGGCTGATGAGGGTTGGGCGTGATGGAAGCGAGAGGCACCTCGATCACACCCTGCGTCTCCACAGCCACATCTTCCTCGACAGTGGGGATCAGCGCTTCCAATCCTCTGCCCAGCCCACTCTTGCGTGGTGACATCTCTCTCTCAATGGTTATCGGTTAGTGGCTACTGGCTGTAGGCATCCATCGCCCACCAGCAACTCCCGCGTCAGCGCCGCGTAGGCCAGCGCACCCGCCGAACGGGGCGCGTAGGATGTGACGGGCTCGCCGTAACTGGGAGCCTCGCTCAGACGCACGCTGCGTGGGATGATCGTGTTAAACACCCGCTTCGGGAAGTATCGCCGCACTTCCTCGACGACCTGCCGCGATAGATTGGTGCGGGCGTCGTACATCGTCATCACCAGCCCTCGCAACCGCAACCTCGGGTTGAGGGCGCGGCGCACCAATTCGATCGCACGCGCCAACTGCGAGAGGCCCTCCAGCGCCAGGTACTCGCACTGCACAGGGATAATCACCCCATTGGCGGCAGCCGTCAGCCCGTTCACCGTCAAAATACCCAGGCTGGGTGGGCAGTCTATCAGGACGTAATCGTACTGCCTGTCTGGCCCTTCGCCTTCGCTCTGTCTCAGCCCTGTCAATGCCTGGCGCAGGCGATATTCCCGCTGCGGCAGGCTGACCAGTTCCACTGTGGCACCAGCCAAGGCCGGCGAAGCTGGGGCCAGGTCGAGCTGTGCTTGACCGGTGTGTTGTACAACGCGGGCCAAAGGGACCTTGCGCACCAGCAGGTCATAGGTGGAGAGCGGCACAGCGCGTTTATCTATCCCTAGAGAGGAAGTTGCGTTTGCCTGGGAATCAACGTCCACTATCAGGACGCGCCGACCCCATTGCGCCAGGCAGGCCCCCACATTTACCGCCGTGGTGGTCTTGCCGACCCCACCCTTCTGGTTCGCCAGCGCGTAGATGATTGGCACTCACCGCACCTCAGTTTCTGGTGTTAAGCGCGGTAGACTGAAAAGTCTGTCCCGTGTTTTGTGCTTGCAAAGCCTGCTCGCAGTGAGCGACCTCGTCTGGAATCGGCGTGCTGATCACTCCCACCCGAGTCACCGAGCGGGCGGCGACACAGTTGGCGAAACGGGCGGCCATCCAGGGATCGCCCTTGCGCTGCAGCCACACGAAGAAGGCAGTGGCGAAGATGTCGCCTGCACCAGTAGGGTCCACCTCATGCACGGCTGGTGCCGAGAAGTGGCGGATTTGGCCGTGCGCATATACGGTGCAGCCTGCCGCCCCCTGGGTCACAACCAACAGTTGCGCCTGGGTGGCATACCGGGCTACCAGTGCTGCATCGCCTGCCACGTCCTCCTCACTCAGCACCACGGCATCGGCACGGGCGAGCACCTCCTCCGCCTCTTCCCACTGACAGCAACGCACGTGCCCGGCCCGGTCCCAACGTCGCATCCATCCCTGGGGGGTCACGCCCACAAAGGCGTCCCCAAATGCATTGACCAGCGCCGGGTCGCACTCCCGGGCCACCGGTCCCAGGTGAACGATTGCTGCCCTCCAATGCGGCGACACCATCTCTGGCACCAGCGTCTCCGCAATGCCGTGTAGCACCTGTCGCCGCCCGTCGGAGGTGTAGATGTTCTTGAACGTGGTCGTCGTCGTAGCGGGGGAGCGGGTGATCAGGATACCATCCAACACCTGGCCCAGATCGAGGTCGGGGCTGGCGCTGGTGACAGCACCAACGCGACAGCCCAACGCACGCGCCGTGCGGGCAGCGTAGGAAACCGTCCCACCAATCGTGAAGGCACTGTCTACCAGATCACGGGTCACATGACCGATGACCAGGTAATCCAAT
>CAYPOY010000230.1:0-8384 GCA_964412395.1 uncultured Anaerolineales bacterium | reverse complement strand
AGCGTTCGTCCGCGTACGCTGACCGCGCACAGGCAGATTACGGCGGTGACGCAGACCCCGATAGCACCCAATATCCATCAGGCGTCTGATGTTCATCTGCAATTCACGCCGCAAGTCACCTTCAACCTGGTACCCACGGTCAATAACCTCACGCAGTGAAGTAACCTCCGACTCCGTCAAGTCCCTGACCCGCGTGTTGGGATCTACCCTGGCCTTGCGCAGAATCTCATTGCTCAGACTACGCCCAATGCCGTAAATATATGTCAGACCGATTTCCACCCGCTTGCTCCGTGGCAAGTCTATCCCTGCAATACGCGCCATACTTCCCTCCGGTCAGAAATCCCAATGACCAAGTTGCAAACCCCAGCCACTACAAAGCCCCCAACCTTGGGGTCTTGGGGTTTGGGATTTGAAGTTACCCCTGGCGTTGCTTGTGCTTTGGATTTTCGCAAATCACTCGTACCACGCCACGCCGCCGAACAATCTTGCACTTCGGGCAGCGCCGCTTCACTGAGGGCGATACCTTCATCGCATCATACCTCCCTGCCTTGTACCCATTCACCTGCCTACAGTCGCGACAGAATCTCTGCATCACCATCGGTGATGGCAATGTCATGTTCAAAATGGGCTGTCAATTTCCCATCACACGAAACCACAGTCCAATGATCGTCCAGCACCTTCACACGATTATCTCCGACCAACACCATCGGTTCCAGCGCCACGGTCATCCCCTTACGCAAGCGCACACCTTTTCCTGGTTGGCCATAGTTGGGTACCTGTGGATCCTCGTGCATCTTTCGTCCAATGCCATGACCGGTGTACTCCCGCACGACGTTATGTCCGCGACTCTCCACGTAGGACTGAATGGCAGCGGAGATGTCACCGGACCGGCCGCCTACCCTGGCAGCGGCAATCCCTGCGTAGAGCGCGCCTTCAGTCACCTCCAGCAGCCTCTGTGCCTCCAGGCTAACCTGCCCCACCATCAGTGTGATCGCAGCATCGCCATGATAGCCGTCCAGTATAACACCGACATCTATGCTGATAATGTCCCCTTCCTGCAACACGCGCGGGCCAGGAATACCGTGTACCAGTTCCTCGTTCACCGAGGTGCAGATACTGGCCGGAAAAGGATGAGCGCTGCCGGGTGGGTACCCCTTGAACGACGGGATGGCGTTGTACTTGCGGATCACCGTTTCCGCCAACCTATCCAGCTCTGCCGTCGGCACACCCGGTGTGGCCCACTCCCGCATTCTCTCCAGCACCTCGGCCACAATCCGGGCAGACTGGCGCATCTTGTTAATCTCGGCTGCTGACTTTAAAGTGATCAATGGCTACTCCCTGGCTGCTTCTACGACCGCCCGTAGGTCAGCTTGCACATCCTCAATCGTCTGCTCTCCTTACTTGATGAACCCCTCGTAGTGACGCATCAAGAGTTGGGCCTCCAACTGACGCACCGTGTCCAGTACCACGCCGACCACGATCAGCAGGCCAGAAGAGGTGATGAGCAGTACCCTCGTTTGTAAGAACAGGTCTACGATAAAGGGCAACACCGCCACTCCGCCCAGGAAGAGCGCCCCCACTAGCGTGATACGCCGGTAGACAGAGGTAATGTAATCGGCAGTCTTCTTACCCGGTCGGATCCCTGGAATGAAGCCTCCCTGTCGTTTCAGCGCGCCCGGCAAATCCTGCTGCTGAACCATTACATCAGTATAGAAATAGGTGAGCCCCACCACCGCCAGGAAGTAAAGCAGACCATACCACGGACTCTGCCCACTAAAGAAATTCATCACCCCCTGAGCAAACTGAGACACCCTAGCGTTTTCACCGGCGACAAAGAACTGTGCAACCACCGCCGGGAGGGTGAGAAAAGACTGGGCAAAGATCAGCGGTATCATACCGGCCGTGTTGACCCGCAACGGAATGTGGGCACTTCCACCGGCGTACATCTTGATGCCCCGCACGCGCTTACCATATTGCACCGGGATCCGTCGCTCACCTTCCTGCACCACTACGATCACGAACATCGTGATGGCCGTGATAGCCAGGAAGATACCCAGCATCAACACACCCATCCCCACGCCGCCACCTTCCACCGCTTGAGCCTGAGTCCAGATGCGCCCGATGTTCTGCGGCACACGGGACACGATGCCGCCGAATATGATCAACGACAACCCGTTACCGATACCCTGCTCGGTGATCAAGTCGCCCAACCAGATAGCGAACATCGTGCCAGCGGTCATCGCCACCAACACCGAGACGGTAGGCAATATATTCTCTGGTGGGCTGAAGCCGAAGTGGGGCAAAATGGGCGCACTGCCAACCCCAGCGCTAAAGTACCGGGTCTGCCCAAAAGCCTGCAACAATGCCAGTGGAACGGTTATATAGTACTGCCACTGATTGAGCTTACGCCGACCCGCCTCCCCTTCCTCGGCCAGCCGCTCTAACCTTGGGATGATCGGGGTCAGCAACTGAAAGATAATGGTAGCGTTGATGTAT
Source organism: uncultured Anaerolineales bacterium (assembly GCA_964412395.1). Classification (GTDB taxonomy): domain Bacteria; phylum Chloroflexota; class Anaerolineae; order B4-G1; family B4-G1; genus CAYPOY01. The sequence goes on along the minus strand of CAYPOY010000230.1, from coordinate 5,888 downwards.
GGATACACGCTGTTCGCCATAACCGAAAAATTCGACACCGCCCCGCCGGATAGAAGGTCCAGCAAATTGAATAACTGGCTGGCACCGCCAGTGCCCGCCAGCAGTTGCCCCAGGGCCTCCTGGTCTACCCCCGGCACCGGCACGTGTGCCGCCAGACGGAAAATAATGAGGATCAGCAACGTATACAACAACTTGCGCCGCAGGTCGGGCAAAGTCATGGCATTCCGCAGGGCTTCAATCATCACATCACTCCCAGTCTGCTACCATCCAAATTCGCTGTTGTCCTGCAATCCGCGTCCTACCGCGTTCGATAGCCGCCTCGCTGCCAGGGCAGTTCCTCCACCACTCCCCCCGCCGCCTCGATCTTGGCCCACGCGCTATCCGAAAACCGGTGCGCCTCCACCGTGAGCGGGTGCTTCAAATCTCCGCGCCCCAGGATCACCACCAACTCGTCCGCGCGCTTGATGATGCCTGCCTCGACTAGCGCCTCCGGGGTGACGTCGGTCTCCTTCTGGAAGACCGCGAGCCGTTCCAGGTTCACCGGCGTGAACCGGACGCGCCACGGATCGCGGAAACCCACGCCCCGCGCGAACGGGAGCTTGCGCACCAAGGGCAACTGACCACCCTCAAAGTAGAGCGACACGCCACCACCACTGCGGGCCTTCTGACCTTTCGTACCACGCCCAGCCGTCTTACCCTGCCCGGCAGCAATACCGCGCCCCACGCGCTTACGCTTCTTCGCCGATCCATCAGCGGGCTTCAAATCGTGTAACTTCACCACTCACCCCCTACAACCAACTGACCAACTAACTCCCTAATCCACTTCCTCCACCGTCACCAGGTGTTTCACCTTAGCGATCATCCCCCGGATGACCGGAGTGTTCTTTTGCTCCACTGTCTGATGCATCCGCCGCAGACCCAATGCCCGCACCGTTCGTTTCTGCCGGTAGGAATATCCGATCGGGCTCTTCGTAAGCGTGATACGCAACAACCCTTCCTTCTTCGCAGCGCTCATCGTGCTCGCCTCCAGAACGGCATCACTTTGACCTCAGGCACACCGCGCTCACGGGCCACATCCTCCACACGACTCAGCTGCATCAAGCCATCCATCGTCGCCCGCACCACATTGAGGACGTTAGAACTGCCCTGTGACTTGGTAAGCACATCGTGCACGCCGACAGCCTCCAACACGGCGCGTACACCACCGGCTGCGATTACGCCCGTCCCGGGCGCAGATGGCTTAAGGAGCACCTTCGCGCCGCCACACCGCCCGATCACCTCGTGCGGGATCGTGGTCTGCACCAACGCTATGGGTCGCATGCTGCGCCGCGCCCGTTCCGTCGCCTTACGAATCGCATCGGGGACACCGCGCGCCTTGCCGACCCCTATGCCGACCTGCCCACGGTTGTCGCCCACTACCGCGACCACGCGGAAGTTAAAGCGCCGCCCTCCCTTAACGACCTTCGCAACTCTCGTGATGTCCACGACGCGCTCATCCAGTTCATCTCGCTCCTCGAAGACCTTGCGATCCCGTAAGCTCCCTCTAGCCATCCTGCCTCCGTTGCGCCTCAGACTTTCGTCCTCAAAACTTGAGCCCACCCTCACGGGCTGCGTCCGCCAGAGCCTTCACCCGGCCGTGATACTTGTACCCACCACGGTCGAAGACTACCTTCTTGATACCCTGGCTCAATGCACGCTCCGCCAACACCTTACCCACCACATGCGCTTGTTCAGTCTTCGTCAACCCCTGAAGCTGCGCTGCTACCTCCGGGTCAATAGTCGAAGCAGAGACCAGCGTATGCCCCCGGCTATCATCAATCACATGAACGTAGATGTGATGCAAGCTGCGAAAAACGTTCAATCGCGGTCGCTCTGGCGTCCCAACCACATGCTTCCGCACACGCCTGTGTCGCCGCAAGCGGGCTACTCGACGGTCAATCTCTGGCATATCTCAACCTCAATCCACTGATCAAGTTCATCCATTAGCCAATCTTGCCGGCCTTGCCAGCTTTGTGGCGAACGTACTCGCCGACGTACCGGATGCCCTTACCCTTATAGGGCTCAGGCGGCCGCCAGGCACGGATCTCCGCCGCCATTCGCCCCACCAACTCTTTATCAATCCCACTCACCTTGATCACTTTTGAGCGAGCTTCAACCTCAAACTGAATCCCCTCGGGCGGGGCGATGTTAACCGGATGGGAGAAGCCCAGTTGTAGCAACAGACTCCCGTCCCCCTGCAAGTCCACCCGATACCCTACGCCGTGGACCTCCAACTGCTTTTGAAAACCCTGCGCCACGCCGATCACCATGTTATTCAGCAACGCCCGTGTCAGACCATGCAGCGCCCTATGGTGCCGTTGATCGGTCGGGCGATGCACCCCCAACTTACCATCTTCCAGCACAATCTCCATATCTGGGTGGAACTCGCGGGAAAGACTGCCCTTGGGCCCCGTCACCGTCACCTGGCTGCCTTGAACATCAACCCTCACCCCCTCGGGTAGAGGGATGGGCATACGACCAATCCGTGACACTACCTGCCTCCCTCAACACCTACCACACGTAGCACAACACTTCACCGCCCACACCCAGGCGACGGGCTTGCTGTCCCGTCAACACTCCCTTGGGCGTCGAGAGAATAGCGATCCCCATGCCGCTTCGCACCCACGGTATCGCCGATGCACGTGTATAGACACGGCGCCCCGGCTTACTCACGCGCTTTAAACCCGTGACGACCGGGTGGCGCTCCTTCCTCTCGCCCACGTACTTGAGCCTGATAACCAGTTGTGGCTGTGGGCGCTCATGCGTCACGTAATAATCCTCAACGAACCCCTCGCTTTTCAAGATCTTGGCAATCGCCACCTTGATCTTAGAAGAAGGCACGCGCACACCCGGATGCCCCACTGCCAGGGTATTGCGTATGCGCGTCAACATATCGGCTATCGGATCAGACATTGTCATTGGATAAGACCTCTCGTTCCCGTTCGCTCACCAACTCGACTTTACTACACCGGGGATCTCGCCCCTCAAAGCCCGCTCCCGGAAGCAGATGCGGCACATCTGGAAGCGCCGGATATAGCCCCGCGGCCGACCGCATATCCTACAACGATTCCGCACTTGCACCTTATACTTACGTCGCGTCTCTCGAATCGGCAGACACTTTCTCGTCATTTCACTTCTCCAATCCAGGCTAGTTCGCGGTGCCAAACAGTTTTCCAGTGCTCCCAGCCCCCGTCCCCGGGGGCGTCGCGGGCAAGAATACAGCGTAAAAAGCACCCGCTCGTCGCATGGGACACCCCCGAGACGGGGGCTTGGAGCGTTTTGTACCGAAAACCAGGCTACCAGCCCCGGCGACGGAACGGCATCCCCAACAACTCCAGCAGCCGCCGCCCCTCCTCGTCCGTATAGGCGGTGGTAACCATACTGACCTCCATACCACGTATCTTGTCAATTGAGTCGTAGTCCACCTCGGGGAACATCAGTTGCTCACGCAACCCCAGTGTGAAGTTTCCATGCCCATCGAGGGTGTCGGGGACACCACGGAAGTCACGCTGACGCGGCAGTGCCACATTGCACAGTCGATCGAAAAACGCCCACATGCGTTCCCCTCGCAATGTTACCTTGACACCGATGGCACGGCCCTCTCGCAATTTGAAACTCGCAATGGACTTACGCGCTCGAGTGATCACAGGATGCTGTCCGGTTATCGTCGCAATGTCCTGCACCACGTGATCCAGCGCCTTAGCGTTCTCCAGCGCTTCGCCCACGCCCACGTTGACCACGATCTTGCGCAGGCGCGGCGCCTCCATAATGTTCCGGTATCCGAACTCCTGCATCAGCGCAGGCCGGACATCTTCACGATAACGCTTCTGCAAATGCTGCATCAGTCTGCCTTCCTACCCCAGGTATGAGAACCTGCTACTAGTCAATTGCCTCACCACACTGCTTGCACACGCGCACCTTACGCCCATCCTCCTGCCAGGCAAACCCCACGCGCGTACGCTGATCGCACCGGGGGCACACCAGCATGACGTCGGAGATATGAATCGGGGCCTCAAACTCGATGATGCCTGGTTGAACCTGACCGCGTCCAGCACGCATAGGACGCTGGTGCTTCTTGACAGTGTTGACTCCGGAGACAACAACACGATTTTTCTTCGGCAATACCCGCTGCACCATCCCCCGCAGGCCCCAGTCGTTGCCGGAAACGACCTCTACAGTATCGCCCTTCTTGATTCGGTTGCCCACCCTGTACACTCCTCCAATCGTCGTCCCTACAGTACCTCAGGAGCCAGCGAGACGATCTTCATGAAGCCCTTTTCCCGCAACTCGCGGGCCACCGGCCCGAAGATGCGCGTGCCCTTCGGGTTCCAGCTTGCTTCATCCAAAATCACCGCCGCGTTATCATCGAAGCGAATGCTGGATCCGTCAGGACGTCGGTACTCCTTCGCCGTGCGCACAATTACTGCTCGCACGATCTCCCCTTTCTTCACCTGCGCCCTCGAGGTGGCCTGCTTCACGGTCGCCACGACGATGTCACCCACTCTACCGTACCGTCGCCTGGAACCGCCCAATACACGGATGACGAGGACCTCCCGCGCCCCGGTGTTGTCGGCCACCCGCAGGCGGCTCTCCTGCTGGATCATTGCTCAACCCCCGTTACCGTTCCAGCCTCAGTTCGCTTCAATATCTCCTCCACGACCCACCGCTTCTCACGGCTCAGCGGGCGGGATTCGACAATGCGCACCAAGTCACCAATGCGGCAGACGTTCCCCTCATCGTGAGCTTTGTACTTTTTCACCCGGCGCAACACTTTGCCGTATCGCGGATGACGTGCCATACGCTCAACACGTACCACCACAGTCTTGTCCATCTTGTCGCTCACTACGCTGCCAACGAGCCGCTTTCCCGTAGAAACGCGCCGCTCCCTCACCATGCTGCCTCCTCGACCAACTCAGTGATCAACGCACGCTCGCGAAGGATCGTCTTCATCCGGGCGATGTCACGCCTCACAACCCTTACCCGATTATGATCTTCCAGACGCCCCATGGCTAATTCACGGCGCAGAGCGAAGAGTTCCCGGTAAGCATCCTCCAGCCGACTTTGCAACTCTTCCGTAGTCCAGATTCGAATCTCCCGTGCCTGCATACCTCTCCTATTCCCCAGCAGAGATTCCTGCGCGCTTTACGAACCGGCACTTGATAGGCAACTTATGGGACGCCAAACGCATCGCCTCGCGTGCCATCTCCTCAGACACACCACTCAGTTCGAACATAATGCGGCCCGGCTTGACCACGGCCACCCAGTGATCCACCGCCCCTTTGCCCTTGCCCATGCGAGTCTCAGCCGGCTTGGCCGTGACTGGCTTATCGGGGAAAATACGAATCCAATACTTTCCACGCCGTCGCAAATAGTGCACAATTGCGCGCCGCGCTGCCTCAATTTGCCGCGCCGTGACCCACGCCGGCTCCAGAGCCCGCAACCCGTACTCTCCGAACGCGACCTCAGTCCCGCGCGTGGCCTTGCCCTTCATCCGGCCGCGCATCTGTTTGCGATACTTCACCCGTTTTGGCATCAACATCGTCCTGCCCCCTCTCCCAACAGGTCCAGACCCACATACTTAGACCACGAAGGGTTTTTCCTGCGCCCTTACCTCAGGCAATACCTCGCCCTTATAGACCCACACCTTCACCCCAATGCGGCCATAGGTAGTATGCGCCTCTTCCTGAGCGTAATCAATGTCGGCGCGCAATGTCTGCAACGGTACTCGTCCCTCGCGCTGCCATGCCTGGCGTGCCATTTCGGACCCATGCAGACGTCCCTTGCACATGACCTTAATTCCCTGCGCACCGGCGCGCATCGCCCCCTGCACCGCTCGCTTCATCGCTCGG
>CAYPOY010000229.1:0-8423 GCA_964412395.1 uncultured Anaerolineales bacterium | reverse complement strand
CCCGTGATAGGGAAACCATCACGCGGGGTTCTGAAGTGGGGGTGGGGGCCGAGAGGCCCCTGCCCACCATACCTTATACGTTGGGCGGCTTGCACCATACAGTGCAATCTATAGGCGTAACCAATGTCATCAAGTTAAGACTTCGGAAGTCTGCCGTCGAGGATTTTGGAAGCGAATCAGCCCGAAATCACCTCAAAAGCTGGTTGATAGCGCACTTTTGAGACTTCCGAAGGAGGTCAGTCTGCTCCACACCGATGGGCACAAATGGATTTGGCCTCTGGATGATCCTCCAGGCAAGCAATTGGCTATTGTTGGTTGGTATCGTAATGGCGGCTTTGGTGGTGCTGTAGCTACGGGAGACGTGAATGGAGACACTTTTGAGGATCTGGTTATAGGTGCAAGATTTGTGCCAGGGCAAACACGTGCCGGATGTACAGATAGATCCTGTGGATTTGGTGATAACAGGTTTTCAGCCAAAGGGCTGGAGTGTACCTGCTGGGGAGAACTTGGGATGTGGAGACGTTGACGGAGATGGATACGATGATCTGGTCGTGGGTGCCTTTGGGGAAAGCCCCAGCGGACGTGATACTGCAGGAAGTGTCTACATCATACGGGGGTCCTCTCAAATCACGACTGGTCATTCAGGCACAGTCCAAATCCCAATCCAGGCAGATGCGACTATTGAAGGTATAGATGGAGGCTATGGAGAATTTGGTGACACGTTGGGGTATAGCTTGGCCGTCGCTGATGTAAATGGTGATGGACGAGCCGATTTGGTTCTGGGTGCTCCCAACGGGGATGGCGTCAAAAATCTGATGCACTGTATTGGTGAAGTATATCTTTGTCAGGATTTTGACTTGTTCATCTCTCAACTGGTCGTCCAAGAAGCGAGTGCGGGTGATGAACACGCAGCAGAACAACATTTGCAAGCGATTGTGGACATCCCGCTGCTGACATTGAGCGAGGAAGCGGTTGCTTTTGCTGAAAAACTGGTCGAAGAAGGGCCTATGCCTCGAAAGGCAGTAGAGGATGCTTTGCATATTGCAGTGGCAACACTCAACGGTATGGACTACTTGCTCACGTGGAACTTCAAACACATAGCGAATGCGACAATGCGGTACAAAATCGAGCGTATTTGCCGCCTGACAGGTTATGAACCACCGATTATCTGCACGCCACAAGAGTTATTGGGAGAATAGGAGATGTGGCAAGACCCAATCGTGATGGAAGTGCGTCGAGCACGAGAAGCCCACGCAGCACAATTCAACTTTGATTTGCAGGCTATATACCGTGCATTGAAGGAGCAAGAAGAACAAAGCCAACGCAAGAAAACTTCTTTCGCTCCCAAGCACATTCCGCCCGTTAAGATAGAGATGAGATCAGGCCAAGGCACTTTCCAGGGCATCATGCGCCCTCCAGTGAATCGCGCAAGGCAGCTCAATTCGCTAACGGAGGAAAATCGAGATCGTCGGGCGCATCATGCCCTGGATTGAGGTGAATGTCTGGATAGAAAGAAAGAGCACGGCGTGCCCCGCCCTTCGCGGAGCTCAGGGCGGGCACACCGCAGAGTGGAGCGCGCAGGGGGAGTCGCGTTCGAGCCGGTCAGGTGAATGAGTGAGGATGAACCGACAGCACAAGGGGAGCAAGTCAATGGACAGAACAACGCTGGTTCTGGCAGCCGTTGCAGTGACACTGCTGGCGATTGCCTTCTGGCGAGGGCGAGACCTGCCACTGGCTGGCCTAATGGCCGGTGGGCGCACGCTGTGGCGCAATCTGCCCATTTTGTTGTTGGGCTTTGTGATAGCAGGACTGGTTCAAGTGCTTGTTCCCAAGGAACTGATCTCCCGCTGGTTGGGTGCCCAGGCGGGAGTGAAAGGTGTGCTGATCGCTTGCGTGGTGGGTGGGGTAGTGCCAGGCGCGCCATATGCTGTCTTCCCCCTCGTGGCGGTGTTCTATCAGGCCGGGGCTGGTCTGGGAGCCGTGGTCGGTTTTGTCTCGGCTTGGTCGCTGTGGTCAGTATCACGTCTTCCTGTGGAGATGGCACTCATCGACCCCAAGGCCGCGCTCGTTCGCTACGGCATCACCTTCGTTGTGCCACCTCTGGCTGGGCTGGTGGCCAATGCTGTCGTGCGACTGTTGTGAGGAACCCTGTTGACATGGATACAGTCAGAAAAGGGGTGTTCCATTGGGTGCCGCCCAACAAGTCACTGAAGCGGACGTGCTAATCGAGGGTCTGCTTGTTGCCTGTTTTGATTGTGTGTCTTGCTCTTCTTTGTCGGGCGCGCTGCAAACCCGCAATGGCGCTGATGAGAGATTATGAGCCAGATATCATTGTAGATTTTTGGAATCCGTTCGCTTGTCTTGCGGCGAGGGCTGTTCAGAAACCTTTGGTAACGATTATTCAAGCTGATATGCATCCAGCCAGACAGGGCTTTATACAGGGAGACCGGCTGTTATCATTCCGACCTATTCTGAGCGTGAAAGCAACGCACGGCGGATTGCAGCCGTGGGGGCGGGAGACTTTGTGCCAACTGAACAGGCTTGGCGGAAGAAACGTGTACGAGTGGAAGAACTGCGGGCGAAAGTCAGAAAGGTACGCGCACAGTAACTATTGGGAGAAGGAGCTTATGATTGACGTCACCGATCTAACCAAGTCTTATGGCCCCATCGAAGCATTGCGTGGGGTCACCTTTTACATCGCACCGGGTGAGATCGTCGGGCTGCTTGGACCCAACGGTGCCGGGAAGACAACCACGATCAAGATTCTGACCGGCTACCTGCAACCCGATGATGGCACCGTCCGCGTGAACGGCCTGGATGTGCTGACGCACACCCGCGAGGTGCAAGCGCAAATTGGCTACCTGCCGGAGAGTGCGCCCCTCTACCCGGAACTATCGGTCCAGGCATACCTCAGGATGATCGCCGAGTTACGCCAGATTCCAGAAGGTGAGCAATTGGCCTTGCTCTCAGAAGCAATCTACGCCACCGGTCTGGCCGGCCACCTGACCCGTCCCATTGGCCAACTGAGCAAGGGCTTCCGACAGCGCGTGGGACTGGCCCAGGCAATTCTCCACCGGCCGCGGCTCTTGATTCTGGACGAGCCCACGCTGGGGCTGGATCCGACGCAGGTCGTCGAAGTCCGCCGCCTGATCCGCCGCCTGGCAGAGCACAGCACCATCCTCCTCTCTACACATATCCTCTCCGAGGTCGAAGCGCTTTGCGACAGGGTCATTATCCTGATGAACGGCCAGATCAGGGCCGATGCCCGGCTCTCGGAATTGGCCGCCACGCCAGATGCGATCCTGGTGCTGGACAGAGCGCCGGTCGGAGCGCTCCCCTCCGCCTCGGAGGGGATTGAAGTGGAGCGCGCGCTTCGCAACCTGAGCGGTGTAAGCAACATCGAGCGAACCCAGACGCTCGACGGCTACCCGGCCTACCGCGTCCTGGGCCAGGATGCCGGCGGGACCGACCTCTGTCCGGCGATCTACAACCTGGCACGGGAAGAGGGTTGGCCGCTACGCGAGTTGCGACGGGATGTCCGCACGCTGGAAACGGTCTTCAACGAATTGGCTACGGCGGCGTAAAGACAGTTTGAGAAACCATTGGACTTTGGACAAAGTTGAAGAAACCCGTTTTCTGACAACTTTGCAGGTGGAATCCGCTCGAATGGGGTCTTTTCGGACGCAAAAAGGGACAATTCTGAGCGAGAAAACGGGTTTCTGATCACCGCTATGATTTTGTCCAAAGTCCAGAAACCAGGTTTTCAGGAAAAAACCCGGTTTCTGACGTCACATTTGCCCATTTTCTAAAAACGAGGTTGTACAATGAAACAGATGTTTTCTATCACCCGCAAAGAACTGGAAGGTTATTTCGGCTCTCCAATGGCGCTCATCTTCGTGGGCGCATTCCTGGCGGTCACGCTGTTTTCCTTCTTCTGGGTGGACACTTTCTTCGCCCGTGGCATCGCCGACGTCCGGCCACTCTTCCGCTGGATGCCAGTGCTGATGTTTTTTCTGGTCGCGGCGCTGACGATGCGCCAGTGGAGTGAGGAACAACGCTCAGGCACGTTGGAGGTGCTGCTCACACTCCCGGTCTCCCCAATCCGGTTGGTCGCCGGGAAGTTCTTAGCGGTGATGGCGCTGGTCGCCGTCGCCCTGGCACTGACTATCTTCTTGCCCATCACCGTCTCGCTGCTGGGGAACCTGGACTGGGGGCCAGTCTTCGGAGGCTATCTGGCCGCCATCCTGCTGGCGGCGGCTTATGCAGCCATCGGGCTCTTCGTCTCCTCTCGCACCGACAACCAGATCGTCGCCCTCATCTCGAGCGTGCTGATCTGCGGTCTCTTCTACCTGGCCGGCTCCAGCGGCGTGACCGACTTCGTCGGAGATCGCCTGGGCGAGGTCCTGCGCGCCATCGGCTCGGGCAGCCGCTTTGAGAGCATCCAGCGCGGCGTGGTGGATCTGCGCGATCTGCTTTACTATCTCTCGCTAACAGGAGTCTTCCTGGCGCTCAACGTCGCTTCGCTCGACAGCAAAAGTTGGAGCACCGGGAAGCACACGCTGCCCCATCGCCGCAGTGTAACCCTCACTACGATCCTGGTGGTGCTGAACTTGGGTGTGCTCAACGTCTGGGTCTTCCCCCTGCGCGGCCTACGGCTGGACCTCACGGCACAACGGGAGTACAGCCTCTCCCAGACCACCCGTGACCTGCTGGGCAACCTGCAGGAGCCACTGCTGATCCGGGGCTACTTTAGCGAAAAGACTCACCCACTGCTCGCACCGCTGGTCCCGCGCATCCGTGACATGTTGCAAGAGTATAAAGTCGCCTCGGGCGGCACGGTGCAGTTAGAGATTATAGACCCGGCCAAGGACCCGGATAAAGAGGCCGAGGCCAACCAGACCTACGGCATCCGGCCGATGCCATTCCAGGTGGCCGGGCGCTACGAGACCTCGATCATCAATTCCTACTTCGATATCTTGATCCGCTACGGCGACCAGAACGTGGTGCTCAACTTCCGCGATCTCATCGAGATCGAGCCGCGCCGCGATGGCAACGTAGATGTGCGCCTGCGCAGTCTGGAATACGACCTGACCAGCTCTATCAAGAAAGTGGTCTACGGCTTTCAGAGCGTGGACGCGGTGTTGGCAGCGCTGGACAACCCCGCCGAGTTGACGGTCTACCTCACCCCTAACACGCTGCCGGAATGGCTGGCCGATGTCCCGGCGACTATCGAAAAGGTGGTACGAGACATCGCCAGCGAATCCAACGGCAAGTTTACGTACACCGTGGTAGATCCTGATGCGCCCGATAGCCCCATCACACGCCAAGAGTTGTACGACCTCTACGGGCTGCAGCCCTTCGCCGTCTCGCTCTTTTCTAACGAGAGCTACTATCTCCACATGGTCCTGAAGGTTGGCGATCAGGCACAGGTAGTCTATCCCGCTGGCGAACTGAGCGAGGCCGATGTGCGCACAGCCATCGAATCGGCCCTCAAGCGAGCCTCTACCGGCTTTCTCCAGGTGGTGGGCCTGTGGATGCCCCCGGCGGAGCCGACGCAGGATATGTATGGGCAGATGCAACAGCCCCTCTCCAGTTGGCAGCAGCTCGGCGAGTCCCTGCGCCAGGAGTACGAAGTCCGCACCCTGGATTTGAGCAGCGGGCAAGTGCCGGCAGATGTGGACGTGCTTGTGGTCGTCGCGCCCCAGGGGATGACCGACAAAGAGCGCTTCGCCATTGACCAATACCTGATGCGCGGAGGCTCGGTCGTGGTGGCAGCCGGGAACTATGGCATCACGGTAGACCAGTTCGCTGGCGGGCTAACCCTGAAGCCTCTGGAGGACAGCCTGCGCGAGATGTTGTCCAGTTACGGCATCCAGGTAGAGGAATCGCTGGTGATGGACCCGCAGAACGAGCCGTTTCCTGTGCCGGTCACCCGGAACGTGAGTGGCTTCCAGGTGCAGGAGATTCGGGCGATTAACTACCCCTTCTTCGTGGACGTCCGAGCCGGCGGGATGGCGCCGGACAGCCCCATTGTCTCGAACCTGCCCGCTGTGACACTCAACTGGGCCTCGCCCATCACGATTGACGAGGAGAAGAACGCCGGGCGGCAAGTCACAACGCTGCTCCAATCCAGCCAGGACTCCTGGACGCAGACCGATACCAACATCCAACCTGACTTTGACGCCTACCCGGACCTGGGCTTCCCTGCGGGAGATGAGCACAAGTCCCACGCACTGGCCGTCTCCGTCCAGGGCGTCTTCGAGAGCTACTTCAAAGGTAAACCATCACCTTTCACTGAAGGCGGGGCAGAGGAAGAGATCCCCACCCTCGTAGAGGGAGCTGGGGGAGGTACCATCGAGGTCTCGCCGGAAACAGCCCGACTGATCATCATCGGCAGCGCCGAGTTCGTGGACGACATCGTCTTCGAAATCTCCTCCCGCCTCACGCGCGACCGCTACCTCAACAGCCTGAAACTGGTGCAAAACGGAGTCGCCTGGTCTACGGAGGATCTAGACCTGCTCGACATCCGCTCGCGTGGGACCTACGCGCGGGTGCTCGCCCCAATGACCGAGAGTGGGCAGTCCTTATGGGAGGGCGCAAACTACGTCGTCGCGTTGCTGGCGCTCATCGTCATCGGCGTCGTGTGGAACACCCGGCGCAGGAACGAGAAGCCCATACAGTTGACAATGAACAATGAATAATAAACAATGAACAATGAGCAATGAACAATTACGAACCACGAATCACGTATCACGTATCACGAATCACGTATCACGAAAGAGGAGCTATGAAACGCCACAACCGGATATTAACTGGCACCCTGGTCATCCAAATCATCCTGAGCATCGCTATCTTCTGGCCGAAGTCGGTGGTCACTGGTGCGAGCGAGCTGCTCTTCCCCGACCTGGAGGCCGGCGATATCGTCGCCCTGAGCATCGCGGACACTGACGGTAACAGCATCGTACTGCGGCAAATCGCCGGGAACTGGGCCCTGCCCGACGCGGACGACTACCCCGCCCAGGCGGGCAAAATCACCCCGTTGCTGGACAAAATCGTGGGCCTCACCACCGGCCGATTGGTGACGCGCACCGACGCCAGCCATAAGCGGCTCCAGGTCGCCCCGGATGATTTCGTGCGTCGTATCGAGTTCGAGACGGCGGACGGGACGAAACGCACCCTCTACCTGGGCTCCTCGCCCAGTTACGGCGCGACCCACTTCCGCGTGGATGGGCAGAGCGAAACTTATCTGACCAACGACATCTCCACCTGGGAGACCAACGCCACCGCTGCCTCGTGGATTGATACGGTCTACCTGAGCGTCCCCCAGGCCGACGTCACCAGGATGACGCTGGAAAACGCCGATGGTACATTCACCTTTACGAAAGATGACGAGGGCAACTGGACGATGGACGGGTTGGCGGCGGACGAAACCCTGGATGAGGCGAAGGTCACCGCCTTGCTTGGGCAGGCAGCGTCGGTCAACGTGGTCAGCCCCCTGGGCAAGGAAGACCAGGCCGCCTACGGGATGGAGGAGCCCAACGCCGTGGCTACGATCGAGACGAATGACCAAACTGTAACCCTGCGCATAGGGGCCAAGGACACCGCCGACAATAGTTACGTCGTCATCTCATCCGAGTCACCCTACTACGTGCGGGTCTCCGAGTTCAGCGTGAAAAATCTGGTGGAGAATACGCGCGACGACTTCCTCCAGTCACCCCCCACGCCAACCCCGGAGGAGGGCACAAATACACCGTGACGGGCCTATCGTAAAAGTCAAGCGCGTATGCGGTCGCCAGGTACTCGATCATACCCGCGTCGTGAACGGCGCGGATCGGTTCGAGTCCGGCGTCATCAGGAGCGATGACTGGTCCCAATTCCTTCCCTCTCACGGCAGACAGGATGCTGTCAACACGCTCCGGCACGTTAAACGATGGGGAGCGCTCGCCTTGCTTGACGACGTAAGCGGGCCGATGGGTGCGTTGCACGGCAGAGTAGATAGTCAACACGAGGAGACCTCCGTATCGTCAGGTAGGATCGAGGCAGGTATACCTTTTCCACGTAGGGCGACGTCATCGCTCTGAGCAGCGTGCTGTACCCGACGTCGAACCGCACTTCGGCTCCGACCTCCAGGCCCGAGTCCTTGACGTCCAGAATCAGATGATCGCTGCTTGCTCCCAGGACGTCTGCCTTCATCCTGGGCTTGATTGCCGATACGTCAACGTCTTGCCTTCCGAGGGCGAGGATTGCCCTCTTCACATCTCCTTTGTCCTCGAATGCGGGAACGTGGCCGAACGCATCCTGGGCGATTTCGCCGTAGGGCCGCGAGGACTTTGTCTTGAGTTCGATCACCTCGGCGACCAGCGTGAACGCGTCCGTATACAGGCCGGGAATCCGCTCTCGGGTTAACGTGTCGCAACCCAACA
>CAYPOY010000228.1:0-8472 GCA_964412395.1 uncultured Anaerolineales bacterium | reverse complement strand
ACCCGTGCCGACGTGCCAATCGTGCCGGTGGGGGTAACTGGCACCGAGCAGATCAGGCGCAACCTGCCCCGGCTGCGCCGCACCCACATGCGGGCCGTCGTCGGCAAGCCCTTCCGTCTGCCCGAAAGCGGCCGGGTGCGGGGCCACCAGAAGTTGCGCGAGTACACCGATCTCATCATGCACCGCACCGCCGCACTGTCGCCGGAGGAGTACCGGGGGATGTACGGCTGATGGAGCAGCACCCTACCCGCTTGCCGCCAGCCAGCCGCCGCTTACTGCTCGCCGCCGCCTACGTCACCACGGCGGCCATCTACGCTGTCACTCTATTGGCTGCCCCCGAACTGCGTCAGTCGGCCGTATGGCCTGCCTTCACCGCCCTCTTCGCCGCCTTCGCTCTCACCATTTCCTTCATGCCCGCTGCCAACGCCCCGCTTTGGCAGAGCGGCGGCCTCTTGCTGCTCCGGGCCGGTCTGATCTTTGCCATCCTGCTCGTCGGCCGGGGGGACCCCTATCTGCCCATTCTCTACTTTATCGTCGTCCCTGCGGCCTATCTCTCACTCACCTTTCGCCAGGCGAGCGGTTTCACGCTGCTGTGCGCTGGCGCGCTGTTCCTGGACTATCTGCTATTGAGTGACGTAGAGAAGGCGCTGGCCATGCTGTTCTCTTACGGCGGCGGTTTCGTCTTCTTCATCGCCGTCAGCGTCTCCCTGATCCAGCAGCAGCGGGAACGGCAACGGGTCGAGCGATTGTTGGCCGAACTGGAAGCCGCCCATCGCCGACTCCAGGCTTACGCCTCCAGGTCGAGGCGCTGGCCGTGGCCGAGGAGCGCAACCGGCTGGCCCGCGAGATCCACGACAGCCTGGGCCACTACCTGACCATCATCACCGTGCAACTGGAGGCGGCGGGCAAACTTTTCGCCACGCGGCCTGGGCGGGCCGCCGAATCCATCGCCAAGGCGGAGGGGCTGGCCCGCGAGAGCCTGGCCGAGGTGCGGCGCTCGGTGGCAGCGCTGCGGGCTTCGCCGTTGGATACGGCAGCGCTGGGCGAGGCCATCGGCGAAGTGGTGGAAAACCTCCGCGCCAGCGGGATCGCGACGACTCTCACGATTGAGGGAAAGATTCACCCGTTGCCGACCCAGACCAAGACGGCTCTCTACCGTGCTGCCCAGGAGGGGCTGACCAACGTGCGCAAGCACGCCAGCGCCAGCGCTGCCCAGGTGGTGTTGACCTACGAACCGGAGCGGGTGGTACTGACCATCAGCGATAACGGCGTAGGCCGGCGCGGGGAGGAGACCGAGGGGTTCGGGCTGCTGGGCCTGCGGGAACGGGTGGTGCTGCTGGGAGGCTCGCTGGAGGCTAGTGACCGCCCGGAGGGGGGCTTCCGGCTGCGGGTGGAAGTGCCGGTGGAGAAGCGGGACGATGGCTGAGATCCGCGTCCTGCTGGCCGACGACCAACAACTGATGCGCGAGGGGCTGCGCGTGCTGCTGGATCTGATCCCTGACATCCGCGTGGTGGGCGAGGCTGGCGACGGGGCCAAGGCGGTGGAGCGGGCGCGGCAGATGCGGCCCGACGTGGTGCTGATGGACGTGCGCATGCCGGGGCTTGACGGCGTGGCCGCCACGCGCCGCCTCCACGAGACCTGCCCCGAGATCAAGGTCATCATCCTGACCACCTTCGACGACGACGAGTACGTCTTCGAGGGGCTGCGGGCCGGGGCGGTCGGCTACCTGCTCAAGGACGTACCCTCGGAGCAACTGGCCGAGGCGATCCGCGCCGCCGCCCGGGGCGAGGCTTTCATCCAACCCTCTGTGGCCCGCAAGGTAGTGGCCAAGTTCGCCCGCCTGACCGAACGGGAGCACCGCCGCCGCGAGCAGCCGTTGGCCGAACCGCTGAGCGCACGGGAGTTGGAGGTGCTGGCGCTGGTAGCCGGAGGGTTCTCCAACCGCGAGATCGGCGAGCGGCTGTTTATCACCGAGGGGACGGTGAAGAACCACGTCAGCAACGTCCTGGCCAAACTCGACGTGCGCGACCGCACCCAAGCGATACTGCGGGCGCAGGAATTGGGGTTGTTGTGAATCGGGGAAACTTGTGTTATACTTATGACAAAGTAGTCTACTCGTAAGTAGACTACTGGACAATCAGTCAAAATGCCCCCCGGCCCGGCATCTAGCCAGGCAAATGAGGTATCCTATGTTCATTAACCGAGAGAACGAACTGGCAACGCTGGAGGAACAATATGTCAGCGGGCAAGCGAGCCTGTTTATTCTTTATGGTCGCCGACGGGTAGGCAAAACAGGACTCCTGCGCCGTTTTTGTCAGGACAAACGACATGTTTTCTTCGTCGCCACACTCACCTCTAACCAGGTGCTCCTGGCAGGTTTCTCCCGCCGGCTGTGGACGTTAGCCTACGGTCAGGCGCCATCTGACTTTAGTTTCCCGAACTGGGAGGCCGCTTTTCAGTTCCTCTCCACCTTGTGCCAGGATGAGCCTCTGACGGTGGTCCTCGACGAGTTCCCTTATCTGATTAACGCCAATCCCGCAGTACCTTCGGTGCTACAAAAAGTCTGGGATGAAACTCTGTGCCATACCCGTGCCTTCCTGATCCTCTGCGGTTCGTCCATCAGTATGATGGAACAGGAAACTCTGGGTTACCGCAGTCCTCTTTACGGCCGGCGGAGTGGGCAATGGTTGTTGAAGCCGTTAGAATTTCAGGCCGCACGCCAGTTCTTTCCTCGCTATTCCCTCGAGCAGCAGGTAGAAGCCTGGGCTATCCTGGGAGGCGTGCCAGCCTATCTGCAATGCTTCAACGACGCTCAGAGCATTGAGGCTAACGTCAAGGAGCAAATCCTGCGACCGGGACGATTTCTTTACGAGGAACCTCAGTTTCTACTCATGGCCGAGCTGCGGGAACCGCGCAACTACTTTGCCGTGCTCCAGGCCATCGCTCAGGGCAATACCCGTCCTAATGCTATCGCCCAGGCCAGCGGTGTAGGGGATGCCCGGACTATCTCCAAATACCTGGCTGTGCTACGAGATTTGCGTTTCATTGAGCGGGAAGTACCCATTACCGAAACACAGCCCCACAAGAGCCGCCGGGGAATTCACCGGCTGTGCGATCCCTTCCTGCGCTTCTGGTTTCGCTACGTGATCCCCTCTCGCGGCGAACTGGATCAGGGCCAGGCCAATTCGGTGTGGGAAACTCGTATCGCTCCCACCCTGGCAGACTTCACCGGGCCGGCCTTTGAGATCGTCGCCCACCAGACGCTGTGGCGTTGGGCGAAGATTGGCCGCCTGCCGTTCACCGTTGAGCAGGTAGGAAGCTGGTGGACGCGCCATCATCAGGTGGACGTGGTAGCGTTGAGCCGGCGCGAGCGTGCTCTCCTGGTTGGTGAATGTAAATGGCGGGTCAAGTCAGTGGGCACCAACGTGCTGGACGACCTGAAACAGGCCGCAAGCCCGTTGGTGAGCACCGGAGAGTGGGAACAAGTCACCTATGCCCTGTTCTCCAAAACTGGGTTCACCGATGCGCTGCTTCACCTTGCCACCACAGACCCGACCCTGCTGCTCTTCGATCTGAAAGACCTGGTGGAATAGGCCCACGACGTTCTCATGCGCCCCCCTATGACCTTCGTCACAGCGGGCTCCGAAAGGGGCCCGCTTTTTTATGTCCCCACAATCCTCCTCCTGGCACATCACAAATGATCCCCGACGGGGTACAATGAGCGTGAAAAGAAGATGGGAGGTATGTGATGAACGAAAACATAGTTGAAGCACAAAGGCTGGTCAAGCGATACGGCGACGTCGAGGCGGTGCGCGACCTCAGTTTCGCCGTTCGCCGCGGTGAGGTCTTTGGCCTGCTGGGCCCCAACGGCGCCGGCAAGACGACCGCCATCTCAATGCTAACGGGCGTCTTGCCGCCCACCTCGGGCACGGCGCAGATCGGCGGCTACGACATTGTCAAGGAGTTGGACCAGGTCAAAAAGATCAACGGGTTGGTGCCCCAGGACCTGGCCCTCTACCCCACGCTCAGCGCCCGGGCCAACCTGAACTTTTTCGGGCGCATCTATGGTCTGCGCGGCAAGGAACTCAGGGAGCGCGTGGAGGACGTACTGCGCATCGTCGCCCTGACCGACCGCGCCGACGACGCGATAAAGACATTTTCGGGCGGGATGAAGCGGAGGGTCAACATCGCCGCCGGCCTGGTCCACCAGCCCAAATTGCTGTTCCTCGACGAGCCGACCGTCGGCGTGGACCCCCAGAGCCGCAACCACATCTTTGAGAGCGTGATGCGGCTCAACCGCGAGCGGTCCATGAGTATCGTCTACACCAGCCACTATATGGAAGAGGTCGAGCTGCTATGCAACCGGGTGGCCATCATAGACCAGGGGAAGATCGTCGCCCTGGACACGATCAAGAATCTGATCGCCATGCTGGGTGGGGGCGTGATCCAGGTCGGCCTGCACCAGGTGGACGACGCGCTGCTGGCTCAACTGACGATGTTGCCGGCAGTCAAGCGGGCGACGCTCGCGCCGCAGCCAGCCCCACCACCGCCGGCCGAAGGGCAAGAGGCCAAGGTGGCCGAGATCGCGCCGGCCCCCAGTTATACCATCGTCAAGATCGAGGCCGAGCACAGCCAGCAGGCTCTGGTCAACATGATCAGCTTTTTCAACGAGCGCGACATCCCTATTGCCGCGCTGGAAATCCTGGAACCCAACCTGGAGAGCGTCTTTTTGCACTTGACGGGTAAAAAGCTGCGGGAGTGAAAAATATGAACGCACTGAACATAGCCCTAAAGGATTTTCAAATCTTTCTCAAGGACCGGGGTGCAGTGATCAATCTATTCCTGCTGCCGATGGTGTTCATCCTCGTGCTCAGCACAGCGATGCAGGGGCTAATCGGCGGGGATGAGGACAGCCTGATCACGTTGCCGGTGGTGAACCTCGACCCCGACGGCGAGGCAGCCCAGGTCCTGATTGACGCCCTCAATGAGGCCGGCGGGATAAAAGTCAGGCTGTACGACCAGGCTGAGGCGCAGGCCCTGCTGGAGGACCTGGAGATCGAACGGGTGTTGACGATCCCGCCCAACTTTACGGTTGACGTAGCCGCCGGTCGCCCGGTGACGCTGCGCCTGGTCAGCCACCCTGACGCCAACGAGACAACGACCGAATCGGTGCTGCGGGTGGTCAACGGGGTGGCCCGGGGGATGTCGCTACAGATCCAGCTCATCGCCAGCCTGGAGCAGATGGGCGCTATGCTGGCGGCATCGCCCCCCGAGTTCCAGGTCTTTACGACTGAAAAAAACGTGGCCCAGGCCCAAAGCCAGTTCGAGCGCTCCAAGATCGCACCGCTGGTGGCCGTCGAACAGACGCAACCTGAGAACCTGAGCGAGCGGGTCGAGGAGCCCAACGCCGTCCAGCAGAACGTGCCCGGTTACACCATCATCTTTGTCTTTCTGACGGCCCAGGCGACCGCTCTCTCCATCTACACCGAAAAGAAACATGGCAGCTTTCGCCGCTTGCTGGCCGCGCCGATGAGCAAGGCGGCGCTGCTGGCCGGCAAGATGATCCCTAACCTGATCACGGGGCTGATCCAAATCGCCGTCATCTTTGGCGTCAGCGTCTTTGTGTTGCCCATGATAGGATTGGACCGCTTGACGCTGGGCGACGATCCGCTGGCACTGGTCCTGGTGTCGCTGCTAGTGGCACTCTGCTCCACCAGCCTGGGCATCCTGATCGCCGCCATCGCCCGCACCGAGGGTCAGATCGGCGGATTGGGTACCCTGGCGCTGTGGACAATGGGTGCTGTCGGGGGCTGCCTCTTTCCGCCGTTTCTGTTGGGCGGCCTGCTCGACGCCGTCGGCAAGGTGGTGCCCCACTATTGGGCGATCCAGGCTTATCAGGACCTGATCGTTCGCGGGCGGGGCCTGGCCGACGTCACGACTGAGATGCTGGCCCTGCTGGCTTTTACCGGGGTCTTTTTCGTCGTCGGCCTGTGGCGCTTTGAGTTCGATTAGATTTGAGTTCGACTCGAGGGGAGCAACTATGATTAGGAACGCTTTAGCAGTAGCCTGGAAAGATTTGCAGGTTCTCTTTAAGGACCGGGGACAGTTGGCAGTGCTCTTTCTGATGCCGGTTATGTTCGCCTCGATCATTGGTTCGGCCTTTGGCGGGGGCACGCCAGAGATCGCAATCTACTTGGTGAACCAGGACACAGGGCCGTATAGCGCTCGGGTGGTCGAGATACTCGACGGAATTGACGCGCTGCGTATCGAGGAGTCAGACACGGTCGAGCAGGCCGATCAGCGAGTGGCCGACGGGGAGGCGCTGGCCGCCATCGTTATCCCGGCCGATTTCAGCCAGAAGGTAGACACCTATGAGCAGACCAGAATCCAGGTGATCGTGGATCCGACCCAACAACAGTATGGGAGCATCGTCACCGGGATTATGAACGACGTGGTGACGCCGGTGATCTATCAGGGGGAGATCCAGTACGGGATCAGGGCCGTTATGGACGAGTCGGGAGCCTTTGACGAGACCGATCCCCAGATGCGCCGCATGGTGGAGGCGCTAATCCTGGGGGTCACCATGACCCAGTTGCAAGAGATGTTCGAGAACCCCCTGATCGGCGTGGAGACCGAGGACTTGGAAGGGGTCGAGACGCAAAGCCTGGACAGCGCCCACGACTATACCGTACCCTCCTACGCCGTGATGTTTGCCTTTTTCATTGTGGGCACCATCGCTGCCACGATTTTGACCGAAAAAGAGGAAGGCACGTTCCGTCGGTTGTTGGCCTCGCCCATCCACCGCGGTTCGATCATCGCCGGTAAGATGCTGACCTACATGCTGGTGGTGGGCTTGCAGGTATTGGTCGTCTTTGGCGTGGGGAGTGTCTTTTTCGACGTACCGCTGGGGCACTCACCCCTGGGATTACTGCTGGTCACGCTGGCGCTGGCGCTGACGGCCACATCGCTGGGCATGTTGGTGGCGGCGTTGGCCAGGACACACAGCCAGGTGGATGCGGTCGGCTTGGTGATCGGCATCGTCCTGGGAGCCGTGGGAGGCGCCATCATTCCCATCCCTGAGGAGGGGTTCCTGCACCTGCTGTCCCAGTTTACCCCACACGCCCACGCCATCGAGGGCTATCTCAAGTTGACGAGCCAGGGAGCTGGCGTGGTGGAGATCCTACCTCAGGTGGGCCTGCTGGCCGGGGTGGGCGTCTTGTTCTTCCTGATCGCCATGTGGCGCTTCAAGTTTGAATAGTTGGCCCGGTAGCCCGGCCCATTGCTTCATTGCGGAAGTAACGAGGAGGGTCAGCACTCCCAATCTGCTGGCCCTCTTTTGCTGCTTTTCAGGCGGCCCGCCCCCGCGCCTAGCCCTCCTCTTCGACCGTTCACCCCTCAAATTTGACCGTTCGCCGCGAAATCGTTGCCCCCCGCCCCCCATTCTGCTATCATACAGGGCGCAGATCAACACGGTCAATGATCAAATTCGGAGGTGCGGACGTGCAAGAAATGGGGAGATTGGGAGAGGTTGCTCGAGTGGCAGTGGGGATTACCCTGCTCATTCTGGCGACTGGAATCTGGGTCTGCCTGTGGGTTCCGCCGTTCTGATGGCGGGGCGCTGCGTAAGGAACTGGATCAATTGGAGAAGGCGGTGCTGCACACTGCTGGGAGATGACTGAAGATGCAGGAGGAAAGGACTGATAAGCCCCAATGGAAGCCAACCTGGAAAGACGTGATCTTGTCGTCCGTCGGGGGCGTCTCATTTATTGGACAGATCGTGTTGTGCTTTCTTTTCTACAACTGGCTTGATCTAGATGTGTTGCTATACACAGGCTGGGCGACCATAGCAGTCGGCCTACTCTTGGGGACGATGGCGCGCCGCGCTTTTGAGGAAAGGGGCGGAGCGGCGGAGGGAGAAAGCTGGCTTGCCACCGCAGCCGTCGTTGACAGAGGAATCTATGCCGTTGTGCGACACCCGATATATCTGAGTTTCATGTTGTTTATCGTTGCCTTGATGCTCGTATCCCAACACTGGCTAAGCCTGATTCTTGGCGCTCCGTGGATAGTGCTCCTCTACTACGCTATGCGAGGGGAAGAAGGGCCAATATAGAGAAGTTTGGCGAGGCCTACAAACGGTACATGCAGTCTGTGCCAAGAATGAACTGCGTGGGTGGGATCATCCGGCTGGCACGACGCCCAAAAAGGGAATGAAACAAGGAGATTGGCGAAATGAAGAGACCCGATAGAGTCACAATTACTACCTTTTGGTTGGATTGGCTGCTTTTGCCCATAATGCTCGGAGCAGGATGGCTGACACTCCGCTGGGCTCTGGCGGACTTTGAGCTAGCCGCAAGTTTAGGGACGTGGCGTGGGACCCTACCAGCCTGGATCGTCTCAATCCCGCTGATGCTGTGTACCCTCGGCTGGGTGATCCTTGGATTCGGCTCCCTGATCCGCGAGGAGTACTGGGA
>CAYPOY010000227.1:0-8488 GCA_964412395.1 uncultured Anaerolineales bacterium | reverse complement strand
CTTGCCCACCCGGTCGGCCCAGCGCACGCCGGCCACCGCGCCCCAGGAGTTGGCGAAATAGAAGAAAGGCTTGGCCAAGGACGATAGGCCGTACCCTGCCACCGCCAACCACTTGCGGGCCCGTAACCGGTCCGAGAGCCAGCCGGAGAAGACCTTGAGCAAACTGGCGGTCGCCTCGGCCACCCCTTCGATCAGACCGATGATGTCGGTCTTCACCCCCAGCACGTTGGAAAGGAATAGCGGCAGGATGTTGATGACCATCTCGCTGGAGATGTCCATAAAGAAACTGGTCAGGCTGACTGCCCAGACGTTGCGCGGCAGCGTGCGCAGCCCAGTCTTTTGCGAATTATCTACTTTATCATCCATCTGTCATTGTACCTCCATTCCACTTCGCGTTTTCACGCTTCACACCTCGGTTTTAAGTTGGTGTTGACACCAGGCATAGAGCGCGTCGTAGATGGCGAAGCCGTGGGCCAGCCGCTCCTCGTCGGGGGCATCCATGTAGTGGAAGCCCCCGGCAATGGCCCGCACGCCCGCTGACTGGTCCGTGCGATCCCGGTCGGCGGTATCGGCCCCGTGGACGATGTCGGCCAGCAACTGGAGCGCCGGGTTGCCCTTGTCCAGGTCGTATTCCTCGACCAGCACTTCGAAGGTGCACTTTCCCTCCCGATGGTCGTATCGCCCCTGACCCCGGGCGTCGTAGGAAATCGCCCCTTCCCGCTCGGCCACCTCCACTACCTCCTCGGGTGGCACGAATAGCAACTCTGCCTCGGGGTCAATGAACCGTTTGATGAGCCACGGACATGCCACGCGGTCCACTTTTACCTTTTCACGAGTTACCCATTTCATCACAGTCTCCTTTTAGAAGATATAGGATGCAGGAGGCAAGGGGTCTATCCTGCTTCTTGCGTCTTGCTCTCCGTATCGTGCACCAGGGTGACGAAAATGGCGGCACAGACGGCCAGCAGCACCGCGACCAGTGCGAAAGTCGGCCCGTAGCCCCAGGCCGCCACCAACAGGCCGGTCACCATCGGCCCGGTCGAGTGGCCCACGTCCATCACGCTGGAGAGCACCCCCAACGAAGCGCCGTAGGCGGCGGCGCGGCTCAGGTCGGAGGCCAACGCCGAGGTCGAGGCGGTCACCGCCGCCACGCCCAGCCCGAAGAGCGCGGCCAGCGTCGCCATTGGCCACCAGGCGCGTATCCAGGGCATGGCTGCCACCGCCCCCGCTCCCACCAGCAGGCCAGCCACGATGGGCCACCTCCGGCCCCAGCGGTCGGAGAATCGCCCCATCAGTGGCTTGATTGCCGCCGTCACCAGCACCTGCACGGTGAAGAGTGGCCCGATGACACGCGGTTCCCAGCCCAACCCCTTGAGATAGAGTGGCAGGAAGGTCTCCACCGCGCCGAAGGCAAAATACTGCGCCGCCTCTACACCACCGGTGAGCAGCAGGCTGCGATTCGTGAGAACGAGATGCAGTTCGCGCCGCATCGTCGTCCAACGTGCGCCGGGGACGTTTGATTGTGTGACCTGGCCCGACTGGGGTAGTCGGAGCGCGGTCAGCAGCGCCAGCAGGCCCGCCGCGCCGCAGCCCAGGTAGACCCAGTGGAAGTCCTCGCCAAACTCGCCAAAGATGAGCAGCCCGCCGACGGTGGGGGCCAGAAAACGCCCGACCATCGTCGCGCTGGAGTACCAGCCCATGCGCTCACCGCGCCCTTCCTGGAACGTGTCGGCAACAGTGGCCATCGCCACCGGCCCCAGCATCGCCGTCGCCAGCCCGTGGTAGATCCGCACCAGTACCAAATGCCAGGGGGCGCGCACCAGCAGGTAGAGAAACGGAGCCGTGGCAAAGACCGCCATGCTGAGCAGGATCACCCGCCTACGGCCCCAGAGATCGGAGAGCACACCGGCCGGCAGGCTGGCGACGATACCCACGACGGTCGAGGCAGCGGCGATGAAGCCCAGTGTCCCCTCGTCCACCCCCAGGCTGTGGATGAAGAGCGGTAGGGCGGGGTTCTTGCTTATCGTCGAGGAGAAGATGGCCAGCCCGCCCATCAGGCACAGCCATAGGAAAGGAGTCACGCCGGCACCTCCAATACCTCGGCCACCAGTTCCGCCAGCCGGTCACGGGCCTCGGCCAGTGCCGCTTCGCCGTCCGGCGTGAGGGTGTAGTACCTCCGCTGCCGTCCCTCCACCACGCGCTTCTCGCTGGTCAGATATCCTGCCCGCTCCAGGCTGTGCAATGTGGGATAGAGCGTGCCGGGGCTGATGGTATAGCCGTGCCATGCCAATTCCTCCATCAGCCACAGCCCGTAGACGGGTTGCTGGCCCGCGTGGTAGAGGATGTGGATTTTGATGAAGCCTAAGAGAAGATCACGCAGCATTATATTGTTTTTCGTTATCGGATGCCGATATTGTAGCCTGATCTTTGCACAAGTCAAGTGTTGGTAAATTGGGAAGCTGGTACATTGGTAAACTGGACGGCAGTGTATCAACTTACCAGGCTACCAACGTCCTATTGACACCTGCGCCTGTCCCGGTTATACTGGAGACCAGGAGGTGAGGCAATGAAATGGATGGCTAGACATACTATCATTTCTCTGCTAGTCCTGGGCTTTGCGCTGGGCCTGGCGTTTCTTCTGGGCTTGGCACAGCCTGTCGTGGCCGAGCCGGTCAGCATCACTCCGCTGCTGCCGGTTGAGAATACGGACGGTCGGGCAGGGGCTTGCTACTCTAACTACTACGAACATGGCAATCGCCCCTTTCTACCGCTGGTCCGCGCTGCTGGTGTTCGCCACGACCGTATTGATTTTATCTGGCCGGTCGTCGAGCCTGGCAACGATAGTTGGAATTTCGCGCCTTACGATGAACTCGTCGCCGATGAACTGGCAGAGGGGGTTGACCTTGTTGCTATCTTGCAATGGACGCCGGAGTGGGCCGCTGTGGGCGGGCAGGGGGTCGGCATTGCGGGTCCACCACAACGCCCCCTCGGCTGGTATGCGCCCACACTACACGCGCAGGCGTCAGGTGTTCCACTCACGCCCTCAGCGTGGTCATCTGTCCCTGCTGGTCTCTACCTGTCCTGGGATGACTCTGACAATCATTGGGGTGACTTTGTCTTCCAGACGGTATCTCGTTACAACGGGACGGTGAGCGTGTGGGAGATTTGGAACGAGCCGGATGGTAATTGGGGCATGTGGGACGGCAGTGCTACCGACTATGCCCAACTCCTCAAAGTTGGTTACCAGGCGGTCAAGGCAGCCAACCCCGATGCGACAGTGTTGTTCGGCGGGCTGATGTACTGGGCCGACCCCACTTTTTTTGAGGATGTGCTGGGTGTCCTCAACAAAGACCCGCATGCGCCGGACAACAACTACTTCTTCGACGTCATGTCGGTTCATTTTTACAGTCGCTCCTCCGACGCTTACGATATGGTGAACCACATCCGCAACCGGATGAGTCTCTACGTGCCCGAGCATCCCATTTGGCTCACAGAGACCGGTGTGCCTGTCTACGACGGCGCGTATCCAGGTGTGCGCACCGAGTACAGTGCGACCGAGGCAGAGGCAGCCGCCTACCTGATTCAGTCCTACGCCAATGCTATCGCCGCAGACGTCAATCGCTATCACTGGTTCCGTGCCCACGACGGTGACATGGGCGAACACTTTGGGCTGACCCACGATGAGAATTATCTGCGCCCCACCTACGTCGCCTACCAGGTCGCTACCACCTATCTCATTTCTCCCACCTTCGTCACCCGTGCACCCACAGGCGCTCACCTGAGCGTCACGCTGTGGGGCACGCCGCGCGGCAAGGTCAGCGTGTTGTGGAACGAGAGCCCCGCCACCGGTGTCTATACGCTTCCGGCGGTGATGCCCACGGCTATCTTCGTGGACCGCTGGGGTGTGACACGTACTGTCACGGCGACCAACGTTCTGACCGGCACGGCAGAGTACTACGTTTACACTGCTACGCTGCCTGCTGCCACAGCTAACCTGGTTTCCAACCCCAACGACTACATCATAGGCGGCGATCCGCTCATCGTTGTCGAGACCGAGACACCCAACGAGCCGCCCACCTCGACCGTTCACCTGTTGCCGGAAGTTGTCTATTCCCCCACCTTCACGGTCACCTGGGAGGGGCAGGACAATCAGTCGGGCGTCTGGCTCTATGATGTCCAGGTGCGTGACGGTGCTGAGGGCGAGTGGAGTGACTGGTGGCACTCGACCTCCGCCACTTCCGGCCAGTTCAGCGGTCAGCACGGCCACACCTACCACTTCCGCTCGCGGGCCATGGACTGTGTCGGCAACCGCGCACCCTGGCCTGGGATGGCCCAGACCCACACCACGCTCAACCTCTCTGGCACGCTCCACCTTAGGATAGGTGCCTTTTTCGCTGACGAGAACCGCAACGGTATCTGGGATCGGCTCATCACTGGGACCAATGGGAGTCTCTTGACGGAGGAGATCACCTTGACCGAGGTAACGCTGAGTTTCCGTGACTGGGCTGGGTATGACGTGGTCAGCCCCACCGTGTGCAGTGCGTGGGAGTTCACCACGACCGTCTACGCTGGGCAGACCTACCAACTGTGGGCTACCAGCGCCAACCACGAGCGTATTCTATCGTTCACATGGCCTCGGGGTGGGGAGTTGTATACGCGCACGTATGAGGCGCTGGGTCTGTGGCCGGTGATGCGTACTTACCTGCCGCTTGTCCTGCGCCGTGGGTGATGCGGGGACTTGACGCCCACAGCAGAGGCGGGTAGAATTGGCTTGGAGGTGGTGTGAGTGGGCAGGCGCAAGGTCAAGTATCAGTGGGATGCCGAATCCATTCGTGCGCTGCGGGGTCACATGGACATGACTCAGCAGCAGATGGCCGAGGAACTCGGCACGCGCCAGCAGACTATCAGTGAGTGGGAGACCGGTGTGTATCGCCCTCGTGGTGGGATGAACCGACTGCTCACGCTTGTCGCCGAGCGGGCGGATTTCGAATACCGGGCTGCGACGGAAGCGTCACTGTCCGAAGAGGGAGAGGACAAGGAGACCTAATCTTAGAATTTGCTTTTCTGTCTTGACATATTACACGTTTCCGTGTATAATGGAGATGTCATCTAGGGAGCGTTGGCTCCCTTAATTTTCGACTCGATCTACACGTTAGCGTGTGAAAGGAGCAGAACCATGGGTACCTACGGTTTAGAGGGCGTGATTCTGGCCTGGGAGCGGGGGCAGTTGACGACTGAGCAGGCTATTGGTCAGATTCTGTTGCTGCTGCAGGAGCTCGAGGAGCGGATCCACAACGCAGAGCGCCGCCTGGAGAGATATAAGCACGTGCGCCGCCCTGGGGTCAACAGGTAACGAGGGAGCCCCAGCCGCCGCTGGGGCTCCCACTCATCCGTTCTCCTCCGCTGTACTGGTTGCTTTCCGCCTAGCCCGTCGGCGCCTGGATGGCTCGGGCATGCGTCCGTTCGCGCAGCCGCACTATCACGAATATGATCGCTCCCACCACCGACGCGATAGACAAGAGGGACCCTAGTGCTGCTGCACCGATCAGCGTCGCACGCCGTAGCCGTTTCGTCAGCATAATCTGGCGTTTGGCGTTGTTCACCAGTTCCTGCCCCAGGTTGCGCGCGAATGTTGCCGAAGGGTGTACCGGCTGCATGTGTTGATGTAGCCGCTCGGCTAGTTGGAACAACGGAGCCAGCCGGCCGCGCTCTTCGTCCGTCACGTGGA
The DNA here is from genome assembly GCA_964412395.1 of uncultured Anaerolineales bacterium. Taxonomy (GTDB): domain Bacteria; phylum Chloroflexota; class Anaerolineae; order B4-G1; family B4-G1; genus CAYPOY01. Next base: position 2,760 of record CAYPOY010000227.1, on the reverse strand, counting down.
TTTGCTGTATCGCCTCCGGTCGGCCGATCAATCCCTCGGCGTGAACTGCCAGCACTTCGGCCACACGTTCCTCATTCATCGCTCGTTCTCCCCGTGGTCTCCTCCCGTCCGTTCTCTTCATTGGTCAGTTCCTTGCGCAACGTTACCAACGTCCGGTGATAGAGTGACTTGATTGCCCCCTCCGTCCGTTCCATCACCTCCGCTATCTCGGCGTTGCTCATCTGCTCAACGAACTTGAGGATGAGCAGTTGCTGCCGCTCCGGTGGCAATCGGCGGACTGCCTGGAGTAGCACCTCCTGCTCGTCTTTCACCTCGGCCGCGGCAGCCGGCTCATCTCGCTCCAACGTCATTATCACTAGATTGTCGAATGGGATGATCTGCCGCCGGCTGTGATCTCGGTGCCAGTTCGCCACCACGTTGTGTGCAATGCGGTACAGGTACGCCGAGAAGGGTGCTCCCCGATCCTCGTAGCGTGAGATGTGCTTCAGTGCCCGGTAGAACGTGCGCGCTGTCAGATCTTCTGCGTCGTGGTGGTTGCCTGTGCGGTAGTAAATGTAGTTGTAGATATTGCCGACGTACCGCTCGTACAGGAGGCCGAACACCTCTGGATCCTCCTTCGCACGGGCGATGAGCGCCGAATCGCTCTCTTCGTGCATACCGCCTATCCCTGTCACCTGTCGGAGTAGAGCGACGGCATCTCGTTTATTTATAGAACACCGTCGTGCGCTCTCAGTTGCGCCATCCTGTGGTGACACGGGCTCAGTATAGCAGAGGAATGACTACTGGTCAACTGACTCTTTACACTCCTTGCCATTCTGGCTCTTTCATGCTACACTTTTCGTCTGCTTATACTGACACACGTGAGAATTAGGAGAAAGCGCCACCGCTGCACCAGGCGTAAAATGTGAAGCGAGGTTGTGTTTACACGTTACGTTTCGGGTGTGCTTGGTATAAACTCATGTGAGGGATGTCTATGCACAAGCGTATACTGGCCGTGGGAACGGCATTAGTGATGATTCTGCTCGCTGTGAGTTCGCCGGGATGGGCGGCGCCACAGACTCAGGCACGATCGGTCATCGCCTACCCGACTGACGGGATGACCATCAGCGGTGTGGTGGAGGTCACGGGCATCGCTACCCATCCCAATATTCTCTGGTACGAGGTGGATTATGCGCACGGTGCCGAGCCCACAGGTGAGTCGCAATGGGTCCCTTTGGCCCACGTAGAGAACGCGCAAGTCGAAGACGGCGTGCTGGCCGTTTGGGATACCACCGGCGTGCCCGATGGCCTGTATTGTCTGGCTTTGACAGTCAAGGGACAAGATGATCCGCTATACTACCAGCAATTTGTCACGCACCTGACTGTGAACAACGCCCAGCCTGTCGTGACGCCGACGTCCGAGACACCTACACTGGAACCGATGCCTACCGCCGTGGTTGGGCCGACGCCTACGCCAATCTCTATCGAACAGCCTGCTACTCCGACGCCACGCCCCTCTCCCACGCCCCGGAGTGGAGTGGCCGAGGAAACCACCACTCCCTCGACCGGGGAAGAGGAGCGGCTTAGCGTGCCACTCGATGTCGCGGAGCTGCGCACTGCCTTTTGCACCGGGGGGCTAGTCACCGTACTGTTGTTATTGCTGTGGGGCCTTTACCTGTTGGTTAAGGCTGGTGTGCGCTGGGTCTTGCGCCAACGCACGCGTTCACCCGGGAAGTGAGGCGCTGCCGGGGCGCTAGATACGCGGCACACAACACGTAATATGTCCTCCGTGTTGCGTAAAAGTGGATCACGGGATGTAGTCGTGGAGTCCTACCTCATCGCAGGACTGGGCAATCCAGGCCCACAATATGCTGCAAACAGGCACAGCGTTGGGTTTCGCTGCATCGAGCGGCTGGCCGTGGCCCTTGACCTGACCTTCGATAAGCGGCAGAAGCGAGCCTATGTTGCCCTGGGCACCTCCCACGAGCGGCGGGTCATTCTGGCTAAGCCGCAGACGTTTATGAACGAGAGTGGACGCGCGGTCGTGCCGTTGGCCCGCTTCTATCGGGTGCCGTTGGAGCGGTTGCTGGTGGTCTACGATGATCTTGACCTGACCCTGGGCACGGTGCGCCTGCGGCCAGAGGGAGGCAGTGGCGGCCATAAAGGGATGCGCTCCATCATCGAGCGCCTGGGTAGCCAGGATTTCCCTCGCCTGCGCGTCGGCATTAGCCGGCCGCCGGGACGGATAGACCCGGCCGCCTACGTATTGCAGAATTTCTCGGCGGAAGAGGAGCCGCAAGTGGAGGAGGCGCTGGAACGGGCCGTGGCTGCTATCGAGACCTGGCTGTGCGAGGGGATTGAGGTGGCGATGAGCCGGTACAATCGAGGTAGTGAAACGTGAACATCTCGGGATTGTTGGGGTCATTTGAACCGCTGGAGCCCTACCGGATCTTGCGGGAGGACTTGCGGAGCGGTGAACTGCCAGCTCCGCTGAGCCTGTTGCGTGCTGTCCGGCCTGCCTTCCTGGCCGCACTCTCCCGTGACCTGAAGTGCCCGATGTTGGTTGTCGCTGGCTCAGTGGAGCGCGCCCAGGCGTTGACCCACTCCTTGCGTGATTGGTCCCCTGCCCCGGAGTGCATCCTGCGTTTTCCCGAACCGCTGGTTCTTTTTTATGAGCGCGCTCCCTGGAGCGACGAAGTTATCGCAGGCCGTCTACGCGTCCTTTCCGCCCTCTACCCCCCCTCCTCCCCCCCGGAGGGGGGGAAGGGAAGCTCCTCCCCC
>CAYPOY010000226.1:0-8503 GCA_964412395.1 uncultured Anaerolineales bacterium | reverse complement strand
CATACACCCAGATGTTGTAAATGATCACCGCCACGAGCGCCAGGCTCGGCCCGCCTGCCCAGGCCGGCACTTCAAAGCCGAGCCATTGGCCGGTCAGTGTGCCGATACCCGTCGCTTCGAACAGCCACTGGGGAAGATTTTCCTCCGTCACACCGAGCGCGGCCAGTGTCAGGTTGATCAAACCTCGACGGGGCTCGAAAATCGAGGTCCACACGGCGGCGGATGCCACCGTGACGGTGACGTAGGGCAGAAAGTACAATATACGCCAGGTAGTCTTGCCGAGTATATCCTGAAACAGGATGTTGGCCAGCAGGAAAGAGAGGATAATTTGAAGAGGCACTGTGCCGAGGGAGTAGAAGAAGGTGGTCAACAGTGATTTGAACAGATCCTCGTCGCCGTTGGCCAGCATGTCCGGAAGTCCCACGATCAGGGCCAGGCCGCCGATGATCAACATCAGTGCGGCCACGCCGCGCAACAGGAATCCCTTTCCTGATGTCTTGGGCTTGACACTGCGCCATACCATCCAGGCTCCGGCCAGCAGGCCCAGCCCTCCGATTACCCACAGTACATCCAACGGTTCGCCTAATGCCCTTAGATAGTTAGCAAATCCGACAAAGTCACCTTTTTTGATGCGCCACTTGTGCACACTGATATAGAAGGCGTAGCCCACGGGCAGGAGGTTGAAGACGAGCAGCAGGAGTGTACCGGGAAACAGGAAAAGATAGGCTTGTAGGGCCTCGCGAATGCGTCGGCCACGACGCCCCGCAAAGAAACCACGACGGGAAACGGCCGTCACGGGTTGTTCGATGGTGGCCATGTTCTCCTTCCACAGGTTGAACTATGCTCAATATTATAGGTTAAAGGGAAGGGGCTGTCAAGCGTGAGGGGGCAATGCGCATGTTTTGCGCAAGACGTGAAGCGTAAAACGTAAAACTCAGGGGTGCAGGTAGTGTCTCTGGGCAATTGAGATAATTTCTGGCATACTATTAGCTCCAGAAACATCTCCTCCCGGCCCTGGGAGTGCTGATACCAGTATACGACTAACTGGTTGCTGGGGCTGACGCTTTCCAAGTTGCCGTAGATATCCACATCGTAGGGGAGGAGTTCCGTCGCGTGATAATGAGTATCGGAACGAGCAGCAGTGCCGGCAATCTGAGAAGCGCCGTTCTTGTGCCTGTTGTCATCCCTATTTCCATATCGAGGTAACGTATCTTTTCAATAATATGGGGCAAGACCTCCGAGGTTTATAGATTTGTGCTCTCCAGAAAGTGATTGGTGGTACGATGCTCGCTTTCCGAACCAAATACGCTGCCCAAACCTCGGAGGTCTAAATGGTTGCCCCCCAATATTGAGATGATACGAGGTAACTATAACCCTGTCCCTTAGTGGTGTCGACTCGTCGCGCTGCCGGGCGCGGTGGGAAGTAGGGCGGCTTATGGGTTCCGCTCGGCGATGAGCCGTAGTCCTTCCAGTGTCAGCAAGAGCTCTACCGCCGTGAACTGGTTGGTGAGCGGGGCGATGACTCGCGCAAGCCCGCCGGTAGCGGCTACTTGTGCACTACCTTCTAGCTCCTCTCGCATCCGGCCGATGAGCGCCTCCACCAACCCTACATAGCCGAACACCAGCCCCGCCTGCATCGAGTGTACTGTGTTGCGGCCGATGGCGGCTGGCGGGGGGGCCAACTGCACGCGCGGCAACTGTGCCGTGTCGCGGGAGAGGGCATTGGCGGCCAGATTGAGCCCTGGCGCAATCGCTACACCCAACAGGTCGCCCGGCTCCGCTACCGCCGTGAAGGTGGTGGCAGTTCCGAAGTCCACGACAATGCAGTTGCCCTGGAAGCGGTCATAGGCGGCTACCGCGTTGGCGACCAGGTCCGCGCCTACTTCAGTGGGATTATCGGTGCGGATGCGCAAGCCGGTGCGCACGCCCGGGCCGACGACCAGCGGCTCTTGTCCCACTTGCCGCTTCACCATCTCCGAGATGCTCCCCGTCAGCGGCGGTACCACGCTGCACAGGACCGTGCGGCGGATGTCGTTCATCTGCAAACCCTTGTCGCGCAGGCACTCATGGAAGAGCACCGCGTACTCGTCGGGCATCTTGTCGGGCACAGTGCGGATGCGCCAGTGGTTTGTCCACTGGCCCTGGTGATAGATGCCGAATGCGATGTTGGTGTTGCCGACGTCAATGGCGAGCAGCATGTTCCTAACCTCCTCGCTACACGGCAGCGCCGTGGCGGCCGCGCTCGATCCCCCGCCACGCGGCGACGACAGCCAGTGTGATGATCGCGGCAACGACTGCCTCGGGCACTCCATTAGTCATCGCTATCGTCCCGATCAGTGCCCAGGGCAGGTACCCCAGCAGCCCGATCACTGTCAGCACCAGCACGGTGTTGGTCAAGCTGCCCGCCACACCGGAGACGACCAACGCGAGCACACGGCTGGGCTTTTCCAACGCCCGGTACACCAGCCAGGCGAACGGTCCGATGAACAGCCGTGGCAGGATGGAGAGCACCGGGTTCACGAACCAGGTATCGGCCGGGCCAGTAGGGGCAATCGCCGCCTGGATCAGGCTGAAGAGGCCGAAGAGGAAACCGATGACCAGCCCCACGACCGGCCCCTCCAGCACAGCGCCGATGATGACCGGCACGTGCATAATGGTGAGCGCCGCTCCCGCGAACCAGGGGATGAATCCCCAATGGGTGGCCCCCAGAAGGATGGAGATGGCGCTCATCACGCCTGCCACAACGATCTTGCGAATGGTTAAGCTTTTCATGGTTGACTCCTTCTATTGTTTGTTCTGTGTTTATCAGCCTCAATTCTTGTACCGTTCTTATCCCAATACGGTTCAGTTAAGCGCCGTCGGTTGAGTAGCGACTTGGGCTGAGTAGCGTAGCGTATCGAAACCACGGCGCGGCCCATGCAATGCGAGATCCGTTGCAAAAGCCACTCGCGTGGCCTCGATACAGTCTTCCGCTACGCTCCAGACCTACTCGGCCGACGCTCGCTCCCTTATCTAAGCCGTATTGGTTCTTATCCCACCATCCAGTGCCAGAGGTGCACGTCCAGATTGAGCCAGGCGGCAGCAACGAGAGCGGCCGCCAGCAGCAGAGCGAAGGCGACGGCAAACACGTCGGTCCAGTGGGCCTGCAGATGGATCAGATGCGTGCGACTTCTGCCTCCAGTGTAGCAGCGGGCCTCCATCGCCAGCACCAATGTCTCGGACCGCCGCAGCGCGGCGACGAAGAGCGGCACCAGGAGCGGCAACATTCGCAGCGCCCGCTTGAAGACGTGCATCCGACCACGGCCGAAGTCGGCTCCCCGCGACGCCTGTGCCTTAGCGATGCGCTCCGCCTCCAACGCCAGCAGTGGTACGAAGCGTATGGCGATGGTGACCACCAGCGCAAACTCGTGGGCGGGCAGGCCCAGCCTTTGGAGGGGCCGCAACAGGTGCTCGATACCGTGGGTCAGTTCTGTCGTGTTGGTGGAGAAGGAAAAGAGGCTGAGGCCGAGAATGAGCACCCCGAAGCGGAGCAGCACGATAGTCGCCATCACCAGGTCAGTGGTGGTGACAGTGACCAGCCACCACCGCCAGAGCACTGTGCCCACATCGTTCTGGGGGATGGTAAAGATCTGCAACAGAGCCAGGAGCCCAAGGAATGGCAGCGCCGGCCGCAGCCCTTGCACCGCGTAGCGCAGCGGGATGCGGGCCAACGCCAGTCCACCCAATACGACCACCAGTGCCCCAGCTAGCCCCGCCAGGCTGGTGCCGGCTACGACGCCAGCCAGGAACAGCGCCGCCATCACCAACTTGGCGCGTGGGTCGAGCCTGTGGAGCACTGAACCAGTGGGAAGGTACTGGCCGATGGTGACGTCGCGCAGGAACTCGAACTCGCTCATCCCCGCACCCCCCCACCCCTCCACTCCCCTGCCTCCCACTCCCTCAAACTTGGGACAGGAGGCTGGGGGGTGAGAGCCGCCGCAATGGCTGCTTCGGCTTCGTCGAGTGTCAGCACGTTCAGGGGCACGGCCAAGCCACGGTCACGGAGCGCCGCTATCACCAACACGGCTGCGGGTGCATCTAGCCCCAGTGCCCGCAGTCGCCCGGCCTGGGCGAAGACCCAGCGCGTCGGTCCTTGCAGGGCTACATGGCCTTCCTCCAACACGTACACCCGCTCGGCCAGGGCAGCGACGTCGTCCATGTTGTGGGTGGCGACGACCATCGTCAGTCCTTCCGCGCACAGGCCAGCCAGCCGCGCCAGCAGGTCGGCACGACCCGCGGGGTCGAGGCCGGAGGTGGGCTCGTCCAGCAGTAGCACCTGAGGCCGCAGCGCTAACACGCCAGCCAAGGCTACTCTGCGCCGTTCACCGCCGCTGAGCGTGAAGGTCAGCCGGTCCTTGTACTGCTCGAAGTCCAACCCCACCAACTCCATCGCCCAACGCACCCGTTCGCGCAGTTCCGGTCCGGTCAGTCCCGTCATTCGGGGGCCGAAGGCCACGTCATCCCCTACGTACTGTTCGAAGATTTGATCCTCCGGCCGCTGGAAGACCAGGCCCACGGTGCGGCGAATCTGGCGCAGGTCAATGGCCGGGTCGCTCAGGTCCTGCCCGGCCACCCGCACCCGCCCCGCCTGCGGTCGCAACAGCCCGTTGAGGTGCTGCAGGAGGGTGGACTTTCCGGAACCGGTGGCTCCGATCAGGCCGACCACTTCCCCCTCGGCCACCTCGAAATCCACGCCCCGCAGCGACTCCTGGGCCAGCGGCGTACTGGCCATGTAGGTGTGGTACAGATTTCGCACCTCGATCAGCCGGCTGGTCACACCACCATCAGCTCCGCAACGGCAGCGGCCAGCTCGTCGGGGGTAAGGAGGCCGGCGGGCAACGCGGGGAAGCGTCGGCGCAGGCGATGGGCCAGCGCAGCCGCCGGGGGAGCTGCCAGCCCCAGCGGGGCCAGCGCGGCGGGGTCGGAGAAGACCTGCTGTGGTGGGCTATCCAGTGCGACCCGGCCTGCGTGCAGCGCGATGACCCGCTGCGCGCGGGCAGCCTCGGCCATCGTGTGGGTGATGGAGATGACGGTCAGACCCTCCCTGTGCAAGTTGTCCAGCACCGCCAGCAGGTCGTGGCGACCAGTCGGGTCGAGCATCGCCGTCGCCTCGTCCAGCACCAGGCAGCGGGGGTTCATCGCCAGCGCGCCAGCGATGGCAACCCGCTGCTGCTGGCCGACCGAAAGCAGGTGCGGGGGGCGGTGCCGGGTCTCCCACATCCCCACTCGTTCCAAAGCCTCGTGCACCCGCGCAGGTAGCTCTTCAGCCGGCACGCCCAGGTTCTCGGGACCGAAGGCGACGTCCTCTTCCACAACGGTCGTCACAATCTGGTCGCCTGGTGCCTGGAAGACCATCCCCACGTCGGCGCGGATAGCGCGCACGGCGGCCGGGTCGCGAGTGTTCCGGCCGTTCACCCAGACCTCGCCTGTGGTGGGGAGCAGTAGTGCATTGAGGTGCCAGGCCAGCGTCGTCTTGCCTGAGCCATTGGCGCCGATCACGGCCACGTACTCGCCGGTTTCGATCTCCAGATCAATGCCGCGCAGCGCCTGGATGGGGGCGTGACCCTCCGGCATGTAGGTGTAGGTTAGGCCTTTGATGCGGATGAATGGCAACATCAAAGCTCCCTGGCGCGACCAGCGCGGGGAATATTCCCAGAGGAGACAGGAGAGAGTTCGATGCTGACGTCTCGGTCGCGCGCGATCCAAGCGTCTTACAAGTTGCTTGGGGATAGATTATGGATTGCTCACTGCCGGGATGTCCCGGTCACTGGCGGGGTGATTATATCACACGGCGGGCTTTTGCGCCAGTGAACGCTCCGTCGGTTATTCTCGATGCGCTGAGGTTTTGCCCCATGCTTTACACGGATTTTACATTCCTTTGACCTGTGTGTAATGAACGTGTCCGATAATAAGGATGCTTTAGTTGCCCTATGCCGGATGCACGGTGCTGGGGGTGACGAATACACTTTATGGAGGGAGGCTTATGAGTACCAAACTCGTACTACTTACCGGTGCAACGCTTCTAGCGTTGGTGTTCGGCTCTGTGGGGATCGCAGCGGCGCAAGATACCCCCCCCAGCCCCCCCTGGGAGGGGGGGGAGAGGAATCTCGTCCAGCCCCCCCGGCGAGGGAGGGAGAGGAACCCCCACACAGCGGGGGGCGCGCGTCTACGGTGTGGTCGAGGCTATCGAAGACGGATCACTGGCGCTCGTCACGCCCGTTGGCTCGGTTACTGTCGTCACCGATGCCAATACCCGCTTCCGCATCCCCGATGTGGAGGAGCCGGGCCTGGGTGATCTAGACGTGGGGGGTTACCTGGGCGCAGCCGGCTGGTGGGAGGAGGAGGAAAACACCTTCCACGCCTTTGTCGTGGCGCGGCTGGAGACCGACCGCGTCTTCCCCTTGGCTGGCGAATTGGCCGGCGTCAGTGATGACACCTTGACGGTCGAGACTGGCCGAGGTCTGGCTACCGTCCGCGTGGACGGTGAGACTGTGTATCGCGTCCGTGGCATAGGTGAACCCGATTTGGGTGATCTGGGCGTGGGGATGAGAATCGTCGCCAGGGGGACACTCAACCTTGATGGCAGCCTGCTGGCGCAGGGGGTCGCCGTGCCGTGGGCCGGGCCTCGCCCGATCCGACTGCGAGGCGAGGTGCTGGCCGTCGAGGGTGATACCTTCACTATCCGCATCGCCCGTGGTCACCAGTCCAGTCGTCAGCCCGTTCGCCAATTCAAGGTGCTGACCGACGAGGCGACCGAGTTCCGCGTGGCGGGTGTGGAAACCCCCTCCATCGCCGATCTGCAGGTGGGTGACAGGATTGCCGGCGAAGGTGTGATCGAGGAGGGTGGTACGGGGCGGGCCGTGCTCGTGGTCGTGTTGCCGGAGCAGGTGGCGCGCCTGGTCGGTGAAGTGGTCGCCATCGAGGGGGCCGCGCTGAGGCTCGACACGCCCGGCGGGACGGTAGACGTCCTCACCGATGCTGACACTGTCCTGCGTGTCCCCGGTGTCGAGGGACCTGCTTTAGATGACGTCAAGATCGGCGATCAGGTGACCGCGATCGGCACGTGGGAGGACGAAACGACCTTCAATGCCATTGGTGTTGGCGTGCACGCTGGCCGCCGGGCCGGCCAGCGGTGCGCGGTGCGTGGGCGTGTCATCCGCGTCGAGACCGAACACTTTGTCCTTGGCAGCCCGCATGGCCCGGTGACGGTGCTGGTAGACGATGAGACGCGGTATCGCGTGCCCGGCGTGGACGACCCTGGCCTTGACGACATCAAGACTGGCGCTTCGGTCGGCGTTCGGGGGATGTGGAGCGAGGACGGCACGCTGCAGGCCACGGGCGTGGCAGTGCTGGGCAGCAGGCGAGCCCACAATGCTGCGAACGGGTGTACAGGGTCGGTTTCAGATCTCTGAAGTCCTTGCCCTCGGAGAGTGCAAAACAGGCCGGGCATCTGGCCCGGCCTGTCGTTTGTGCGGGGTAGGGGCGCGGTCACCGTGCCCCTACTCGATGAGGCCGATGTACTCCGGAGGCCAGTACGAAAACCAGGCATGTCCCACGATGTGCTCAATCGGCACCGGCCCGAAATTGCGCGAGTCGTTGGAAGCGCCCCGGTTATCGCCCATGATGAAAACGTGCAGCGGGGGGATGGTCTGTGGGCCGTAACTGCCCCCACCTGGATTCACTGCCCAGGATTCTTCGAGTTGCTCGCCATCAATGTACACCTTCCCGCCGCGCACTTCGATGGTCTCCCCTGGCAGTCCTACTACGCGCTTGATCAGCATCTCCGCTTGTTCCGGTAGCTCAATCACGACGATGTCACCGCGCCGTGGGCCGTGGAAAAAGCCATACGTTACTTTCTCCACCACCACCCGCTGGGCGGTGTGCAGATTCGGTTCCATGCTCTGTCCCAGCACCTGGGTGGCCTGGGCCAGGAAGAGGTTGATGACCAGGGCAATGACGATTGCGGGGACGACCGTCTCGGCCACCTCGCGCAGTGCTTGCAGCAGCCATCGCAACACCCGGGACCCGGCACTGCGGGACTTCTGAGGAGTTTCGATTTCGGGTTCTTCGATGATCTCTTCCATGGCGGTCTCTCAGCGTGAGCTAGTGTCGTCGGGGGGGGCGACGTCCTGTGTTGCCCCGGTTCCCCCTCGGTCTATCGGCCTCTCGAGCCTGCTCTGGTGTCCATCCCTCCAACACCGCCCGGCGCGAGAGGCGGATCTTGCCTTCGGAGCTAATATCGGTCACCATCACCATAATCTCGTCGCCGACCTCTGCCACGTCCCTGACACTGTTGACGCGATAGTCAGCCAGTTGCGAGATGTGTACCAACCCGTCGGTGCCGGGCAGGATCTCGACGAAAGCGCCAAAGTCTGTGATGCGCACCACGCGCCCGGTGTAGATGCGGCCTATCTCGGCGTCCTCGGTTAACTCCTCGATCATTCGCTGCGCTTTCTCCGCGGCC
>CAYPOY010000225.1:0-8503 GCA_964412395.1 uncultured Anaerolineales bacterium | reverse complement strand
CCTGCACTACCTCCAGGATGACCGCCGCCGTCTCCTCGTCCACCGCCTGCTCCATCCGGGCCAGCCGGTTGTAGGGCACGAACTCGAAGCCGGGCACCAGGGGCTCGAACGGTTGGCGGTATATCTTGCGCCAGGTAGCCGAGAGCGCGCCGAAGGTGCGGCCGTGGAAGCCGCGCATCGCGGCCACCACCTTTGTCCGGCCGGTGCTCAGGCGGGCGAACTTGAGCGCGGCCTCCACCGCCTCGGCCCCCGAATTGCACAGGAACGCCCGCTCCAGCCCCGGCGGTCCGATGCGGGTCAGTTCGGCCAGCAGTTGGGCCCGCTGGTCGTTGTAGAACCCGTTGGGGCAGATCACCAGCCGCCGCACCTGTTCCGTTATGGCCTGGATCACGGCGGGGTTGGCGTGACCCACGTTGGCCACACCGTGGCCGCCGACGCAGTCAATGTACTCCCGGCCGTCGGCGTCCCACAGCCGCGCCCCCTCCCCTCGCACCAGGACCAGGGGCTGCTTGGGATAGAGGCCACTGTCGTGGCGATCCTCCATAGCGATAATCTCGCTGGTTAGCATCATAGTTTTCTCCTCAACCTTAACCTTAACCTCAACCTTAACCTTAACCTCAACCTTAACCTTAACCTCAACCTTAACCTTAACCTCAACCTTAAACAAACAACTGACTTGCAGCACACCACCGAACTCTCGGCTAAGAAATGGTGTATAATTTAGTAGAATCGGAAACTCCAGAGGAGCGTAGTGTATGGACTTGACCTTGATACGTCGTAGCCAGGCCGGAGATGAAGTGGCTTTCGCCGCTCTTTTTCACGAGTATAAGAATCTGGTGTACAAGACGGCCTACCTGATGCTGGGCAATGCCGATGACGCCGAAGACGCGCTTCAGGAAGTTTTTATCCAGGTGCACAGGTCACTGTCTACCTTTCAGCCCTCGAAAGGGGCCTTCACCACCTGGCTGCATCGCATCACGGTGAACCATTGCCTCAATCGGCGACGCAAGAGGTATCTCTCTGTGCTTCCGTTGGATGAGGTTTCTCCTTTGTCGTTGACCAGCCATTCGTCGTCATTCGAAAGCCGGCTGGCGGAAGAAGAAACAGTCCAGCAGGCGTTGGGCCAGTTGAGTGAAAAACAGCGAGCGGTCGTGATCCTGTGTTACTACTGGGACCTATCTTATGCCGAGATGGCCCAAATTCTGGACGTCCCGGTGGGCACGGTCAAGTCACGGCTCAACCTGGCTCTCAGAACTCTGCGCAAGGAACTGGAAACAGTGACGAAAGATGCTCCAATCCCGAGCGCCTTTCGCCTGAAGGAGGATGCGAAATGAAATGCCGGGAAGTGAATGAACTGCTCGTCGCCTATCTGGATGGCGAAGTCACCCCTTCTGAACGGACGCTGGTCCAGGCTCACCTGGCCGGGTGTGATGCCTGTCGGAGAGAGCTGGCTGCTCTGTCGGCGACACAGAGCTGTGTCAGCCACTCTCTTCAAGTCAGGGCTGCCCAGGCAGCCCCCTCGCCGCAGGCCTGGAGCCGCCTGCAGGCGAGGCTGGCGGGGGAAGCGTGCCCCTCGTCGTCGTGGCTCCCCTCGTGGCTTCAACGTCTGGCGCCAGGCGTTGGCCGCATCCACCAAATTTTTGAAGGAGATTTAACGATGAAAAAAGGATTCGCTTTGGCCGCTGTCGCGGCCCTGGTCATCGCTGTCAGCACGGTGGCCTTCGTTCCGTCCGTGCGGGCCCAGGTGGGCGAGATTATCAATACCTGGTTCCGCATCGAGACCCCCGGCGGAGAGAGTGAGGTGGCGATAGGAGGCCCGATGGAGTTCACGCCCTTGCATCCGACCTATCTGCCCGCCGGGCTTCAGACTGCGGGGTTCGCAATCGGCGGCAGGTCGGAGTCTATCGAGTTGATGTACCACAGTGAGGAGCAGTTCGTCGCCATCACCCAGAGCAAGGCCCCGGCCGACAAGACGCTGCCCACCGGTCGGGAAGTGATCGTCAACGGCCAGCCAGCTGTGCTCGTCACCAGCCTGGAAGGGACGTTTGAATACGGTTCCCGCATTCCCGAGGATGCCCGGCTGACATTCTTCTTTGGCACACACCACGGCTCTATCGCCTACACAGACGGGAAGCGGCTCACCTGGTACGCTGGCGACGTCAAGGTCGAGATGCTCTCCAACCTGTCCGAGGCAGAGATACTAAAGATCGCCGAGGCGCTCGTGCCTGCGGAAGCGGGAGAGGGTGAGCCGCCGTTCCAGCCGCCCCTCAATCTCCCATCAGGTGATGAGGGAGGGGGCGTTACCATACAGGAAGGTCCCACCGAGTCTAACCCGTAGGCTCAGACGGCTTCGAGAGGGCCGGGCTTTGTCCCGGCCCTTGTTCTTTTCTGTTGTTAAAGTAGTCCCCTTGCGCAAGGGCAGCAGGGGCAGGCGCACGTCAGCTACCTACTCAATCACCGTCCCATATCCCGCCAGCGCCCGGCGCAACGGTTGGGCCACCCGCCCGTCGGCGATGACCACCTGCCCCACTCCATCGTGCAGGGCCTCGATGGCTCCCAGCAGTTTCCTCTTCATCCGCCCCTGGGCGTATCGGTCGAGATACTCTTCGGCCTGCGCCAGCGGGATATGGGGGATAAGCGTGCTCTCGTCAGGAAAGTCGCGCAATAGGCCCGGCACGTTGGATAGGATAATCACCTTTTGCGCCTTCAGAGCCGAACCGATGGCCGCCGCGGCCCGGTCGCCGTCCACGTTCAGCGCCTCGCTCTCGTAACTGATGGCCAGCGGGGCCACGACCGGCGTGTAGCCCGCTTCCAGCAGTGTTTCCAACAGCCTGACGTTGACCCGCTCGATTTTGCCACTGTACTCGCCGCGCAGCGCCTTGCGTTTGCCGTTTTCAACGATGCGCAGCGTGGACTTGCGCTTGCCCTCCAGCAGACGCCCGTCCAGCCCGGAGAGGCCCACCGCGTTGACCCCCAACCGCTGCAAGCGCTCCACCAGCAACTTGTTGATCCGTCCCGCCGCGACCATGACAAAAATCTCCAACGTCTCGCGGTCGGTATAGCGGCTGACGTGGCCCGAGGTCGAAGTGACGAAGCGGGGCGGATGTCCCAGTTTCTCGGAGATGACGTTGGTCTCGTGGGAGCCGCCGTGGACCAGGACGACCCGCTCGCTCTGTTGTACCAGTTCGGCGATGTCGGCGCACACGGCCTCCATATCCAGACCTTCGCCGCCCCCGGCTTTGACGACGATCATATTTACCTCCTCAAAGAAACAAGGTTGACAATACCGAAAATTATATGTATAATTACCCTGACGAACGTACTCATAATCGGAGGGAAATATGGCTGAGCTGACTTTGACCCCAGATGAACTCATCACCAGCACGAAGGCGACCAGGGAATTGCCGCGACTTTTGGATCATCTTCCTGAGAAGAGATGGTTCATTCAGCGCAACAACAGACTCGAAGGCGTGCTCCTCGGTATCGAAGAATATGAACGGTTGTTGGAGTTGGAGGAGGAAGTAGAGCATCTCACCCTGGCCTTGACGCTGATGGAGCGAGAACGCAGGGACGACGGCTACCGCGTCGGCCTGGACGAATTAGCCTCCAGGTATGATGTGCCAGAATTGAAATGAGTCCCGCGTACACCGTCGAACTCACCAAATTCGCCGAGGAGGACTTCGCCGCTCTGGATCACAGCCTCCGCATCCTGGCACTGAAGCAATTGCGCAAGTTGGAAAGGTTTCCTTCAGTAGGCAAGCCCCTGGGCCACAAGTTCGGCTGCGATCTCTCAGGTTATCGCTCCCTCTATTTCGCTGGCAAACGGTATCGAATCGTGTATCGCCTGGACGACGAGGCCAAGCGGGTAACCGTGGTAGCCATCGGCAAGAAGGCTAGATTCGAGGTCTACCGCCGCGCTGCCGAGCGTGAAACGTGATGCGTGAAACGTGATTACGCAACACGCACTACTCAGATAGGATGTAGTCCGGGAAATTCCAGCCCCAGCGTTTCCGACCATCCGTACATCACATTCATCGTCTGTACTCCGCTGCCGGCCGCGCCTTTCATCAGATTGTCAATCGCGGCGATGACCACCAGCCGGTGTTGGCCCGCGTCGGCGACGAAGCCGACGTCGCAGTAGTTGGACGCGGTCAGAATCTTGGGCTCCGGGTAGCGATGGATCCCGCGCCTGGCCCGCACCAGCCGCACGAATGGCTCATCCCCGTAATCCTCGCGGTACATGCGCCAGGCCTCCCGCTCATCCAGGTCCTCGTGCAGCAGACAATGGCAGGTAGCCAGCGCCCCACGCACGATGCCCACCGAAGTGATAGAAAAGTGCAGGTTGGGCCGCTGTGGATCGAGGCCCAGTTCCTGGATCAACTCGGCCAGGTGGCGATGGCCAATCGGCATATAGGAACGCACCACCCCGGCCCGCTCCGGGTGATGGGAGGCCGGGCCGGGCTTGTTGCCCCCCTCGGAGGAGCCGACCTTGACCTCGACCACCGACTCCCGCACCAGATGCCGCCGGTAGAGCGGCCACAGGGCCAGCAAAGTGACCACCGCGTTGCAGCCCGTACCGCTGGCGTACTGTGCGCCGGCCAACTCCTTGCGATGCAGTTCCGGCACGCCGTAGACAAAGCGCGCCAGCCAGTCCGCGGCCGGGTGCTCCCGTCCGTACCAGCGTGGATAGTCCGCCGGATCGCGCAGGCGGAAATCGGCCGACAGGTCCACGATCCGTTTGGCTAGCCGGGCGAACTCCTCGATCCGATCCATCGCGTGGCCGTGGGGCAGGGCCAGGAACAGCAGGTCGCAGGGGGCCAGGTCAGCCAGGCGAGTGAAGCGCAGGCAGGTGTGGGCCCGCAGATTGGGATGGACGAAGTAGGCGTACTGCCCGGCGTAGGTCTCCGAGGTGATCTGCGTCACCTCCACCCAGGCGTGGGCCAGCAGCAGCCTCAGCAACTCCCCCCCGGCGTAGCCTGAGGCACCCACGATGGCTGCACGTATCATCTTCCCTCCCTCGCTACCTTCAGAACGTAATCCACCATCATTAGGTGGCGCAGGCTTTCTGGCCTACCCGGGTGGCAGACTGGAAAGTCTGCCCCACTCTCAGAACGTAGTCCACTATCTTTCCGGCGATGTCGGCGTCGCTGGCCTGCATGGCCCCGTGAAACTCCGGAGTGTGGTTGACCTCGTTGACCAGCAGGCGTCCGTCCGCCGTCTCCAGCAGGTCCACGGCCACGATGCCACCGCCCACCGCCTGCGCCGCCCCCAGCGACAGATCCGCGATCCCGGGAGTGAGCGGACATGGCAGCGGTTCCCCACCGCGCGCGGTGTTGGTGATCCAGTGGGACGAGCGGCGGTAAATGGCGTAGACCACCTCGTCGCCGACTACCAGGGTGCGGATGTCCCGGCCGGGCTTGTCCACGTACTCCTGGATATAGAAGACGGAGTGGACATAGCCGCCCAGGGTGGTCTTGTGCTCCAGGATGGCCTCGGCCGCGTCCCGGTCGTTGACGCGGGCCAGCAGCCGCCCCCACGAACCGTGCACCGGCTTGAGCACCACCGGGTAGCCCATCTTCTCGATGGCCTCCAACGCCGCCTCCGGCGTGAAGGCGACCACGGTGCGCGGAACAGGCAATCCGGCCTCCTGCAGGGCGGCGCTGGTGAGCAGTTTATCGCCGCAGGTGGCCACCACGCGGTGGGGACTGACCGCCGGCACTCCCAGGCCGTCCAGCCAGCGAGTGAGATAGTAGGCTCGCGAGTGGCTCAGGCAGCGGACGAGCACGGCGTCATAGCGAATTGCGAATTGCGGATTGCGAATTGCGAATTCCTTCGTGCGGCCCAAGCCATCGCCGCCCAGTTCGAAAGCAAACTCCCGCGAGTCGATGCGCTCGTACTCCACTCCTCGCTCCCGCAGGGCGGCGAAGAGCATCTTCTCCTCAATCCGCACACGGGAGCACAACACACCGATCTTCATCGGCTCATTCTCCCCAATCCTCTTCCACTTCGGGGGCCAGTTCCAGTGTAATGGGGTCCAGGCTCATCACCTCCAACTCGACCCCACAGTCGGGGCAGACCACGATCTCCGCTATTTCCACGTCGGGAGCCAGGTCCAGTTCTGCTGCACATTCGGGACATTCAGCCATAGTTCACCTCCTGAGACTCTGATTGCTGTTTGTCTGACCTGAGAAAATGGTGTATAATACACAAAATACTCATTTTACATTCACGGAGGTACGCCGGTGGAAGAACTCACAGTGACGAAGACGTATCTGGCCCGCCGGACGCGGGAGGTTTTGGACCAGGTGCGGAGGCAGGATGTGCGGGTAGTGGTCACGCAGCACGGCCGGCCCGAGGCCGCCATCGTGAACATTGATGAGTATCGCGCTCTGGTGGCCGCCCGGGAACGGTTGCGCCGACTGGAGCGTGACGAATCGTTGATCCGGCAGGTTGTGGCGCGCTCCGGCGTGAGCCGCGATGAAGCGCGGCTACGGATCGCCGAAGCCCGGCAGAACGTGTACACGCTGGTCGGGCAAGCCCACGAGCGCAACCCCGACGTACCCCCTGACGTGATTGATACGCTGGTCGAGGAAGCGCGGAAAGCGACACAGGGCCAGCGATGATCCGCGCTGTATCCAAGCGTTGAGCCATTGTTCATTGTTTCATTGATCATTGTTCATTGCCCTCTTGGCCCGCTCGATCTGGGCACGCACTGCCACCGATGCCGTGCCCCCTTCCGTATCCCGCATCTCCACCGACCGCCGGAAGTCAAAGACCTCGTACACGTCCTCAGCGAAGGCCGGGTGGATGGCCTGGTACTCGGTCAGGTCGAGATCTTTCAGCAACACACCCAACTCCTCGGCCCGCTTGACGGCCTGGCCCACCAGGTGATGGCTCTCGCGAAAGGGCACTCCCTTGCGCACCAGGTGATCCGCCAGGTCGGTGGCTAGAAGCGTGTCGTCCAGGGCGGCGGCCATACGGGCAGCGTTCACTGTCAGAGTGCGAATCACCCCCGCAGCGATGGGTAGTTCCATCTTTAGCGTATCAATCGCGTCGAAGAGGACTTCTTTGTCCTCTTGCAAGTCCTTGTTGTAGGCCGAAGGCAGCCCCTTCAACGTCGTCAGCAAGCCCGTCAGGTGGCCGATCACCCGCCCGCTCTTGCCGCGCATCAACTCCAGCGCGTCGGGGTTCTTCTTCTGGGGCATGAGGCTGGAGCCGGTGGAGTAGGCCTCGGCCACCTCCACGAAGCCGAACTCCTGGCTGCCCCACACGATGAGATCCTCCGCCAGGCAACTGAGGTGCACCTGCACCAGGGTGGCCCAGGCCAGGAACTCGACGACGTAATCCCGATCAGCCACCGCATCCACGCTGTTCTCCACTACGGCGGCAAAGCCCAGTTCAGCGGCGAGCGCCTGGCGGTCAATGCCCAGGGGGTGCCCGGCCAGTGCCCCCGACCCCAGCGGCAGCGCCGAGGTACGCCGCGCCACGTCGGCCAGCCGCTCGCGGTCGCGCTGGAACTTCCAGAAAAAGGACATCAACCAGTGACTAAAGAGCAGCGGCTGTGCCTGTTGCAGATGCGTGTAGCCGGGCATGACGACGTCCAGGTGGGTCTCGGCCTTCTCGACGATGGTCTCCTGCAGTTTGATCAGCGCCTCGCGCAGGGAAGCTATCTCGTCCAGCAGGTAGAGGCGCAGGTCAGTGGTCACCTGGTCGTTGCGGGAGCGCCCAGTGTGCAGTTTACCCGCCACCGGCCCCACCAGTTCGCCCAGCCGCCGCTCGACGGCGGTGTGGATGTCCTCGTCGCCAGGCTCGATCTGGAAGGCGCCGGCGTCGAATTCGGCACGCACCTGCTCCAGCCCGGCGATGAGTCGGTCGCGCTCCTCGGCGGTGATCAACCCCGTCCGCGCCAAGGCGCCGGCGTAGGCGATGCTGCCCCGCACGTCGGCTCCATACATCCGCCGGTCGAACCCGATAGAGTCGCCAAAGCGCCTCATCAACTCATCCGTCGCTCCCACAAAGCGCCCTCCCCAGAGTGTCATTTCTCACACCTCGCCCCATTCGCTAAATCGCCGACTCGCTGATTCGCTGACTCGCTGATTCGCTGACTCGCTGATTCGCTTAGTCCCGCTTGAACACGCTATAGTCGGGCGCTTCCAGTTCCGCCAATCCGCCGTTCTCCATGTCAATCAGCGCCTTGACCTTGAGCGGCAGGCCGAAGAGGTTGATGAAGCCAGCCGCGTCGCCCTGGTCGTAGACGTCATCCTGGCCGAAGGTGGCCAAGTCCTCGCGATAGAGGCTGAAGGGCGACTTGCGACCCACCACGGTGCAACTGCCCTTGTACAACTTGACCCGCACGGTGCCGGTCACCCGCTCCTGAGTCTTGGCGACAAATGCATCCAGGGCCTCGCGCAGAGAGGTGAACCATTTGCCGAAATAAATCAGTTCGGCGTAGCGATGGCTCACCACTTCTTTGTAATGCAGGGTGTCTCTGTCCAGGCAGATG
>CAYPOY010000224.1:0-8533 GCA_964412395.1 uncultured Anaerolineales bacterium | reverse complement strand
ATATGTCAATGGTCGCCGGCACGGGGATGACCTACGGCGGCGAGCGGGTTGGTCCTCTGGTCATCGCCGACAAGATCGGCCTGGACGTGGTGGTGGAGAAATTGAGGGAACTGGAGAAAGAATTGGGTCCCCGCTTCCGCCCCTCCCGCTCGCTCAAGTTGCGCGTCCGCGCCGGTCACCTGGGGGAGAAGGCGGGGAAGGGGTTCCACGAGTACGCGTAGTTCGGGAATCGGGAATCGGGAATCGGGATTCGGAATCCCGAATCTACGAATTACGAATTTACGGACCACAAACCAAAGGAGTAAAAAATGCCCGAATGGCAATACATCCGAACCGAGGTCGCGGACAGGATTGCGGTGCTTACGATTGACCACCCACCGGTTAACTCATTCAACAAGCAGGTGGTGACGGAGTTGGATCAGGCGCTTGATGAACTGCTGACCGACGACGAGGTCAAGGCGATCATCATCACCGGCGGGGGGACCAACGCCTTCGTCGCCGGGGCGGACATCCCTGAGATCAAGGCATTGCTGGACAAGCCCGAAGGGGAATATGCCGCTGCCCGCGAGTTTATCGAGCAGGGGCAGGGGATCAACCTCAAAATCGAGAAAGCCCCCAAGCCGGTCATCGCTGCCATCAACGGCTTCTGCCTGGGCGGCGGGCTGGAGATGGCGATGGCCTGCCACATGCGCATCTGCTCCGACCGGGCACGGCTGGGTCAGCCAGAGATGAACCTGGGGCTAATCCCTGGTTGGGGCGGCACGCAACGGCTTTCCCGCCTCACGAACAAGGGGAAAGCCATCGAGATAATCCTTACCGGCGACATGATCACCGCGCAGGAAGCCTACCGGGTGGGCCTGGTCAACAAGGTGGTGCCGGCCGGGGCAGTGCTCAAGGAGGCGCGGGGTCTGGCCCGCAAGATCGTCTCCAGGTCCAAGTTCCCCATCGCCGCCGCGCTGCGGGCCGTCTTTGAAGGGCTGCAAGTCACCATCGAGGAGGGGCTCAAGATCGAAGCGGACCAGTTTGTCGGCCTGGCCGATACAGAGGATATCCGCGAGGGGGTCAGCGCCTTCCTTGAGAAGCGGCAGCCGCAGTTCAAGGACAAGTAACGAGAACAATGAACAGTAACCAATGACCAAACCGGTTTGACAGGATCGCGTTCTGGTGCCGTAGCCCGCAATGGACTGGCCACTGTCACGTCACTATCTATCGTAGCCAACAATGAACCTGACATCACGGTCACATCGCTGTCTGTCGTTGCCAGCAGTGGGCCCAACATCGCAGTCACGTCGCTGTCTGTCGTTGCCAATAACGTAGTACCATCGCCGGGATCAGAACCGTTACCTGTGGATGCTCCGGCCCCGCTATATCGTTGTACCATCGTGTCATCCCGGGGCCGGAGCGTCCTGGAGAATTGGCAGGTTGGTAGATTGGTAGAGCGCCCAATGTACCAATGTACTGATTTACCAACATACCAGGTCAGGAGGACTGGCTATGGACTTTACTTTTAGTGAAGAACAGGAGATGTTCCGCGCTATGTTTCGGGACTTCTCCGCCAAGGAGGTTGCACCCAGCGCGGAGGAGATTGACCACGAGGAGAAGCCTCCTTTGGAGGTGCTCCGTAAAGCGGCCAACCAGGGTTTCCTGGGGGCAACGCTGCCGGAGGACTACTTCGGTGCGGAACTGGACGGGGTCAGTTACGCCTTGCTCATCGAGACACTGGCTGGAGACTGCCTGTCCACCGCTGTGACGCTGGCGACGCACGTGAGCCTGGTGGCGATGAGCATCCTGGAGCACGGTACCGACGCCCAGAAGGAGCAGTACCTGCCGCTGCTGGCCTCCGGCGAGGCCATCGGCGCTTTCGCGCTCACCGAGCCCGACGCTGGCACCGATACAACGGCGCTCCAGACCCGTGCCACCCCCCCTACCCCCCCTGTAGGGGGGGGAGAAGAGGGGGGGGTAGTGCTCGACGGCGTCAAGACCTGGGTCGCGAACGGTGGTATTGCCGGGCTGTTCCTCGTCTTCGCGGCCGCGCCCGGCGGCATTACGGCCTTCGTCATCGAAAAGGACACGCCTGGACTGACGGTGGGCTATCGCGAGCCGACGCTGGGACTGCGCGGGGTTGCCATCAACACGCTCTATCTGGAGAACTGTCGTGTCCCGGCCGCCAACCGGCTTGGTAAGGAAGGCGAGGGTGGGGACATCGCGCAGCAGGCGTTGCACCGGATGGGGATCACACTGGCAGCGGCCGGGCTGGGGGTGGCCGAGGCGGCGATAGATGCAGCCGCCCAGTTCGCCAGCGAGCGGGTGCAGTTCGGTGTCCCTGTCGCCAAGAAGCAGGCCATCCAGAACTACCTGGCCGACAGCCTCATCGAGGTCGAGGCGCTGCGCTACCTGGTCTACCACGGCGCGTGGCTGGTTGATCAGGAAAGCGATCTGACCTTCGACGCGGCGGTAGTCAAGGCGTTTGCGGCGCGAGTGGCCCGCAGCGTGACCAACCGCATGTTGCAGGTGATGGGGGGCTACGGCTATATGGAGGATTACCCGATGGCCCGCAAGTACCGGGATGCCCGTGCGCTAGGCATCATCGGCGGGCCTACGGAACTGCAGCGGGTGGCCGTCGCCCAACGGATCATGGCCAGCAAAGACGTCGAGATTGTGCCGTAGGAGGTGGGAGATGGATTTCACATTTGCGCCTGAACACGTCGCCCTGCGGCGGTTGGTACGGGAGTTCGCCGAGAATGAGGTAGCCCCCCTGGCGATGGAGATCGATCGCGAGGGACGGGTGCCTTTCGAGACGCTGCGGAAAATGGCCAAGATCGGCCTGCTGGGTGTCTGCTTCCCGCAAAAGTACGGCGGGATGGGGGCCGGTGAGACCGGCTACTGCATCCTGATGGAGGAATTGGGCCGGGTCTGCACCTCCACGGCGACCAACGTCGGCGCTCACATCGGCATTGGCGCTATGTCAGTTTACCTGGATGGCACCGAGGAGCAGAAACAGAAATACCTGATGCCCCTGGCGCGAGGGGAAAAGCTCGCCGCCTTCGTGCTGACCGAGGCCGATGCTGGCTCCGACGCCGCCGCGATCCGTACCTGCGCCGTGCAGGACGGGAACGAATGGGTTCTCAATGGCACCAAGACATTCAACACCAACGGCAGTTTCGCCGACATCGTGACCGTCATGGCGGTCACTGACCCGACGCTGGGTGCCCGTGGTGGCATGACTGCCTTCATCGTTGAGGCTGGCACACCCGGTTTCAAGGTGGGCACCCACGAGAACAAGATGGGCATCCGGGGCAGTTCCACGGCGGAACTGATCTTCGAGGACGTGCGGGTGCCACATGAGAACGTGCTAGGCAAAGTGGGAGAGGGGTTCATCAGTTTCATGAAGACGCTTGACGTGGGTCGGCTGACGCTGGGCGCGGCTTGCCTGGGTGGGGCCCAGGCAGCGCTGGAGGCGTCCGTCCACTGGGCCAAGACCCGCAAGCAGTTCGGCGTCGCCCTGGCCCACAAGCAGTCGGTGCAGTGGATGATCGCGAACATGGCCACCGAGATCGAAGCCCTACGCAGCCTGGTCTACCG
Organism: uncultured Anaerolineales bacterium; assembly: GCA_964412395.1. Lineage (GTDB taxonomy): Bacteria > Chloroflexota > Anaerolineae > B4-G1 > B4-G1 > CAYPOY01. The sequence continues at coordinate 4,951 of CAYPOY010000224.1, read as the reverse complement.
GGTGGCCTGGATGGTAGATACCGGCCAGCCATTCACTCAACTGGCGGCGATGTGCAAGTTGTACGGCTCCGAGGTGGCCTCCCGGGCCATTGACGTGGCGCTGCAGATCCACGGCGGGCTGGGCTACACGCGGGACTTTCCCATCGAGCGCAACTTCCGCGACGCCCGCATCTCCGAAATCTTCGAGGGCACCAACGAGATCCAGCGTATCGTCATCGCCAGCAACATCTTCCGCCAGCACGGCGTGCGGATTCGACCGTAGCAAGGGAGCAAGGGGAGCAGGTCGCAAGGTCGCAAAGGAGCAGGGGCGCAAGACGCGGTACAGGAGAATGAACTATGCGAATAATCGTTTTAGTCGGACGAGTTCTCGACCCCAGCGGCATTGTGGTCAACCGGCGGCGGGGCCGTATCTTTATCAACCGTGAGGAATACCTCGTCAATCCGGCCGATAGGTGCGCGCTGGAAGCGGCGTTGCGCATCAAAGACGCCACCGGCGCCGAGGTGGTGGCCCTCCCACGGGGCCCGCTGCCTGACGACGACGTGCTTCGCCAGGCGCTGGCCGCTGGCGCAGACCGCGCGGTCTACCTGACCGGCGACGGGTTCAAGGGGGCCGATGACGCGGTCATGGCCCGGGTGCTGGCGGCAGCGGTGGAGCGGCTGGGAGGGGCGGACCTGGTTCTGGCTGGCGCGACCACGCTGGACACCAGGCAGGGCCAACTGGGTCCCCGGCTGGCAGAAGCCCTGGGCTGGCCCCAAATTGTCGGCGCCTGGCAGGTGGAGGCGACTGACGGGAAGGTGCAGGCAGTCCTTCAAGCTCCTACCCCCCGCGTGGGGGGGGACAGGGTGCTGGCGCCGGGTCGCAGGTGGGGAAAGACTCCTCCCCCCCGCGTGGGGGGGGACAGGCATCAGCCATGGTCTCCATTGCCGCCGCCTCCTCCCCCCCGCGTGGGGGGGGACAGAGGGGGGGGCTACGCGACCGTCGAGACGGATCTGCCGGCTGTCGTCACAGTCCTGCCAGGGGCGCTCAAGCCCCGCTATCCCGACGGTGCGCGCCTTATCAACATCTATCGTGCAGAGGACGCGGTAGAACGGTGGGACGTGGCCGACCTGGTGGAAGCGGATGCCCTGAAGCCCCTCCTGGAGCGGCGCGGGCAGGACTTCCCACCGGAGCGGGAGCGAGGGGTGCGCGTGAGCGGCACACCCGAGGAGATGGCCCAGGCAGTGGCCGACGCGCTCCGGCAACAAGTGCGTGGGTAAAGGAGGGACTCCGATGGACGCTTCATATCTTGACCTGCTGATGGCACAACAGGAAGAGGTCACCGAGGCCGCGGGCGGAGGCGGTGGCATCTGGGTCGTAGCCGACGTCGTGAATGGCACGGTGGCACCGGTGACGCTGGAGGCGCTGGGCGCGGCCCGCACCCTGGCCGACGCGCTGGGGGCCTACGTCTACGGGGTCCTGCTGGGCGAGGACGTGACCGATGGTTCGACGGAGCTCACCACGAGTCTGGCACAGACCCTCTACCAGGCCGGGGCCGACGGGGTCCGCGTAGCCGACCATCCCTCGCTGGCTCAGTTTGCGTTGGAGCCCTACCTGAAGGTGCTATCCGATCTCGTTGAGGCGGAGCAGCCAGAAGTGGTAATCTTCGGGGCCACCGCTCAGGGGCAGGAACTGGCACCGAGGCTGGCGCAGCGCACCGGCGGCGGCCTGATCGAGCACGTGACGGCGGCCAGCCTGGACGAGACCACCCGGACGGTACAGGCTACCTTCCCGATATACGGCGGTGAATATTTCGAGATCGCCGCCTGCTCCGAGGCACGGCCGCAGTTTCTCACTGTGGAGCCGGGGGCTTTCCCCGCACCGTTCCTCGATCCCTACCGCAAAGGGGAGCCCACGACGCTGGATGTGGAGCCGGTGGAGCCGGCCGTGCGTGTGCTGGGGCCGGCCGAGGGCTTTGAGCCGCCCCCGGTGCCACTTGCTCAAGCCTCGATGATCGTGGCGGCCGGGCGGCAGGCGGGGGGCGGCTCGGCTGAGCTCGCCGAAGCCTTCGAGATGGTCAAACAGTTGGCGGCGGCATTAGGTGGCCAGGTGGCCGGCGACCGGGGGGCGCGGGACGCGGGCTGGATCGGCCCCGGGCAGATTGTGGACGTGCGCGGGGTGACAGTTGCACCGCAGGTGTACGTGGCGGTGGGCATCCGGGGTGACACGTTCCACAACGCCGCCATTGAGGGGGCCAAGTTCATCGTCGCCATCCACCCCGACCCCGATGCCCCCATCTTCCAGGTAGCCGACCTGTGCCTGGAGGCAGACCCGCAGGAGGTATTGCCGGCGCTGCTGGAGGCGCTTTCGTAAGGGGATTTTTCCAGAAGCCCCAGGATGCCCGGCACCTCGAGGGAGTGCTCTACACTGGCGGAGATGGGTGTTTTTCCTTGAGAGTGTCACTCACGCCAGTCCAGGTGCGGCGACTGGAGGGGCAAAAAACCTAACAATGGCATGCGCCATTTCGCCGCAAGACTAGTCCACGGCCCTTCGGTTCCGCTCAGGACAGGCCCCGCGTTTTTCGCCCGCTGGCACCGGTCGAGGTGAAGCAAGTGGGGCGGCGGGTACTATTGTCGCCGCGTGGGGACTGGGAATGACTCTGCATTGCCCTGCGGTCGCTCTGCATCGGGGGAAAATGACTCTCCAGGACACCCCCCGATCCACTGAGCCAGCGCCCCCTTCAGCCCGGCGACACCCCAGTCGGTGGAAACGGCGGACTCCGCAGGCTTGACACAACCCACAATCAGCCCTATACTCCCCACGCTGCAAGGACCGGTAGATAAGGATGAGGGGGAGGCTCTACATCGTGGACGACGTAGAAGCCGAGGTTTGCCGGGAATGTGGCGAGCGTTATTATCACGCCACAACGTTGGATACTATAGACCAGTTGTTAGAATCGAGCGGCCTTGTTGTCAAAGAACAACTCCAGGTGCAGGTTGTTGGGATGCCAGCATGAGCACAGGGATGGTGGGATTTAAGATTGGCGGATTTACAAATCTCCAAATCTGATCATACGACAACTGGAGCCGCCTCATGCAGTAACTTGCTCTGAGTTGTGCGATAACTGCCTCCCGGTTGTACGATAATTGCCTCAGAGGGGCGCATATAGAACTTGGGCGGGCCACCATCCACAGCAGCACCGGCACGCTGGAGGCGAGGCTGACCGTGGCGTAAACGGCGTAGTTGGTAGAATCGTCGTATGTTTCCTCATTCGAGGTCGTCTCTTGGCAAGTGATGCATCAGAAGGTGCTTGATGTGAAAGACAGTCTGGTCAGCTTGACCTACGAAATCGAGCTTGAACCCGGCGAAAAGCTAACCTTGCCGAAATCGTTGATCGCCCAGGTGGACGCAGGGCGATGGCCCATCACAATACACCCCCTCCCCACACCGATCCGCAGCCATAGCGCATTCCTGAACAGTTACGCACCAGAAGATGAGGGGTTGTATAAGGATGACCAACCACGGTTGAAGCACTAAACCCATGACCGACACCCCCCACAGACCACAGGAGGCATCAAGCAATGGACAAACTGGAACTGACATTCAAAGTCGAGAAGGACACCAGGAACACTCGCCGCTACCAGGAAGAGGCCAGCGACGGCCCGCCGATCATTGGCACGCTCTACGTTCAACAGTGGGCGCTGCGCAAGCTGACTGGCGGCGACCTCCCTGAGCGCCTGCGCGTGACGGTGACGGTTGACAAGTGATGGCAGCATCGACGTGCCCAGCGGCACGCTGGATAGCACGTTGATGGCAGCCTGAGCGATTCGCTGTTAGAGTTAGGCGATCTGACATGTCAAATGATGGAGCATGAAGAAGCAAGAACTCCAGGAAACTCTATATGCTACCTAAGCCTACAGATTTACTATTGAAGCAAAAGGTCAAATTGTACAACAACATCGCCAAATCTGGCGATTGTGTTGGGTGCTTGCATGCCGATTTACAAGTCTATCCATCGCCGCGCATCACCTGGGAGTTTGAGACTCTCGGAGATATGGCATGTGAGCCAAAGAAAGCACGACGTAAATTAGAAAATCCTCTTGTTGGAAGCTGGTTTTCTATAGAGGAGCCATATGTAGGCCGGCAAGGTTGGGGTACTGTTGTTGGACAACCACGCGTATCATTGGGAGGGGCTGCTAGGCAGGTGCACTACGGCGATTTAGACAACCGATTTCACTCCTTTACATTTTACCTGCTCAATGCTCGATTTCAAGAAAAGAGTTTAGAGGGGCAAAAATGGGTAGAGAAATTGATAAAAGTTGAGGGAAAAGAGGGAAGTCGGGACGCAGGCCAGGCTACTGAAGGGCGGCTCATAACAGTGTCAATAGACAACACTTGGAACATCGGTTTAGAGACAAGACAAGAAGCTCTTACCTGGCTCGCATCGAATCAAAGCAATATTGGTACACTTATCACCACAGTTGGGCGGCTCTACCATCCCAAAGATGATGAGAGTAAGTCGAGAAAAATGACGGAAACCCCGACTCTTACGATGGGCGAAGCACAAGAGCGCCTCAATATATTGAGCCGTCTTTTGTCATTTGCCAATGGTGGGTATCTCGGCCCTCTATTCATCAAAGGGGTTCGACAAAGCGAAACAGATTTGGAATTCGCAGCAACCGTTTTAGCGTACGAAACTACTCCCCTTGAACAACTGGGAACTTCTTGGATCACTATGGATAGTGACCTTGGAACGTATATGCGCTGTTTCACTGCGCTTGACCGAATGCTAAGCATTTCACCGTGGGATGAGGTGTTTAACTTAATCCTTATCTGGTACTTCCAGGCAATCCAGCCGTCAAGTGCCCAAGTCCGAGGCAAACCATGGCCCGTAGTAGCTAATGCTGTGGGTGCAGCATTAGCGTAACGGTTGCGCAACCAGGAGCGAGATGTTTCCTGGAGCGCAAAAACTGA
>CAYPOY010000223.1:0-8687 GCA_964412395.1 uncultured Anaerolineales bacterium | reverse complement strand
GGCAGCCGGAGGGGGGTCAACCCCTCCCCCCTCATAGGGGGGAGCTGGAGGGGGGCCAGACCCTCCCCCCTCACAGAGGGCAGCCGGAGGGGGGTCAACCCCTCCCCCCTCATAGGGGGGAGCTGGAGGGGGGCCAGACCCTCCCCCCTCACAGAGGGCAGCCGGAGGGGGGTCAACCCCTCCCCCCTCATAGGGGGGAGCTGGAGGGGGGTCGGCTGGCCTGTAGCCTGGATGATTCCGAGGGCATCGTCCCCTGGGTGGCCTGCCACGGGGAGACAGTGCTTGCCAACGACGTGAGCCGCGATCCCCGCTATCGTCCTTCGGAGTTGCCGCCGGTCCATACCCGCGCCGAACTGGCCGTGCCCCTTATCTTCGGCGGCGAAGTACTGGGTGTGCTCGACGTGCAGAGTGATCGGAAGGATATCTTTGGCGACGACGACCGCTTCCTGTTCGAGGCCCTGGCCGACAGCGTGGCCATCGCAATTCGTAATGCGAACCTCTACCGCTCCGAACGGTGGCGGCGTCAGGTCGCTGACAGTATGCGAGAGATGGCCGGCCCCCTCTCCGCCAATGTGGCCCTTGACCGGGAGCTCGAAGCCATCCTGACCGAGTTGGAGCGCACCCTCCCCTGCGATGTGGCTGCCATCTGGCTCCTGCACAACGACGATTTGTGCATATCCGCTGTTCGTGGCTACGCGGTGGAGATGTGCATCGGCGATTTCTCGCCCGGTACCGACCCCTGGCTCGCGCAGGCGCTCCACGCTGACGATCCCATCATCCGCACACCACAGTCCCCTCCTGAGCCACTGGGAGCCACGCTGGGGCTTCCGCCTGATTACTCCGCGATTGCCGCGCCGTTGCGCGCGGGCAACCAACGGCTGGGGGTGCTGACCCTGGCCCACCGTACCCCTGGACGCTACGGGGCCGAGTCTCGGATGATAACGGCGGCCTTCGCTAGCTATGCCGCCGTTGCCATCGAAAACACCCGCCTCTACCAGGCAGCCCAGGAACAGGCCTGGATCTCGACAGTGATGCTTCAGGTGGCCGAAGCCACCCAATCACTGACCACCCTCGACCAGGTACTCGAGACCGTGGTGCGCCTCGCGCCGATGCTGGTCGGCGTAGACCGATGTGCCCTTCTCCTGTGGGATGAACCCGCCGAATCGTTTGTGCCGGCTGCCGCTTATGGACTCAGCGTGGAACAGCAGGCTGCTTTCGACCAGTGGTACATCGCGCTGGGCGACGCGCCGGCCTTCGACCACCTGCGCCTCAACAAGGCTACCATCATCATCCACGACGCGGCTGCTGATCCCCGGTTGCCGGAGGCAGTTCTCTCGGCTCTCGGTTTCGAGTCGCTGTTGCTGTTGCCCCTGCTCGCCCACGGCGAAGCGGTGGGGGCGATGCTGGTTGACTATCAGAGCGACCAGCCCGAGCCTGGTGCCATGGGAACGCTCCGCGACGAACGGCTGGCGATCATCCAGGGAATCGCCCACCAGACGGCGGCCGCTGTCGAAAGTACCCGGCTGCTGGAAGCGCAGCGGGAAGAAGCCTACGTGTCGGCGGCGTTGCTCCAGGTAGCGCAGACAGTGACCAGTATGAATAGCCTGGACAACATTCTGAGTACCATCGTCCGCATCATGCCTATCCTGGTCGGCGTGGAATGGTGCATCATCTTCTTATGGGATGATGAGCAATCCATCTTCCGGCCAGCGCAGGCCTACGGGGTTCCCCGTGACGCGAAAGCGTCCCTCCTGACCCGGCGCTACGCGCCTGGTGAATTTCCCCTCCTCGATGCCGTCCGCGAGCACGATTACATAGTCGAGAACACGAGCGAGCCATGCCCTTTCTCTCCTGGTACTCCGCCGGATGCTCATGGCGAGGGAGGTGAAGGGCACGGGCAAGCTACACCCCTACTCCCGCCCGACTTTGCCGCCGATTTCATGCCGATTTCTGCAGAGACCCCACAGAGGGCACGGGCAAGCCGTACCCCTACCGTGCTGGCGGTCCCCCTCTCGGTGAAGGGCGATGTGCTCGGCGTAATGATGCTGGAGGAAGCCAGCACGTCGCGCCGCTCCTGCCAAAGAACAAAGACGAGGCGGCAGGAGATCATCACCGGGATCGCACACCAGGCAGCCATGGCCGTGCAGAACGACCGGCTTCAGCAAGAGATGGCCGAGCGCGAGCGGCTGGAACACGAATTGCAACTCGCCCACGAGATTCAGCAGACCTTCATGCCCAACCAATTGCCCGGTCTGCCTGGCTGGGAGTTGGCTTTCACCTGGGGAGCGGCGCGCCAGGTGGGGGGCGATTTCTATGACTTTTTCGAGTTACCTGACGGGCGGCTGGGGTTGGTCATCGCTGATGTGGCCGACAAGGGGATGCCTGCCGCCCTCTTCATGGCACTCACACGCACCCTGATGCGGGCGGCGGCGCTGGAGGAGATGTCGCCAGCTGCTGCCCTGGCTCGCGTCAACGATTTGCTGGTGCCCGATGCCCAACACGGTATGTTCGTCACTGCCGTTTATGCCGTTCTGTCGTTGGAGACAGCGGAGTTAGCCTACGCCAATGCTGGACATAACCTACCGCTGCTGTTGCGGTCTCGCACACGGGAACTGGAACAGTTTCACAAAGGGGGAATGGCGCTTGGCGTGCTGGAGGGGGTTCGACTTGAGGAGCGCGTCGTCTCTCTGGAGCCAGGTGACAGTTTGATTTTCTACACCGATGGCGTCACCGAGGCCTTTTCCCCAGAGAACGAAATCTACGGCGAAGAACGTCTGCGGGCGACCATTCAGGCTGCTGACGGCAGTTCTGCCCAGGCGATGCTGGATGCCATTGACGACTCAGTGGTTGCCTTCATCGGCGACACTCCTCCCTCCGATGACCGGACCCTCATGGTTCTCCGCCGGTCGAAGTAGGCTTTCGAAGTCTTAGCTCATCACTCCACAAAGATTTCTACCCGTTCATTATCCTCTTCATCCACCACATCTATGATCTTCCCATTAGCACCGGCCTGGATGGCCTCGACGAAATCCCCTACCTCGATCTCTTCGCGGGCGAAGCGCGCCCCCATGTTGACACCGACGTTGACCAGACTCCAGGGCATGCGCATGTCTACCTTTTGCCGCCCCGTCTCCAGGTCGGTCACCCGGATGCGGAACTGGCGCGGCCCCTTTCCTCGACCTTCTGACCGGGTTTCCTCCTTTGGCTGGTCTTCCTCTTTTAGAGCCTCCAGCAGGCGGGCCCCCTCCTCGGCGGTAATCTGACCACCCTGAATCATCTTCAGGACCTGCATCCGTTCCTCTGCTGTAGCCATCTGACACCTCCAATATACGAAGAAAGCGGTCACCTGGACGGTAGCCGCTTCTGCGGGTGGTGCCCCTGGCGCGATTCGAACGCGCGACCTTGAACTTAGGAGGTTCCTGCTCTATCCGGCTGAGCTACAGGGGCCTGATTTGATTATAACACGACCCCTGCAGCACGGCAAGCGGGCACGTGCCACTTCGCGCACCTATGGCTCCAGCCGCAACTTTCCCTCCGCCTCCCACTCCACCTGCTCCCGCGTCCAGAGCATTGGCTGGTACTCCCCTTTCAGCCACAGCTCGATCAGGTCGTCGCAGTGGGGACTGCCCAGTTGCCCCGACTGCCCCGGCGGGCATGCCATCACCGAGCGGGAGAGATTCCCCATATCCACGATCTGTCGGTACGACGGGGCCCACGCGTTCACGTCGTAGGGAACCTCCGGCAGGTTGGGCCAAGGATGGTGTGGATGATGGCCGTAGGGGCGACCCTTGTGGTCGCCCTCCAGCTACCAGTGACTGGTGGTCGGGTCTAATTGATCCAACAGGTCATTTGCTAGATGAGTGAAGAACTCCTGTAACTGAGAAATCTCAATCGGTTTCCGCATAGCAGGCAGGCGGGTGATTCTGTTAACCTGCAACAAAGTACCGGCAAGGTAGAAGTCCATCAGGCCCGTGTCCTTCTCCCTCGCCATACCCAGGAGTTTCGTAAACTCGTATCCAGCCTGGATGATGAAATACAGGTCTACAAAGTCCTTGGCATCAGTGCGTCCGAAGATGGCCGTGATCTTGTTCGCCCCGATGTTCTCAATGGCGTCCACGATGATCCCCCGCACGGTCTGAAGTTCGCCATACCGGGGGCCAAACTCGAGAACCAGATCTATTTTGAGAGGAAGGGCGTCTTCGGTCTCCGGCTCCAACAGAAATTGCCGGAAGTACTCCGCTCGCCTGGTCCTTCCGATCCGACAATTCATCTCCTGTGCCAGACGAGGCATAAGTGTGTTCACTTCGGACAGTACCAGATCATCGTAGGTAAACAAATCCAGGTCTTCGCTGGTACGGTGGTGAAAATGGAAGGCCGCCAGAGCCGTCCCGCCGGTCAGGAAAAAGCGGCGACCTGTCTCGGTCGCAAAAAAGCGCTGGAGGAATGTCTCCTGAAGCGGTGTTAATTCACTATTGATGGTCATTGCCCGTCCACCTCGCTATTGCGTAAGTCCAGAGTTCCCGGTCGCGGGGCCACCGGAACCGGAGGCGTTTGAGATTCTCCTGGATGTCCCGCACGGTCAAGTAGCGCCAAATATCCTCCCATTTGGCGTGCTCCAGAATACGAGTAATGACCCACGCTTTCTCGACTTCGTTACCGCTGCGCAGAATCTCGCGCACTTCCTCTTCGGTGATGTCATAGTCCCAGAAGAAGTAGGGACGTTGCCGTGCTCTCTCGACCATTGCTTTCCCCTCCGAACATCATTATACCCCATTGCGGCGAGACGTGCATCAATACGACCGCAAGATCAACGGCAGGTAGAATGAGAAAAACTCGAAAAACTCGTGCGCCCCCAGGTCATACCCCTCGCCGTGGGGCCGGTAGATCCCATGGATGTCCTCGTCCGGCGCGCCCACCGGCGTGCCCGCGTCTACGCACGGCGAATCCTCCAGCAGCCGGTAGTTGCCGCTTTGCGGGGCACGAAAGAGCGGGTCGGCGTTGATGTTCCCCTCGCCGGGCCAAACAGCGGTCCCAGTGCCGGAGCAAATGTCAGAGTAGGTGATGGTGATGACGGAAAGCGCGTCCAGTTCCAAATCCGCCTCGTTGCCCCACACGATACAGTTGACTACTGTGGCACTGCCTCCCCCCTCACCCTCGTGTCCTTCGTACAGGTAAATGCCATGCCTACTGGCGGCCACCGTGTTGTTCACGATGCGCGAGACCGCACCATCTTTGACCGCAATGCCCGTGCCACTGTAGTTGGCACCCTCATCGCCCAGGCAAGCGTAGATCAGATTGTTCACCAGCGTCGTGGAGGAGGGATGCCCAATGGAGATGCCCTTGTCGCCGCAGTGGTGCAACTCGTTGCGCTCGATGACCGCCGACGAGTGGTTCAGATCAAGACAATCGTCCGAAACGTCGTGGATGTGATTGTCCAATACCAGCGCGGGCGTGATCATGTGGCTGACCTCGATGCCTTCCAGCGGGTAGATGCCTCGCCGGACGTCGTGGATGTGATTACCCTGGATGAAGGCGTATCCGCCAGTGACGTGCACGGCGTCGCTCTCGATGTTAGTTATCTCATTGCGCATCAGGTAGATCGTTGGATCGTAACCTTCCCAGGGATAGGTCTGGACAGCGACACTGGCGTCGGTGTGGCGGAGCACACTGTCGGCGATGGTCACCGTCGAACCGTATGCAGAGACACCGTGGGTGCGTGGATAGGTGATCACCTCCTTTGTGTACTCGATCACCGCGTGGCTGATGCGATTATCCGCCTGGGTGCATTCGAGCAGAATACCGCCCCAGTAGCCATCACCCTGCCGCGTGAAGACGATGGGTTGCGCGGCGGTGCCCTCTGCCAGCAGCCGCCCCCCTTCCTCAACACGCAGCGAGCGGTTCGCCTTGAACTGCAGCGTCACACCCGGTTCGACGGTCAGCGTGACGCCCGCCGGTACGACGATGTCGTCGGTGATGGCATACGGATAGCCGCTGGTCGGGAGCGTGGTGTTCTCCGCCAACGTGCCGCCGTGAAAGGTGTCCAGGTACACCGTTATCGTGCGGCTGTCCAGCCCATCGGTGATGACGAAGACGTTGTCCCGCGTCCAGAGCGTGCTGGTATAGTGCCAGGTCGTCGCCGTCGGGTACTGTACCCGTGGGGCGACCGCGAGGGTTCCCCCTACACCGTTGACATAGACGTCGCGCAGGGGGGAGCAAACCCCCTCCAGCGTCACCTCCGGCTGCGTCGTGGCGAAGTTCGCCCCACCGTTGGTGCTGATGGAAAGCGCCTTGTCGGGTATCTGATCGTTCAGCTCCGGGATGCGGGCGGAGACGTACCACTTGAGCCTGTCCCGCTCCTCGCTGCCCACCACCTCGGGCAGGGCGTCAATGCGTGGGTACATCTCCGCCACCGAGAACTCGTCCGCCGCGATGCTGGCGATGCCCTGGTAGTACCAACGCTTGAAGTCCGGGTAATGCAGGATGCGCTGCACAATTTCACTGGCCAACCAGTTTGGCTCCCAGATGGAGTGGTCTGCGTACATGAAGGTGGAATCGTGGTCCCAGGAGATGAGGATGAAGCGATCATCGGACGGACGGTGATAGAGAAAGTAGTCGTCACCCTGTCCGATCCACAATGCCCCCTCGTGGTTGTCCAGCACCGCCTGGACGGCGAACCAGCGCAGCCACTCCCACATGTCAGCTAGCGCCTCCGCCTCGGCGCGGAAGGTTTCGTCGGGGCTGTTATCGAGTGCATCGGTCAGCGCGATGACGTCGGAGTAGTCGTCCGCATCCTCGTTGTTCTTCTTGAGGTAATAGGGGCGGTAATCGTCGGGGTCGAGGCCGCGATAACGCAGGTCAGCCCCGTCGAAGCCACGGTAGAGGTTGCCGTCGTCGTCTTCCGGGAAGTGTGCCCTCAGAAAGTCGTTGTCCACCTGCTCGATGTCCAGATAGTCGCCCTGCCGGTTCTCGTTGACGTAGAACGTCACAAAGCGGGTGTCTGGAGCTGGCAGCCCGACGCGCTGGAAGAGGTCGTGGGCCAGCGCCTCGCGCCCCAGGTTGTCGCTCACCAGGTTGACCCGCTCCCGGCCATTTCCACTTTCGCCTTTGAACTCGTGCGCATCGCGGAACTTGATGCGGTAGGGACGGGGCCAGGCGCCGCGGGAACCCTCGCCCCGGTAGCGCACGCCGACGTTGTAGAATACCTCCCTCGAGTAGACGAAGGTCGCATCCAGCAGGACGTTGGAGAAGAGGTTGCGCGTGGTCAGTTCGCTCCAGTTCTCCTGCGTCATGATGAGGTGGTAGATGGGCAGCGTGCTGGTCGGCGGGGTGTCCTCCACCTGGTAGAGGTAACTGACGGTGACGGGCTGCCCAGTCTCGTCAGAGGTACCGCCCGGTGCACCCTCCGGCACAGTCCGCTCGGCCCCTTCGTCATCGGTTGCGGCGACGTAGAACTCGACGTACAGCCCGTCGTTGTGGGCCGTGATGACAGCGGTGTAGATTCCCCCTCCTTCTCCCCCCCTGGAGGGGGGGGGCATCTCCAGCGTCGTGTAGTCGGAGGTCCCTTCGGGGCGATAGTGCAGCGTCACCGTCACGACGTCACTGTTATCGTCCACCAGCGCCGTGATGGTCACCGGCTGGCTGGAGGTGGGGAAGGCCGGGGTGTGCGCTACGCCGGTGACACAGGGTGGAATGTTATCGGTCGAGTAGATACTGTTCTGCGCCCCGGGGGTGCCCAGGCTGGTCTCGACCGGCTGGCCGGCCCCCCAGGAGCAGGGATGGTCGTTATCGAAGATCGGGTTGATCAGTTCCAGCGAGGGGCCATCGCCGTCCGGTGCTTCGGGCCAAGGATGGTGGTCATCGTAGGTGACCTCGTCTATCAGAGCGCCACCGGCGTCCTCAATTGCCACCCGCTCGCCGCCGTTGGAGAGGCGGCCACTCTCGAAGGGGCCCAACACGCCGCTGATGCCGTAGATGGCCTCGACCGTGGCCGGGTCGTGGCCGACGACGAGGTAGACACCAGGAGGGATGGAGGCGGAGACCGGGAAGGTGTACGCGATGCCGTCGCTGAACCGCCAGCCGGAGAGGTCCACGGCAGTGGGGCCAGCGTTGTAGAGTTCGATGTACTCCTCGCCGTGGTCGTCGGAGGCGGGGTGGTACTGGATCTCGTTGATGACGATTGGCGGGCCGGATTGAGCTGTGACAATGACGAATGACAAATGACAAATGACAAATGACAGGGGGACAATTATTGCCGCCAGCCACCTGGGATTTGAGATTTGGGGTTTGGGGTTTGGGGTTTTACTCATCGCCCATCTCCACGCCCATCAACTTGACAGCCCACGACTGACCATTAGTATACCACAGTTGGAACCATTCTGGTACTACAACGTGACCGTATCATTATCAGTATCCTGGGGCAATCAGGTTTCTGATCTGCGGGGAAGATTACCTCCCGGTATTGCCGGATGTTAAAGCCGAGAAAGTCGAACCGTGTGTCCATTTTACGTGACGTTAGGACGTATGCTTTGCACCGGGTCTTCTAACGGGTGGATACCATACACCGCTTGATTGTATGGCCCTAAGACCTTCCCCTTTTGGGGCCTGCCGCCTGCCCTTAAGACAGGGCTTCTAGCCAGCGTAGGCAGGTTCTCCATGACGGCACGTACATACGCAACTTCACTTTCGTT
>CAYPOY010000222.1:0-8808 GCA_964412395.1 uncultured Anaerolineales bacterium | reverse complement strand
AACCTGGCGTAAGTAGGCCATGTTCGGTGGCGGTAAATGAGAGTAACTGCACCCATTTCAAACTGCCGCTCGCTTGCGGTTTTTTGGCGGATTCATCCCCGGCCACAGGCCGGGGCTTCCTCTGCCTTTTCTTGTGATACTGTCTACACTACCGTCGCCCTGCGTTTCAGCAGTACATTGATCACTCCGGGTCGGGAACGGCGGAAGCGGATGGTAGAGGCGCTTCTTGCCCACTACCAGCGCGGGGTCGAGCCAGCGTCCCTCGCCCTTGGTTCGGCTGCGCTCACCACAAGGCCCTGGGCGAAGACCTCCAGGAACCTCGCCTCGTTGGAGGAGACCTCTGTGACGGACTCCCGCCAATATCCCGGCGTTCGCCTGATTACCTCTCGTATGGTATAATCGGCTTGTGGGACAGAACGTGGAGTACGAAAGGTAATCATCCGATGAAGAACACCAAGACACTAGGGCCGGCAAGTGCGGAACTCTTGCTCCGCCTCAGCGCCGAGGGAAAGACCATCTTCTCCATCGCCGATGCCCAGGCCATCACGGACAAGACCTACAAAGCCACAGCCGCGCTCCTCGGCAAGCTGGTGCGCAAGCGCTGGTTGGTGCGCTTGGTGCCGGGCAAGTACCTGATCGTGCCCCTGGAAGCCGGGCTGGAAAGCATCCCTATGGCCGACCGGTACGTGATCGCCCGCGAGGTGCTGGGTCCTCTTCCCTGCTACATCTCCCACTACAGCGCCATGGAGCTGCTTCAGATGACCACCCAGCCGGTTATCACGGTGTACGTGACCGTGCCCCGGCAACGGATCAGCCGGACCATCGCTGGCGTGGAATACCGCTTCGTCTACGCCAACCCACACGCCTTCTGGGGATGGGAACCGATCTGGGTGACCGATCAGGAACAGGTGCAGGTAAGCGACCTGGAGAAGACACTTCTCGACTGTGCTGTCCGTCCTCATCTATGCGGTGGGTTAGGGGAGTTGGCCAAGGGTCTCTGGCTGCGCAAGGACGATCTGGATGAAAGCCGGCTGGTGGCCTACGTCCAGCGCCTGAATCACAAGGCGGCTGCCAGGCGGATCGGCTTCCTTTTGGAAACCTACAGCCTTGGCCGTCCGGAGACCATTGCTGCTCTGCAATCGCTCGTCAATCCGCGCTACGCACTCCTCGATCCGACGCTGCCGGACGAGGGGCCATACCGCGCCCGTTGGCGATTGCGCATCAACCTCGATCCCGAAGAACTGAAGGCCAGCGTTTGGACGTGAGCGGGGTCGCCCCCGCGTCGTTCGCTCTGTCCTGGGCGTAGGCCTGCAGAAGCCACGCCGCGCTGAAGGAGATCGTCGCTGTCGCCCCGAGCTGCTTGCCTCACCTGGTGCCTATCTTCTGATCCTGGTAGCCCTCCGGCGAAGCGTGATGTCTGCACAGTTAGTGCAAAGTTTGCACAAACTTCTGGTGCAAAGCTTGCACCGATGCGGCGGGAAGCGGTGGGGACACGCAGTCAGTTAGCGCGCTCTTGCCCTTCCCCGCCATCGTACGTATAATTGCAATAGTGCTGATCGGCGTCTGTCTGGCGGCCCTGGCGCGGAACGGTGGGTTGAGGATAAGCGCGATAGAGAGGAGGTTCAGGAGTGGCGAACATCGAAGTGCAAAAAACGGACCACGGTGATACATACGAGTTACAGGTGACCGTGAAGGAGGGGAGAGGAGAGAGCCGTCATCGTGTGACCCTTCGGAAGGCCGACTATGAGCGGCTGTCTGGGGGCAAGGTCAGCCCCGAGGCGCTGGTGATCGAGTCGTTTCGCTTCCTTTTGGAACGTGAGCCCAAGGAATCAATCCTGCGCTCTTTCGACCTCACCGTCATCGGCCGGTACTTCCCGGAGTACGAGCGCGAGATCGCCAGGCGGTTGTGACCAGGGGGCCGGCGCACCCCGGCGTGGTTCGGCAGAGTCTCTCCTGAGCCCTTCGACTACGCTCAGGGTAAACTCCGCCGAAAGGCTCACCACGACGTCGCGCGACACCACTCCTGGGAAAGGAGTTGGGAAAATGTACCGCATGACAAAGCGTGAGGCCATCCAGAAAACGCTGGATGAACTGGCAGGACCGGCCCCGGTGGATGAAGTCGTGGAGCGGGTGCTGGTGTAGAATGACAATAGAGTTGTATACTGAGCGACTCCAAAACCCTCGGATTCCGGCGGTTTTGACGTCAATCTAGGCAAGTGAGGTTGTATACTGAACGGCTGTGACCCTCACGCCTCGATGATCCATCTGACGATAAAGTCGTATACTGGGCCTTGATCAAAAGCGGAGGATGTCGCACCGTCGTCTGCCGGACAAGAGAAACCTTCTTGCCGCTCTGAGGCACCCATGCTATGATCAAAGCCCAGAAAGGGGCTTTGAAAGTGAACAAAATCTCAACATGAGTACAAGACCCGGTGAAGGTGAGCGACGGGCCGTGAGCGGTTACAGGCCCCAATACTTAGTCGGCGCAGCAGCCATTCTCGACGCACTCAAGAAGGGCGATATGGAATGGGTGCGGGTAGCCGATCCAGAGGCTGGCCGTGTTGATGACCTTCAAATCGCGAGAACTGCCCGTGTCGATGGTTACCAAGTGAAGTGGAAGCAGTACCGTGGAACGGTCACGCTGCGTGACCTGGTACATGGCACAAACAAGGAACCATCACTGATTGCGCAACTTGCAGACGGTTGGCGGCGGTTGCGAACGCTACATCCTCGTCGTAGGGTCGTTGTTCACCTTGTCACAAACGCAATACCTTCCTCATCTACGAGCGCGTCGAGGCCAGAGATCGGCTCCCCCCCAACCCCATACCACTTTGCTGCATTCATCGCACAAGCGTGGCGCCCGACGCAACTCCGCGGGAGGCTCGATCTAGAGGGAGAGTGGGCTGCTGTATGGGAGTCGATTCGCACCGCTGGCGGCCTCTCAGCCGACGAGTTCCCGGCATTCGTTTTGGACTGCTCGCTGGACTTTCAGGCAATCCTTCCCGAAGAGGGCGCGGACGTGCTGGCCCTCAGCAACTTCCTCTTCGCGACGGCAGCAGGAGCTGAGCGCATTATCGAACTCAGCCATGAGGAGCTCTTGCGGCGATTGGGCTGGACGCGACGCTACGCTTATCGCAATATCCACGAGTTCCCCGCTCCGATGTTCTTATACCGACCAATTCAGAACACAGTGGAAGCGGTCAAGGCCGCGCTCACAGGGCTTCCTGGAGGGTATGTTGGCGTGTTTGGCCCACCCGGTTCGGGTAAATCCACACTGCTCACGCGGACGCTCCGGGCCCTCCCGATTCGACTTGTCCGGTACTACGCCTATGTCCCTGAAGCACAGGACCCATCAGTCCTGCGAGGGGAGTCGATTAACTTTCTCCACGACGTCACGCTTCGGCTGCAGGAGGCAGGAATTGAGAGGGCCGAGCGGCCCGATCCGTCGGACCGGACTGCACTGCTCAACTTGTTTCATAGGCAGCTCCAGGCACTCGGAGACGACTACGTGGTGACTGAGACAAAGTCCGTGATATTGATTGACGGACTCGATCATATCGCGCGCGAACAGTGCCCGGAGCGTTCTTTGCTGCGCGACCTTCCGCCTCCGGAGGCTGTGCATGACGGCGTGTATATCGTTGTAGGGAGCCAGACTGACGAACTCGCAAACCTTCCGCCTCGTGTGCACCACGTCCTTAATCAGCAAGAGCGACGGATCGAAATGGGCCGGCTAACCCCCTCGGACGTGCACACAATCGCGGAAGAGGCTGTGCCCATCCTTAATGCGGATGAGCGCCAACAGGTCTTTGATCTTTCCTCTGGACATCCCCTTGCGCTGATCTATCTGCTCAAACAGTTGCGTCTGGCCGAGTGTTCAGAGGAGCGCGCCAGGTTACTGGATGAGGCAATCCCGTACAAGGACGATATCGAGGAGCAGTACTGGGGACACTGGCGGGACATACAGGACGACGACGTTCTTGTGCACACACTGGGGCTGCTAGCCAGGATACGTGGGGCAATCCCAATGACGTGGGCCGGGGGGTGGCTGGAGCCAGTTGCTCTCCGCAGGCTTCAGCGGTTGTTCCTTCAATACTTCGAGGAGGAGGGTGAGGATCGCTGGGTATTCTTCCACAACAGCTTCCGTCTCTTTCTCCAGGAGCGGACTGCAGAACTGCTTCCAGGCCAGACGGCAGAGCAACAGAACCAAGCGTACCATCGCGAGCTTGCTGGGCGTTATGAAACGTCGCCGGTGCCGTGGCGATGGGAAGCCCTGTATCATCGATACAGCGCTGGGGAATACGACGCCGTAGTAGCAATGGCTACACAGGAATGGTTCCGAGAGCAAATCGAGGCGCTCCGGCCACTTGATGCCGTTCAGACCGACGCCCGACTGGCGCTCCAGGCCGCTGGCGTGTACAGGGATGTGGTAGCATTGGCCCGGCTGACGCTCGTGGGAGCGGCACTGGAGCAGCGAGCTTGGACGCTGGAAGACCGCTTGCTCCCCGACCTGTTACTTGAGGCCGGTGAGGCTGTGACAGCAGCCGAGCATCTCCGAGATGGGAACCGGCTCCGCGTTGGTGCAGAGCAGGCACTCCGTCTCAGTACTCGTTTGATCGAAGCTGGCCTTGCGAGGGAGGGGCGACGTCTATTCGAGCTGGCCGAGCCGCTGGAATCCTTATCTGGCCGACCGATTCCCGACGATCACACTCGGCCTCAGAACCTCTGGGACCTCCTCCGTGAGTGGGTGCAGAGCGCAGTGGTCTTTCGCGGTCCTGAGGAAACGGTACAGGTGGTTCGGCGAATCCGCACCGAGTCCAGGCGGCCTGAAAGGGAGAATCCCGAACGAGCGAGCCATAAGCTCCAAAACTGGTTGCTGTTTCAAGGTGCACTCGCCTGTGGTGAGCGGGGCGACTGGGCAGCGTGGCAAATTCTGTTCGATGCCCTGGATGAGAAGAGAGACCGGCTGGATCGGTTCTTTGCGCTGCTCCGGTCCGCCGAACGGGCACAAGAAACCAGCGAGATCGATAGAGCCCGCACGCTTCTGCGCGAGTTACTTGCGATGCTGAAGCCGGCAGAGCTCGACGCTGATGCAGGACGTTGGCGGACGGAGGCCCGTCTCTCCGTAGCCGAACTGGCGCTGCGCGTTGCGAACGACGAGGCGGTAGCCCGGGCCTGGGCAAGTGACCTCTCTCCTATGCCGTTGCAGGACATGAGCTTGCACCGAGAGGAAGAACCAACCCTTCATGAACTTCGATTCCGATGCGCACGGCTCCATTACCTGGTCGGCGAAACACGAGAGCCCAGAGCGCTTCTGAGGGAAGCCGAGGCGCACACTAGCTTCAGCGAGTACGTCAAGGACGAGGAGAAAGCCGGATGGTGCCAAGTTGCACTGGCGGTTTTCTGCCTGGCCCGATTGTGGGCATGGGGACGTTCAGGCCATTGTCTGAAACCGGTCACGTTCCTGCAGGAGGTACATTGGATCCTCGACTTCTTAGGACCATGGTGGACACCGGGGCGTATGTCGCTTCACTTGACTGTGACGGGTGCTCGTATTGATGTGTTACGCTATGTGGTAGCAGCGGCGGCTGCGCATGGCGACGAAGTTGTGACAGCTCTCAGGGAAGAATTCGGAGCACGCTGGACAGATCCTGACGAAGGACCCTTGTGGGGAACCAACCTCCAACGCGAACTCGTTGTCGCGCTTGTCGGAGTCGGAGCGGATCAAGCGTGGGCAAAAGCACAGCTTCACCGAATCGAACCTGTCATGTTCCAGGACCTTGATCCGTACAGTCGAGTAGAAGCATGTGAGGCACAGGCAAAAGCTTGGCTCGCGCTTGGGAAACCTGAAGCGGCGGTCATAGAGCTTCGGCGGATGGTCAGGGCAGCGAGAGGTATTCTGAGCGAAAAGGACTACCAACTCCCCGGATGGGTCAATTGGTTGGGCCGCTTCAACGGGTTAGAGCCCGACCAAACTGAAGAACGGACCCGCCTCATGTTGCGGAGGATTCTTAGTGTTCAGGGAAGTGCATCCGGAGTGGGCGACGCTGCGGAAGAGCTCTTGGACGTGGTGTTTCGGTGGAGCCCGCGTCGGGCGGTGAGATTGCTGAAGGGCCTTCTTGAGCATCACGTCGTAAGCCATCAAGGCGGTGTGGCTCGTCTTCTCAGAGGAGCCCTGGATGCGCAAGAACCTCCAGTCAGGGAAGTCCTTCATACTGTTGTTGATCTTATTTTGCCCCTCGTGCCAGGTACTGAGCCTGACTTGGTAGAGGCACTCATTGTGCGCACATCAGATCAACTCGGAAACAATGCCGCGCTTGACGTGGCTCGGTATCTGGTCCCTCGTATTAGGGTTGACACCCTGGCCGACAGCAGAGCAGGGTGGTATCGTGGGGTTGCCGCCGGCCTCCGCACAATTGGCGTCGCGTCTGATCAAGTGGAAGTACAGCCGTCCGAATTTGAGGATCAGTCAGGATATAGCAGTAGCCAGCTGGATGAAAGTCTTCACCTTAAGAACGGAGAGCGTCTGGAGCCAGACGAGGTGCTGGCCCAGGTACGGACGGTAGATGATCTTCGGGCATTGCTTGAGGCTGAGGACCGAGGACAGTCTAGGTCCTTTGATTGGGCAGCCGTTGTGGAACACCTGGCCCCACAACTTGATTTCGAGCCCCAGCTCGGGGAAGTCGAAGATCTCATCGAGGAAAGGCTGACCGGAAAGCTGTGGAGCGAGAATCAGTTGAGTCAGTCGCTTGTCGCGTTGAGTAAGCGATTCTTGGAGTTCGGCGATCGCGTCTCAGCATGTACGCTAGCCGAGCAGGCGCTGGACGCGATGAAGGCATCGGGTTGGGATCCCTATTTCGATGGAGGCGCGCGGCATACGGCACTACAGCAGCTCATCGCTATCGATCCAGATCAAGCACGGGAAATGGCCATTGAGCTGTATGCCCGCGACCTTGGCGAACGGTTTCGTGCCCCTGGCCGGGTAGTCCTGCACCTATATGACGTGCTGACGCTGCTGAGCGGCGAGGTGCCTGTTGCAGAGGTCTGGCCTGCCATCGAGACCTACCTCGATGAGTTGTTCGCGACCGTCCCGGTAGAGCCGCTACCGGCATTGGAGGCAATGTTGGAGGATCCCGTCGGCACGCCGGAGGAAGACACTCCTGACCGGGCTGTAGCTGACCTCCTCGCGCTTTACCTCGATCACCCCTCATACTCCGTCGCGCAAGCGGCAGTTCGGGCATGCACCGCTGCCTTGCTGGACGGCAGCCAAGCAGTCACGACCGCCGTGCAGGGATCTTTGGCAAGCACCGACCAAGCCGTCGAGCGGGCGTTGATGGTGCTAGACGCAGCGAGCATAGGAGATCCGTTCACCGTTGTGCCTTTCAAGGGAATGTTGGAAAGGCTACGTTCGTCGCCGAATTTCACTGTTCGTCTGATGGCGAGCGCTGTCTACGCACGGATCAGCGACAAGCCGCCGACACCGATACCTGTGGAGCGGAAGACTCCAGCGATCTACATGCTTCATCTCCCTACACTTGCACTTCACCGGACGGAGCAAGTCGTAGAAAAGGATGATGTGCCGGTCTTGGTTGGCGACCCGGCATTTATACTGCGTCCGCTGGATATCGAGGCCCGCGCAATCGCGGAAGCCGCCGGGCTACCTGAAGACAACGTGCTTTATCGAGCTGTGCAGCATTTCCGGAGGTTGGAGGCAAAGCGAACGTGGCTGACTGAGAATGAGACTCTCGATCCGAGGCGACTTTCGGTGTTCCTTGATCAGGTTGGACTCCGCCACGACCATTACAAGCCTCACATTGCGCCAGCAAGACATGCCCTCGCCTATACGGTGGCCGAGCTATATGACGGAGGATACCTCTCACCAGATGCGCTGAGGTGGCTGTCGAAAGTGCTGATACACTATGATCCGGCTTTCATCCGTTGGCGGCCAGATCGACGCCTACTATGTGTCAGCCCCATAGGAGGTATCCCTGACGAGGGTTACTCGTACATTCGCCTGCCTGATGATTGGCTCGATACAGCCGAGGACTCGCTCTCTTTGCTGCGGTCCCGAACATCCGATGGTTGGATCATTGTTGGGGAGTGGACGTGGCTGAAGCGTCTTCAAGAGAGGTGGCCCGAGGAAGAGAGGATAGCGACGATCAGAGCAGTGGCCGAAGACGGGTTGTGGGACGGTTTGGATGTAGGGAGGGGACACCCACCGTTTGCCAGATTCCTAAGCGCACAGGTGTCTGACTATCTGAGCTTACACGCGCCGGAGGATCATCTTGTCATAGCTTGTGACGGACGTTACTTCGAGACACCTGGAGCTGACTGGCTAGCGTTCAATCCCGCAGTAGGTCACGCACTGGGATGGCAACCGATCCCCGGTGGCTGGTTTCGCTGGGCAGACCAACGAGGTGCTCCGGTTGTCGAAAGCGTCTGGTGGAGCGATGGTCCTTTGCACCAGGCCAGTGAGCGCTTGCATGTTGAAGTCGGAAGCGGGTGGCTCGTGTTGATGACTGAGTCAGCGTTCGCAGAGATCCTGAAATGGGCCAGACACCTGAGCCGTGGTGGGGTTGTGTGGCGGAGCAGGGGGTGGCACGGCAACGCCGGTCGACATCGCGCGATCGGTGTGCTTGCGCTGCCCACTCTGGGAGAACTCTGAGAGCGCCGGTCGGTGCTGTGAGGTTGAACAGGTCACTGTGGCGCAGCCTACTTCTTGCTGTCGGATTCATAAATGATTTTCCATTCTCGCGGTGCGTCATTTGAATTGGGTGTAGATACTCTTAATTACCTCGCTCCACAGCTTGC
>CAYPOY010000221.1:0-8896 GCA_964412395.1 uncultured Anaerolineales bacterium | reverse complement strand
TGGTCTACTTCGGCAACCTGCGCTGGCGGTCGCTGGGCTCCTTCGGCCTGCCCGACGTCTACACATTCGAGAACGACCTCGGACCAGACGATGCCAACCACGACCAAAATGGCGTATGCATCCTCTGGGACCCACGCCGGAACCACGGCGGCCGATATGTGGAGGGGTTGCAACTGATGGACGTAGCCCCCACGGTGCTGGACTTGATGGGGGTACCGGTGCCACCAGATATGCAGGGCCGGATATTGCAGCGATAATCGCTACGTGAGGTCACACAGCCCCTCTCGCGCTGAGAGGGGCTATGTCGCTGAAACTTGATCCTGGAACGGGCGGGGCTGGATTCACGGGTGGCGCTGGGTATCTGACAACGCCAACGGTGCTCGACCCGATGTGCACGCCGGTGCCGCCGGATATGCAGGGGAAAGTCGTGCAGCGGTAAGGAATGGAGATGAAACCAACAGGGGGCAGGGGAGGCCCACTTGCACTATTGATGTGGGCGATTCTGGCCGCCGTGTTGGCGGCGGCGGCCTACCTGACCGGAGCGGGATTGGCACGTCGCTGGATGGAGCCGTCCCTGGCGCGTGGCTGGATGGAGTCGCCCCTGGCACTTCCCAGCGAAACACAGATTCCGGCGCATACCGCTGCCTGGCTTGTACCTGGTGAGCCCGCGGAGGGGACACTGGGCGCGGAGGTCAGGGACGAATGGCAGTTTCGGGGCCGCGCCGGACAGTCTGTCACCATCGAAACGTGGCTCCATCCCGGCTCCGGCTCCAATGTGGAGGCCGAACTGGCTGTCCACCTGGTCGCCCCCGACGGGACTGTGCTGACGCAGGAAGAAGGCTCCGTGTTCCTGCCCCCCTACCTGGTCGGGCCGCACCTGCCGACCACCGGCCTTTACCGCGTGCGGGTGGTGCCAGCCTCAGGCGCGCCAGGCCGATACTCCCTCTTGCTCACTCTCTCAGGTGCACCTGCGCCGGCCACGCCTGGAACGCCTCTCCCTCAACAACCAACGGTCGCGGCACCCAGCGGTCACGCTATCGCTGCCGCTCAAGGGCAGTTCCAGTGGCCCACCACGCGGCGTGCAATCTCTGGCTGGACATTCCACGACCCTGGTAATCCCGGTCACATCGGCCTCGACATCGCCGCCAGGATGTGGGACCCCATCGTCGCAGTGGCGGACGGGGTAGTGGTCTTCGCCGAGTGGGGAGGCGGCTACGGCAACCTGGTTATCGTGGAACACGACAACGGCTGGCGCTCCTACTACGCTCATCTCTCGGAGATCGTGGTCAAGGCCGGGCAGGAGGTACGGCAAGGAGAGCTCCTTGGCGGGGCAGGCAGCACCGGCTATTCCACCGGACCGCACCTGCACTTCGAGTTGCGCTACCAGGGCCGCCCGGTGGACCCCCACGTCCATCTGCCGTAGATACGAGGAGTGTTGCCAGCAGGGGCGAAGGCGGCTGGGTTGAGGGGATAGAGGGTATCCTATCAAGCTATGCGATCAAGACGTGAGTGGTACGTAATACTATCTACGAGCCTGGCGACGCTGGGGGTATTGCTGCTGTTGACTCAACTCGGTGCACTGCATACAAAAGCGCAGGGGATAGGCGGCGCGTGGCCGCTGACTGCCGACGGTCGCTCTCGCTTCGCTGGCTGGTCGCCCGATGGCCGCACGGTGCTCGTCAACCGCTGGGGGGTGGTGATCGGCGATGGCACGACCCGTCAGACGCTCAGCGAATTGTGGGCAGTGAGCGTCCTGGGCGACCCGGCTACCAGGCTCAGCAAAAACGCGGTCCAACCGGCCTACAGCGGAGATGGGCAGCGACTGGCGGTCCTGGCCTTCGCCGGAGACGGGCGCTGGGAAGTCCGCGTGCTGGACCCGAACAGCGGTCAGGAGAAAGCGTGGACCACCGCCGACTGGCGGATGTCTCCGGCCTGGGTCGGCGGAAGACTGGCCTTCGCCCAGGCCGGGCGGGTGTGGCTGCGCGGCGAGGGAGCAACGGCTGTGCCTGCCGACCTCCCCCCTCTGCCCACCGGGGCACGAGTTCACTTGAGCGCCGCCGAGGGACGCGCCGCCTGGAGCGATGACACGCACCTGTGGGCACTGCCTCATCCTGGTGGAGAACCCAGGCGGCTGGTCACAGACACACAGGTTCTGCATTTCGCCTGGTCACCGGATGGGCGACGGCTGGCCTACGTGACTGCTGCCGAGGACCTCTCGCCCACGCTGTGGGTGGCGGACGTGGCTGGCGAGGAAGCGCCGGTTCTCCTGGTCCGGGGTCAGGCGGAGATATTCAGCGCGCCCAGTTGGTCGCCGGACGGGCGGACGCTGGCCTTCTCGCGCACACCGCTGGGGGCCGAGACCGCATCGGCCAGCGACATCTGGCTGGTGAACCCAGACGGAGGGGGTTTACGGCCACTGCCGCGCAACGGCCTTCGCAACGATCTTGAAGAGAGCAGCCCCGCCTGGTCGCCCGATGGCCGCTACCTGGCCTTCAACCGAGAGGGCGATGTGTGGGTGCTGGAGCTGGCCCGACCCCTCCCCAACCCTCCCCCACGGGGGGAGGGAGCCCGACCCCTCCCCGGCCCTCCCCCACGGGGGGAGGGAGAAGAACAGGGAGGGGAACCCCCGCCGTATGCTGCTGTTTCCCTTCCCCCTCGTAGGGGGACGGGCCAGGGATGGGGGTTGGCCAGCGTGCAGGCCCCTCTCATCCAGCAGACATCACCGGTTACCATTCGCGTCATCCACCACGAAGAAAACTATTACCGCTCAGACGTGCCGGTCGGCCAGATTGACGTCATCACCTTCGAGACGTACGTCAAACGAGCGGTGCCGGTGGAAATGCCCGCGTCTTGGCCCATCGAGGCGCTCAAGGTCCAGGCTGTAGCCGCACGCACCTACGCCTGGTACTACACAAAGGAGCACGCCGATTGGGACTGGGACGTCTCCGACTGGACCGACTATCAGGTCATGGGGCGGGAGGATCAACGCCACCCACAGAGCGACGCCGCCACCGATGATACACAGGGCCAGTACATCGCCTACCAGGGCAACGTGATCAAGGCCTTCTACAGCGCTGAGAACGGCTGCCCAACCCGCGGCCTGACAGGGTACGACTACATTCAGGCCGTGGATGACCCCGTCAGTTTCGGGCGGGAGCGCTGGGGACACGGGTGGGGAATGTCCCAATGGGGGGCCTACCGCTGGGCCGAGTGGCACGGCTGGGGCTACCAGCAGATACTCGCGCACTACTACACCGACGTCACGGTCGAACTGCCCAGCACCGGCGGCCCGATGCCAACCGGTGGCGTGACGTTGCCCTGGTCCGACTATTTCCTCACCAGCAACCGGGTGCACATCATCGCCAACGGCAGCGACGAGGCAAGCGACGTGAGTGCGGTCGGGTTTTACGCTGTGACCGGCGCTGTGACCGACACTCCCACTCTGCTCATCACCGACACCGTGGGCAGCGATGGGTGGAGCACGGTGTGGGACGTGTCTGCCCTCAGCGACACCACCTCGACAGCCATCACCATCTCTCTCCTCGTCGCCGACGGCACGGGCAACGTGCAAACGCGGACCCAGGTGGTGCACATTGGGCTCGACCGCCAGCCACCGACGGAAACCACGGCAGCGATCTGCGATACCTACACCGACAGCATCACCATTACCCTCTCCTCCCTTTCCGCGACCGATCCCAGCCCGGGCAGTGGCGTGCAGACGATGGCTTTCAGCAACGAGGGATGGGCCTGGGAGGGCGAGGATCTGTACCACCAGCCAAGCACAGGCGAAGAGGTTGAAGACGAAGACGCGCTGAACGGCAGAGCCTGGCGCGGGCTGGCCGGTACGCACAGCGCCGGGTCATGGTACGGCCCATACACTTACGACCTTCCGCCTGGCTATGCCTATCGCGCTTACTTCCGCCTGAAGACAAACAGCGTGACCACCACTGCCGAGGTCGCCACGCTCGACGTGGTGGACGACGGCGGCGAGCGTATCCTGGGCTTGCGCCGCCTGCACGGCACGGACTTGCGCGCTGCCGACACCTACCAGGAATTCCCGGTGGACTTTAACTACACCGACGCCCAGGAGACCGAGACTGCCACCGGCCTGGAGTTCCGCACCGCCTTTCGTGCCACCGCTGACCTGTACCTGGACCGCGTGCTCATCGTCGGCTATCCCACGGACGTCGCCAGCAGTGCGCAGTGGCGGCTCACCCCAGGCGAAGGAATCAAAACCGTCACTATCAAGTTCATAGACGGCGCGGGTAATGTCTCGGCCGACCTGACCACGACCGTCACGCTAGACACCAGCCCGCCGGCCGGCTGGCAGGACTTTGCACCCGAATGGTGGGAAGGAGGAAGCCCGCCCACGTGCACCGTCCGCGTCTTCGATGAAATTTCCGGCCTGAACGTGGACAGCGCCCGCACCCGTTTCTCGACGGATGGTGGCGTGTCGTGGCGCGATTGGATCACGGCCACGTGCACGGGCATCAGCGGCACCAACGAGGTCCAGACCATCACTGCCTCCAGCGTGCCCTTCGTCTATCCCAGGCAGACGGCCAACCGCATCCAGTTCCAGATCGCCGACATGCATGGCTACACCAGCACGGCGGCCTACACCGTGCGCAGCAGGTCCCCCGTGCGTGTCGTTGGCCTGCCGGTGGGTACCGTCGGCACAGGGTATGCCTTCACCGCCACTGTCAGCCCGCTCACGGGCACGCTCCTGCAGCCCACTACAGGCACGCTTATGCAGCCCATCACCTACACCTGGCAGGCCACCGATCAGACGGATGTCGTCCACAGTGGCGGCCTCAGCGACACGGCGCGCTTCACCTGGGCCGTCGTCGGCCCCAAAACCATCGCCGTCGTGGCGTTCAATGCCATCGGGTACATCGGCGATGCCACACACGCCATCACCGTCGAGGGGAACGTCTATCTTCCGTTGGTGACGAAGGATTGGCCTCCTGTTTCTCAAGAATAGCGACGGACGGAAGGGGTTTGTACTTGGCGCGCTCGGCGCGGCCCTATTCAAACACGGGAGAGGCATGCGGGTTTCGCCCCACGCTCCACGCGTGGGATGCGAGGAAAACCGTAAAGACGGCGTAGATGGAGAGTCTGCAAAAGTCCGGTGTGCGTAACCGCACCCAGGTTGCCCGGCGCGCCAGGGAGTTGGGCTTAATCTAAGAGGGAGGTAACCCTTGCAAATCACGAACGTCGAAGTAATCCCGGTCGAATTGAGCTTGCGTCTGCCCTATCGGACGGCCTGCCACCCAGAGATTGATCGTGTGACGGTAGTGTTCGTGCACATTGAGACACGCCAGGGGCAGATCGCATGGGGCTGTGCCGCCTTTGACCCGACTATCACTGGTGAGACGCTGGAGGATGTCATCCGGGCCTGTCGAGTCTGCGCCGACCGCGCCCGCGACCTGAACCCGCTCAACATCGAGTACGGACTGGAAGAACTGGCCCAACTGACCGAGGGTACCCCGTCGGCCCTGTGCGCGTTCGACATTGCCTTTCACGATCTCCTGGGCCTTGCCGCCGGGATGCCCCTCTATCGCCTGCTGGGCGGCTACCGGAACCGCATCCAGACGTCTGCCACCATCAGCATCGCGCCGGTCAAGGAGACCGTCGAGTTAGCCCGCGAGCGTGCCCGACAAGGGTTCCGCATTCTCAAGATCAAGGGCGGCCTCGATCCTGAGGAAGACGTCCGCCGGGTGCGAGCGATCCATGAAACCCTGGCCTTGGCCCATTTCACCCTGCGCCTGGATGCCGACCAGGGGTACACCGTCCAACAGGCGCTGGATGTGGCCCGTGCGCTAGAGGGAAAGCTGGAGATGCTGGAACAGCCCACGCCCGCCGACGACCTGGACAGACTGCGCCAGGTCACGAAGCACAGCCCGGTACCCATCCTGGCCGACCAGAGCGTGGTGGGGTCTGCCTCGGCACTGGAGATTGCTGCCCGTCGAGCCTCCGACGGGCTGAGCGTTAAACTGGCTACGTGTGGGGGGCTGCGCTGTGCGCGCCAGGTGGACACCATCGCCCGCGCTGCAAAGGTGGCCACGATGGTCAGTTGTGTCAACGAGCCAGCGCTGCTCACTGCCGCCGGGCTGAGCTTCGCGCTGAGCAGTCCCAACGTTCGCTATGGGGACCTCGACGGCCATTTGGACCTGATTGGCGACCCGACCGTGCCCGGCTTTCTCCTGAAGGAGGGCTGGCTCATCGCCACCGACGTACCCGGCCTCGGCTGCATCGTGGATCTGTGACACCGGCGCCGGAAAAGGGACCGGTGAACTGGCAATGCAGAGAGCGGTAGGTTGACATTAGTGTCACTCCTCGCTATACACGAACCGCCCCCCGATCATCGTAGCCACCACCCGCGTCTCCGCGATCGCCATTGGATCACAAGTGAAGATGTCCCGGTCGAGCACGACCAGGTCGGCCAGTTTGCCGGGGGCCAGCGAGCCCAGCCGGTCCTCCAGGCCAGCGGCGTAGGCCGCACCCAGCGTGTAGGCACGCACCGCCTCCTCTACTGTCAGTCGCTGCTGAGGATACCAACCCTCCGGGCCAGGGGAGCCATCGGCGCGGCGACGCGTCACGGCGGCGTGGATGCCGAGGAAGGGATTGAGGTCCTCCACGGGGCAATCGGAGCCGAAGGCCAGCACCGTGCCAGCCTCCAGCAGGCTGCGCCAGGCGTAACTGGCGGCGCAGCGGTCGCCCCAGTAGCGATCAGCCATCTCGTAATCCTGCGTGGCGTGTACCGGCTGCATCGAGGCCACCACGCCCAGCATGGCCAGGCGGGGCAAATCGTCAGGGTGGAGCAGTTGCACGTGCTCGATGCGATGGCGCAGCCCGCCCGTGCCCGCTGTGCCGACATCAGCCAGCACTTCCAGCACCAGCCGATTGGCCCGGTCGCCGATGGCGTGCACGGCTAGCGGTAATCCACCCGCCACTGCCCTGCGGGCCAGCTCACGCAGTGCATCCTCGTCCATGCTCAGGACACCCACGTTCTCTGGTTCCCCCTCGTAGGGGGCCAGCATCGCCGCCGTGCGAGGTCCCAGCGCGCCGTCGGCGAAGACCTTGATACCGCCCACCCGCAGCCAGTCGTCGCCTAGCCCCGCCCGCAGGCTAATTTGCAGCGCGCAGTCGAGCATGTCAACAGGCAAGTACTTGACCACCCGCAGGCCGAATTCACCCTGAACATGCAGCCGCTGGTAGGCCGCGAAGGCCGGGGGACCGTCCATGTCGTGGATGGCCGTCAGCCCCACGCGCCACGCGCCCGGGAAGGCCTCCTGCAGCACACTGTCGGTCTCCCCCGGTTCGGGCGGCGGAATGAGGTCGGTGACCAGCTCCATCGCGCTGTCCTCGAAGAGCATCCCATCCGGGTGGCCCTCCGCGTCGCGCCCGATGCGCCCGCCGGGGGGGTTAGGCGTCTCGGCGGTGATGCCGGCCAACTGGAGCACAAGCGAGTTTGCCACCAGCGCGTGGCCGCTCTTGGCCGTGAGCGCGACCGGGTGTGCCGGCGCGACACTGTCCAGATCGGCGGCCGTGGGAAAACGCCGTCCGGGCCACAGTTCCTGGTTCCATCCCCGCCCAAGAATCCATCTTGGCCTCGGTCGGGAGACCTTCGGCGAACGGAGACCGGCGAACGGAGACCTTCGGCGAACGGAGACCGAGGCAACCTCACGACACTGCTCGCCAGACGGCATCTCCCGCGCCCGTTCCGCCACCAGCGCCAGCATCTCCCCCAGCGTCGCTGCCCTGGTCAGGTCCAGGGTGTGCAGGCCAAGGGCGTACCAGGTAAAATGAATGTGGCTGTCGGCCAGGCCGGGGAGGACGCAGCGCCCGCCCAGGTCAAGCACTTCCCCGCCGGGGGCCAGAAGGTCGTGCAGGCCATCCCCTACGGCCAGAATGCGTTCCCCAGAAATGGCCAACGCCGAGGCCCGAGGGCACCCGGCGTCCATTGTGTATATCCGTCCGTTGACCAGCAGTTGATCAGCCAGCATTCTTTCCCCTCCGGCAGCCTTGCACCCCTTCGTCAAACGTCAGGCGTCAAACGTCAGGCGTCAACCGTCAGGCGTCAACGGTTACGCCACGCCCCGCCGCACCAACCTCTTCCCCAGCCGGTCACCCCGCTGGCCAACGAAGAGCGCCGCAGAAACGGTGCGTGGGCACAGCTACAGCGGCTGCCATCCCCTGGGATACCGCCGCGCCAGGTCTACGTAAGTCTCCTTGAAGTGGGTCCACTGGGCCTTGTATTCCTCACTCACCGTCTTCTCCAGCACCCGGGCTGGCACTCCCACGGAGATATGGCCCGGCGGGATCTCCTGCCCTTGCCGGACAACAGCCCCTTCGCCCACCACGGCCCACTCGCCGATGACCGCCCAGTCGGAGATCACCGCCCCCATGCCGATGATAGCGTAATCGTGGATCATCTTCACATTGTGGACCACTGTGCCGTGGCCAATAGTGACCCAGTTGCCGATGGTCGTCTGCTCCCCGGGACGGGCGTGAATGACGCAGTTATCCTCCACGCTGCAATAGTCGCCGAGGACAATGGTGCCGTAATCCCCCCGGATGCGCGCCCCTGGCCCAATCCAGCAACCCTGGCCGATCGTCACGTCGCCGAAGACGTCGGCGGAGGGGTGGATGTAGGTACCCGCGCCGATGTGCGGGGTCTTACCCTCGAAGGATGCAATGGTCATTGTAGGTCCTCCTGCGCCGCTGTGCTCTCGCTCATTCCTCCACGATCCGATTCGGGTGTGGTAACTACTACTCAGCCTGCGCCTTGTGAAGGTCTGCGACCTTCAATAGGTCTCCGACGTTCGCCGAGGTCTCTGACGTTCGCCGAAGGTCTCTGACGTTCGCCGAAGGTCTCTGACGTTCGCCGAAGGTC
>CAYPOY010000220.1:6154-8942 GCA_964412395.1 uncultured Anaerolineales bacterium | reverse complement strand
GAGATCGCCACCCGGGATAAGGACACCGGCGATGCCGATCCGGGTCTGAAGCTCGCGGCCCTGGCCCGGGAAAAGGTTAAGGCCGATCCCAAGCTGGAATACAGCAAGGCCCTGAGCCAAGTATCCGATGAGCATCCGGAGCTGGTGAACGAATGGCTGCCCAAGGCCACCGTGTAAACACGGCAACGTAAGCATCAAAGGGTAAGCACCGATGCTTACTCCTTAATGCTTAGTGCATATTTCTTAAAAGGGAGGTAATTATCATGGCAATCGAATATGGCGGAAAGGATATTACGCTCTTGGCTGCCGAGGATCTCTCGGCCCATCAGTACATGTTTGTGCATCAGGCCACCGATACCACTGCTGATCTGCTGGACAGCGGCGCGGAATATCCCCTGGGCATTTTACAGAATGCCCCGGAGAAGGATGAGGAAGCGGTCGTGCGGATCGAGGGCACCTCTAAACTGGTCATGAACGACGCGGTGGCAGTTGGTGCTAAGCTCAAGGCCGAATATGTGGGCGCCGCGGACAACGGCAAGGGAGATGCAGCCGACACGAATGCGGATTTGTGCCGGGGTGTGTGTATCATGGCAACCGGCGCCGAGGATGACGTGGGCGCCGTGCTGATGTGCTCGGACACTATTTTTATTTCTTAAACGTTTGAAGCTCGAAAGCTAGCAAGCCAGGAGGCCTTCCAGCCTTCCGGCTTCCCAGCTTCCAGCGATCTTACAAAGGAGGTAACTCATGGATCCAACCCCAAAGAGTGCGCATAAGGATGCTGCCCTGAGCAACATCTCTATCATGCACAGAAACCAGCTTTTTATCGGGGACCGCGTGTTTCAGAGCGTACCCGTGAAGAAGCAGAGCGATTATTTTTATAAGTTCCTCAAGGGCGCCTGGTTCAGGAACGAGGCGGGCGTCAGAGGCCCGGGTGCCAATGCGCCCAGGGGCGGTTACCCGCTCACAACCGACACCTATAGGTGTATAGAACAGGCCTTTGCCCATCCCATCCCCATCGAGCTCATCAAGAATGCGGACGAAGTGCTCAAGCCCTGGCGCACCGGCGTCGTCTATGCCACCAATAAGGTGATATTGGCCAAGGAGAAGATCATCTCCGATCTGGTCACCACCGCCGCCAACTGGACCAGCTCCAACGACGCGGAGGGCGGATGGGCCGCAGGCGATTCTAATACCTTTATCGCGGATGTTCTCGCTGCCAAGGAGATCGTGCGCAAGCTCATCGGCATAAATCCGAATTGCATGCTCATGGATTCCAAAACCTTGGCCGAGCTCAAGCAGGAAAGTGACGTGCTGGACCGCATCAAATATACGGGCACCCAGGGAAGACCGGCGGATGTAACACCGCAGACCATAGCCCAACTGTTTGAGCTCGATGAAGTGCTCATCGGCGGATCCATCTATTCCAGTGCAGAGGAGGTAGTCGCAGGCACGGACTGGACCGCCGTGGATCTCTGGGAGACCACGGCCACCAAGGGCTCGTGTTTTTTGTATTATCGTCCGCCTGAGGCGGGCATCGAAATCCCGGCCGCCGGCTACGTGTTCAACTGGACTGGTGATGGTGATGAGATAAGCGCGGAGATCAGGAAACTGGCAGCCGACAGCGCATATCGGGAAGTGCGCTACTGGTGGGAGGACAGCCCCAAGCAGTGGGTGATCGAGGCATCGGAACCGCTGGATGCCAAGGTCGTATCCGCCGATGCGGGATATCTGTTTTACGATACGATCCTGACGTAACCAATCGTCAATCGAAAATTTCACCCGCGATAATGTCGGCGGGGAAAAGGGAGGTTCTCATGCGAGTGAAATACACCGGGCCTCGTGACTCTATCGGTGTGGCCGGATACGGCCTGCACCTGAAGGACGAGGTCAAGGATTATTCAGACGAGGTGGGCGTGGAGCTGGTAACCACCAGCGTGCGCCAGCATTTCGAGGCCGTGGACGGCCTGCCGGATCTGCCAACAGAAACTGACGATGTCGATCCCGGTGACGCCGAGTTGGACGCAGCGGTTGAGGAAGCGGAACCGCCGATCGAAGCGGCCGCGCCGGATTTCGAGGAATGGACCGTGAAAAAGTTGACCCAACTGTTAGAGAAACGGGGCATCGAGATCCCGAAAAAGGCCCTCAAGGCAGAACTGATCGAGCTCATAACGCAGAGCGCATAGCCACCAAGGAACGAAGACACAAAGAGAAATATAACCTTAGTGACTTAGTGTCTTAGTGGCGAAAATAGGACTATGGCATATTCAACACAGTCTGATCTCTTGGAGCAGATCAGCGAGGACAAGCTCATCCAGCTTACCGACGACCTGGATGCCGGCACCATCGATGCGGACGTCATCACCCGCGCCATCGCGGATGCCGACGCCCAGATCGACTCCTATTGCGGCACCCGGTATGAGGTGCCCTTGAGCCCGGTTCCGGTCGTGGTGCGCAAGCTCTCCGTGGATATCGCTATCTATAATCTCTATGCCCGGAGAAAGGGCGTTCCCGAAGACCGGCAGAAACGCTTTGAGGATGCCATCCGGTTTCTCAAGGACGTATCAAAGGGCATCGCCACCCTGGGCGCGGATGAGCCGGCAGACGATTCCGATTCCGGCCCTGAGGCCACCACGGTCAAGACCGACCGCGTGTTCACCAGCGATAAAATGAAGGGATTTTAACTTTTAAACATTGCCACCAAGACACCAAGGCACAAAGGTCTTAAAACAATATTCTTAGTGCCTTAGTGCCTTAGTGGCGAAATTAAAAAGGAGAATCATCATGAAAT
>CAYPOY010000220.1:2669-6054 GCA_964412395.1 uncultured Anaerolineales bacterium | reverse complement strand
ATTGATGGCGATGGTCTGGAAAGCGTAGACAGCAACGAGGTTACCGATACCTTTGCTGTGCCTCCACAAGCATTGCAGAATTTGAGGAAAAAACTGGCAATACCGAGCCTGTAAAAACCGGCCTCCGTGCCTGCCCGCCATGCGATGCCGCAAGGCGAGGCGGGCGGGTTTCTTCGGAGTGATAAGGAGATAACTTGGAACTTCTCTTAAAAGTTGGCGGATCTCAAAATCCTGTACATTGGCGTGACGGTCAGATAGCAGACATCCGCCCCGATGGATTTCACAAGGGTGATTTAACTCGAAAGCATCATTGTGTTCTTACATTGCCTGGGGATTATTGGAAACTTCGTGGTTCTACTGACTGGAAATGGCCTGGGCAATTGGTTTATGATAATATCAAGAAGTATCTAGTAGCTGTAGATTCTCAAGGGAAATATCCCTGGGAACAGACTGTAAAATTAGAGGAAAAACGACTCCGGAGGCGGGATTGGTTTATTGACTATAAGATGCTTCTTGATTTAGGGCTTATTACGAAAGGCCAGTTTGAGGCTATCTATAATAAAGAAAAAGATCCAGGTATTATCTACATAGAACGGGCCTTTGACCAGCTTATTAAGAATGAATATGTAGATCAGCGGTTGCCTTCAAAATATTCATTGGTAAAGGGCACAGTTTCAGAGGGTGTTTTCTCTATCGGTTCTGGTCTCAATTATGACACAGTAACAGCATTTGAAGCCGATATCATAACTCCAGGAGAGGGCCCTTTAACTGGCGACCTCACGGGCGAACACAATAATGAAGAGACATCAATATCATCGGAAGTTCTTTTTGATGTTGATACAGCAACATACCTATTGAAACTTACAGCAGCAAGTGGAGCTGAGCACAATGGTAATGCATATGGCAATGGGGCAAGAATTAATTATGGCACCAGTGATCGCATCAATATCAATGAAACAACTAATGGTGATACGGATGATGTAGAAATATCAAAATTAGCGATTGATGCATCAGGATCGGGCAATCGTGCACTCTATTTGTATGATGGCGGAGATGATGGGAACATTACACTTAACAGAATATTGATTAAAGGAGATGCAGATACTGCGGGTGGGGTTGAAACAGGCAGTAATTTACATAATATCATTATAACAAATAATATCATCTATGGTTGTTCTGCCAGTATTGGATTGAAGTTTGGTTCAAGTCATATAAATACAGAATTGGTTGTAAATAATACAGTCATAAAATGTAGTACAGGTATACACCAAAATCAAAGTAGTGGCGGAGCGATACGAACTACTAAAAATAATTTATGCCAGGGTAACACAACTGATTATGTAGATGATGGTGATGGATGGGGTACCACAGGCACAAATATCTCCGAAGATAATACTTCTCCCGATGCAGCATATCAGAGCAAGGATGTTCACACCAATTCAGTTTTCAAAGATTATGACAATGATGATTATCGGTTAGATTCCGGTGGGGATGTTACCAATTTGGCAATTTTGGATGATGGTGAAGATTTAAGTGGCACATTCAGGGATGATATTCAGGGCCAGACACGGGCAACTTGGTATATCGGGGCGAGCGAGATTGTGGCGGGGGGAGAGACGCACGAGCTGAGTGCATCCATAACAGGGGCAACCGGCACAGCCACGCCGGATCTGAATATCTTGAGGGCTTTGTCAGGAGCAATCGCAGCCGGATCGGCAACGCCCGATACGGTCATCCTAAAGCTTTTAAAGGCCCTGACGGCAAGCATCCAGGCAGGCACGGCAACCCCGGATGATATAGCCCTGCTCATTATCAAGGTATTCAGTGCCAGTGTCCAGGCCGGCACCGTTACTCCGGATAATATTACCCTTGCCCTGCTGAGAGCCCTCACGGCCAGCATCCAGGGGGCATCGGATACGAGCGCGGCAACGGTGGCCGTGCTGAGAGCGGTGAGCGCGGCCATCCAGGCGGGCACAGTAACCCCGGACGATGTGGTGCTCCTGATCGCCGGGATCCTGGAGTTTTCGGCGGCCATCGGCGCGGCCACGGCCACAGGAGACACGGTGGTGCTCGACGTTTTACGGGAGCTCTCGGCCGGCATCGCTTCAGAGAGCACGGCACCGGATGATGTAACTCTGGCTATTGTGAGGGAGCTGTCGGCCGATATCCAGGCGGGCAGTGCCACACCCGACGATATAGCATTGCTTATCATCAAGATGCTCTCGGCCAGCATCCAGCCGGCCACGGATACGGCAACCGTGGCCCTGGGCATCCTGAGGGAAATCAGCGCGGCCATCGCGAGCGGCAGTTCTACATCCGACGCCGTGCTCTCGGTAATGCGGGGCCTCTCCGCCACCATCGCCCCGGAGACCGCAACCAGTGCCATCACCCTGATCACCGCGGGGCTGGGCGTGATCATCGACGCGGTAATCGAATCGCTGACCGCCAAACGGACCATAACCTCGCTCACGACGGACCGGGATGTCGAATCCCTGACGCCCGAGCGAACCATCGAAAAGACATAACGCATGGCGCTAAGCGCAAAGCGCCAAGCGTAAAACCCTATGCGCCATGCGCTCTGCGCAGTGCGCGACTGAAAGGAGCAAATCATGGGCTCAATAGCTGATTTTTTGGAAGGCGAATTGCTGGACCATGTGTGCAATGCTGCTTATGAACATCCAGCCATTGTATATCTTGGCCTTAGCACGGCTGATCCGACAGACGATGCGAGTGGCCTGGCCGAGCCAAGCGGAGATGGATACGTCAGGAAAGCCATAACTTTCGGTGCAGCCGCAAGCAGAAAAGTGACACAAGACGGGGCCGTTAATTTTGACCAGGCCTCCGGATCCTGGGGCACAATCACGCATTGGGGAGTATTCGATGCAGAATCAGCCGGCAACATGATGGCTCATGGATCACTTGCGGCAGAAAAAGAAGTAGTATCTGGAAATACACCTTCTGTAGCTAGTGAAGAAGTCTATGTGGAATTTAGTGCGGGATATATATCGGATTATCTTGCAAATAAGCTGCTGGATTTCGCATTCCGGAACATAGACTATGCTGTCCCTGATACCTTTTGTGCCTTGACCACGGTGGTTGTTGCAGATGATCTCACGGGATCGACTATCACCGAACCCAGCGACGGTTATGCCCGGAAAAAGGTTGATGTAAATGGAGGTGATTCTCCCACGTGGGATGTGGCAGCTTCATCTTTAGTAGACAATACGCATGATATCGATATTGGTCCGGCCACCGGGGCCTGGGGCACCATCGTGGCCCTTGCGATCTGCGATGCCTTAACCGTTGGAAATCTTCTTTTTTATGACAACGCCGTGGCAGATCAGGCAGTGGGCGACGGCGATACCGTGCGGTTTCCGGCAGGAGA
>CAYPOY010000220.1:0-2569 GCA_964412395.1 uncultured Anaerolineales bacterium | reverse complement strand
ACCGAAATCGTATATCTCGGGCACGATAACACGATCGATCTCCAGCTCAAGGCAGATGGCACGATCGTGGATCTCTCGGCGGTCACCCGCATGACCCTGGAGGTGGATTCAACCGTCATCGATTCCGCTGTCTCTGCCAGTGCCTTCGACTGGGATACGGACCCGACCAAGTTGGTGCTGGCCCTGGGCGGCGAATCGATTACCGCGGGCACATATAAGGCCACCCTCACCGTGTACGATCCGGATAATACCGACGGTATCGTGTGGGGGCAGTTTAACCTGGTAGTTAGGCCTGAGTAAGGAGTTAATGAAATCGCCACCAAGACACAAAGACACAAAGCTTTTAATATTATTTTTAGTGCCTTGGTGCCTTTGTGGCGGGATTAAAAGATG
Organism: uncultured Anaerolineales bacterium; assembly: GCA_964412395.1. Lineage (GTDB taxonomy): Bacteria > Chloroflexota > Anaerolineae > B4-G1 > B4-G1 > CAYPOY01. Next base: position 2,176 of record CAYPOY010000220.1, on the reverse strand, counting down.
CTCAGATTTAAGGTCACAGTAAAAGACATGGAGGCCAAAACCGCGCTAAAGGGTCTTTCCACGCGGTTGAGCCGGCCCCAAAAACCGCTCAAAGAATGCGGCCTGGTGCTCTTGCGCTCCATCGGCAAAACATTCAAGGCGGGCGGCAGGCCGGTGCGCTGGAAGCCCTCGATCAGGGCACAAAGAACAGGCGGCCAGACCCTGATCAAGACCGCCCGGCTCATGCGCTCCATCACCATGCAGGTGATCGGGAAGGTTCTCAGGGTGGGTACGCCCGTAAAATATGCCGCCATCCATCAGCTGGGCGGCACTATACCGGCACGGGTGATATTGCCAAAGCGGGCAAAGGCTTTGCGCTGGATCGATAGGTCCGGAAACGTGCGATTCGCAAAAAAGGTATCCATCGGCCCCACCGGGATCCCGGCCCGCCCCTTCCTGGTGATCCAGGATGGAGACTGGCGGGTATTCCGCCGGATCTTCGGTGATTATATCACCGGCGCAAAGCGCTAAGCGCAGAGCGCATAGGGTTTTACGCCATGCGCCATGCCCTATGCCCTATGCGCTAAGGGAGCAAAGCGAGTGAAAGCTTTATTATCGGCAATTAAAAGCCAGCTCAAGGCGGATTTAACCTATGTCCGCGACAGCGATATCTTCATAACCGAGGATGAGCGCGTGATCCCGGACACCGTGAAGTTTCCCGCCGTGGGATTAAAGGACGGCGAGATCAACTATGACGTGGAGTATCAGGGTGCCGGCGAGAGCAGCGAATTGCTCGTAAAGCATATCGCTTACGTACAGCTCGAAAAGCCCGAGGCCTCGATCATGGGAGACACGAGCACGGAAAAGAAAGGCATTCTGGATATCGTAGCCGATATCAAAGATTCTCTGCGGGAAAATAAGCTCTCCGGACAGGCCGACGAGATCTGGCTCGTATCCGAATCCGAAAGTGAGCTGCTGGCCGACGAGGAATTGGCCATACAGATGAAGATGTTAATCCTGCGCTACGTGCGGCAAGGAACATATTAAAAAGAATTGAGGAATTAGGGAATTGAGGAATTGAGGAATTCCTAAATCCCTAAATTCGCAATCCCTAAATCCGACGAAGGAGGTCCCATGACCCCATATCGAGGCATCATAAAGATCAGCTGCACCCGGAAGAAGGGCGGCTGTCTCAGGAACCTGGGCTCGGACGTGCAGCCCGGGTGCATGGACTGCCCCGAGGCACTGACCCAGATCCTGAATCTGGATGATAAGGTGATATATGAATATCGTTCTCCAAAAGAGAGAACCGGCAAAAGAAGTAAGAATTTGCCACAAAGTCACCAAGACACAAAGTAAAAATAATATCAAAATCTTAGTGCCTTTGTGCCTTAGTGGCTAAAAAAGGAGGTAGATCATGGCACATGCAACAACCCCGACCCACGGCAGCACCTGCCGGGTGGAAAAGAACGATGTGGTAATGGATTTTACCGAGGGGTGGACCATCCACGCCGAGGCGGATCTGGAGGTGATCGCCCGCCAGGGCCAGAAGTGGAAGGGCAAACTCCCCGGCCAGGGAGACTGGAACGGGTCTTTTTCCGGCGATCTCGTGCTCGGCAATACTGAACAGGTGGCGATCGTTAATAATATCATCAATGCAACACCCGGCACCAAGCTCACGGATGTGCAGTTTAACCTGGATTCGACTTCGAATTTCTTCAGTGGCGATCTCTATATTAAAAGCCTGGATGTGAATGCGCCATCAACCGGGAAGCTGGCGTTTACCGTGAATTTTGAGGGCGACAGCACCCTTTCGTTGACGGCTGAATAAAAGGAGGTGATCGCATGGGTTCACCAACTACGCCGGTCCACGGCAAGACCGCGGCCATCTACCGCGTACTGCCTGAAGGATTTAAAGGTCCCGGCCTCAACGATCTGACCTGGGGCACAGGCTATAGCGGGGCCAGCTCGGCCTATTTCGAGGTGGTGATCGATGGCGTGGGCACGCCCGATACCTTCATGTGGCGCAAGGATGGCGGCGAATGGACCGAGGATGTGGCCATCACCGGCGCCGAACAAACCTTGAGCGACGGGCAGACCATCACCTTCGCCGCCACCGCGGGCCACAGCGCAGCCGCCGCATGGAGCATCGGCAATCTCAAGGACGAGCCGTGCACCGAGTCGGGGGTCGAGGCCC
>CAYPOY010000219.1:4552-8946 GCA_964412395.1 uncultured Anaerolineales bacterium | reverse complement strand
TCCTGCATCCTCCCCGGCCCTTGCCGCCATCCTCGTCGTCGCCGGTGTGTTCTACTTCTCCCCCTGGCTCCCGCTTACACTCATCAGTGGTCTGACGCTGGCTGCGCTCATTCTTCTACGCCTCGATCTGGGTCTGGCGCTCGTTGCAGCGGTGGCCCCATTCTATCTGCACCCCCGTTCCTTGTTTGGCAAAGCCTTCTCGATGGCGGAGATCACGACGCTGCTGTGCGTAGTCTCGTGGGGAGTGAGGCAAATCGGCAAGTGGCATGCCCGGCAAAGTGAAAAGGGAGAGGCGAGAAGCGGGGAGCAAGAAGCAAGAAGCAAGAGGCCTCCTGCATCCTGCCTCCTGCATCCTGCATCCTGCCTCCTGCATCCTGCCCCCTCCCTCGACCTCGCCGCCTTGTTCTTCGTGCTGGTCGCTATCGCCTCTACCTTCGTCGCCGGGTACCGCTACATTGCGCTGCGTGAGTTGCGCGTCGTCATCCTGGAGCCAGCGCTCTTCTACCTGATGCTGCGCACGAGCCGGCTCGAGAGCAAGGCTTTGTGGCGCCTGGTGGACTTCTTTGTGCTTGGGGCCGTCGCGGTCGCCCTCATCGGCCTGGTGCAGTACGGCCTCGGCGTCAACGTCATCACCGCTGAGCAAGGCTTCCACCGCCTGCGCTCCGTCTACGGCTCGCCCAACAACGCCGGCCTATACCTGGGACGCGTGCTGCCGGTGCTGGTGGCCGTCGCCCTGTTCAGTGCCACTCACAGTCGCCGCATCGCCTATGGCCTGGCCGTCGTCCCGGTGGGACTGGCCGTGCTGCTTAGCTTCTCCAAAGGTGCGCTTATCCTGGGCGTGCCCCTCTCGCTGCTGGCGCTGGGTGTGCTGACGGGCGGGCCGTGGCTATGGGCCGCGCTGGGGGCGGTGTCTGTGGCCGCCATAGCCGCCATCCCACTCCTGCGCACCCCGCGCTTCGCTTCCCTCTTCGATGCCCGCAGCGGTACCACCTTCTTCCGCCTCCGGCTCTGGCGCTCGTCCTGGATGATGTTCCGCGACCACCTGTGGCTCGGCGTCGGGCCGGATAACTTCCTGTACCAGTACCGCGGCCGCTACATCCTGCCTGTCGCCTGGCAGGAGCCAAATCTATCTCACCCGCACAACCTATTCCTCGATTATGGATGCCGGCTGGGCCTCCTGGGCCTCGCCGCCGGGCTCTGGCTGCAGGTCGCTTTCTGGCGGCAGGCTTTACCGCTGCGCCGCCTGGCCGACCTTGATCGTCGCGCTCTGGCCCTCGGACTGATGGGCTCAATGGTTAATTTCCTGGCCCACGGCCTGGTAGACGCCTCTTACTTCGTTATTGACCTGGCCTTCGTTTTCTTCCTGACGCTGGGCCTGGTGCAATGGCTGACAAGGAGCGAAACCCGTGAACTCAAAAGTTAATCTCAACACAGTGTTCCTGATATTGATTCTGCTCGCTCTCGTCGTCATTATCGTCGGCGGAATCGCATTGATTGGCTCAGTCCGACGGCTGACGCAGCCGCTGGAGGAGGCTGAGCAGGCGCTGCGAGAGCAGTTCGTGGAGATCACCAACCCCACGCCCACGATCATCCCCGACCCGGTGACGATCATCCGCCAGGTACGCAGTCTCAGCCGGCTGGAGACAGCCTCCTACACTATCGAGAAGGTCATCACCGCCGAGTCGAGACGGGGACCCTTCGCCTTCCTCTTCGGCGATCGGCTGATTTTGGTGGCCCACGGTCAGGTCATCGCCGGCGTAGACCTGGGTGAGATGGGGGAGGATGACATCATCGTCGCTGACGAGGGGACAGTGGTCGTGATGCTGCCGCCAGCCGAGGTCCTCGTCGCCACGCTGGACAACCAGGAATCCTATATTTTCGACCGGGACACAGGGCTGATCGGGATGAATCCGGCGCTGGAGACGGAAGCCCGTCGGGCGGCTGAGGAGGAGATCCTGGATGTGGCCCTGGAGGACGGTGTTCTGGAGATGGCCCAGCGGAACGCTGAGGCCTACGTACGGCAGCTCATCCTGGCGCTGGGCTTCCGTGAGGTCATCTTTGCCCAGTCGTCCCCAATTCCCACCTCCACCGCGACGCCGTGACAGGCGGGTGCAAGACGCGAGATGCAGGATCAGGATAACTCTCCCACGCGAGAGCAATCCAGAATTGAGTGGAGGACACGCCGATGAGAATACAGATCAACCGCAGCATCCTTGAACTGATCGAAGGCGACATCACGGAGATGGGCACCGACGCAATCGTCAATGCCGCCAACGAGTGGCTCTCCCACGGCGGCGGCGTGGCTGGGATAGTCTCCCGCAAGGGCGGCCCGACCATCCAGCGGGAGAGCGACGCCTGGGTGCGCAAGCACGGCCCGGTTGTCACCGGCTCCGCAGCCATTACCTCCGGCGGCAATTTGAAGGCTCGCTACGTAATCCACGCCGTGGGGCCGCGATTTACTGTGGGTGGCGGCGGCACATCGCGCTCGGCGGAACTGCTGGCCTCGGCGGTGCGCGCTGCGCTGCGGATGGCGGACGAGCACGGGCTCAAATCCATCGCCCTGCCGGCCATCAGCACCGGCATCTTCGGCTACCCGATGGAGGAGGCGGCGCAGGTGATGCTGAGCGCGGCCATCGCTTACCTGCGAGGGGAGACCGGATTGGCGCGAGTCGTCTTCTGTCTCTATGGCCAACCTGCGTTCGAAGTCTTCTTCAGAGAACTGGTAGCCCAGGCCGAGTAGCGCCTACAGCTTTTGGCCAGTGACTACCAACCAGCCAGCGCCAGGGGCAGGAATATGTACTGCGTTCGCGGCTGAACGAAAATGGAGTCGCTGGCGGGGGAGGTTTCGGTGTTTCCCTCGCCGTCCACCGAGTATGCCTGCACCTGGTGAACGCCGGGGCTCAGGGCTGTCAGGTCTATGGTGATAGTGAAGTCCTCCTGAGGTTCATCGAAAGCACCGTCGTCAGCGGCGACGAGCTGCCAGGGGTCGTTGTCAACGCGGTAGTACACGCCCGCGATGTGGCTGACAGCCGAAGTCCCCTGGCCGTTGTAGATGACCTGGGTCGGTTCGTCGCCCGCCGCCTGCAGTCCCCGCCATGTCAGCGTCGTATCTAGAATAGCGTCCACCGGGTCCACCACGGAGACGGTCGCAATGGATTGGATCAGTTCGTTGCCGGCCGAGTCAAGCACGCGCAGGTCCACGTCCAATTCGCCGGTGGGCAAGGGCGACGTGGTGAAGGTGAAGGCTTCCGCGTAGGTGTCGAAAGCGCCGTCAGCAGGTTGGGCATCCGTCCACTCGCCGCCCGCCACCCGATACTGCACCTGGTCTATCGTGTTGATGATGACACTACGACGGAGGGGTGAAGGGTAGGGATCATCCTGCACGCTGCCAGTGAAGGTCAAGAGGTTGGACCGTTCCACGTCGGCCACATAAGCGGCGCTGATCACGCTCAGCGTGGTGTCAACTGGATCGAGGATGCCGTCGCCGTCGGAGTCGCGCCAACCGACCTGGCCGCGCGCGTATTCGTCAATGGCCCTATCGCGGTAGGGCCAGGTCTGGCCGCGCATAATGCTGGGCTCATCTGAGGCGCAGTCGCCATACTGGCTGTTTTGGTTCTCCGCGCCCAGGTAGCCCGCTTGGCGTGTGCAGGGCTGATGGGCGGAGTAGTACTGGTCGAGTGCCAGAAAGATGTGGCCAATTTCGTGGGCGGCGACGGCATCCATGTTGTGAGGGCCATAGCCGTTGTTGCCGCAAGTCATCACAGTAAAAGGTCCGCCCAGATAGGCATAAGCAAAGTAGCCGTCGGAGAAGCGATTATCGTTGTCGTTGGAACTATCTACTACGAAGATGGTAAAAGCCCAGTCGGTGTCGTATGTGTCTCGCAGGTCGTTGTTGTAGCGGCGCACCTGGTCGAAATAAGAGGAAGCAGTGTAGCCCTTTTTCTCCATTACTTCGGCAATCCAGAGGGACTGGTCGTTGTAGCAGCGGCTGACCGGTTCATAGCCGGTGGTGATGGGGGCAGCGGTCCCGTCGTCGTAGACGAAGGTGAGATGGGCGTTTGGCTCAATAGCGGCCCACCAGTCAAGCGCGGCGGTTATTTCGCTCAGCACCAGCGCTCGCTCGTCCTCGGTCCAGTCTTCTGTAGATGGGTCTGCACTGCCATCGCTTTCGGGTAGAACGATCCCCACGGCCACGCGCCCGACGAAGTATTCGCTGGTCTCGGTATAGCCGGGAGTCGGGTCGCTGGTGAGAAGCTGCAGCTCTTCAGATGGCGGGGGAACTAGCGCGTCGCCTACCAACTCGGCCTCGAGAGTGTCCAGGCTCTGCACTGTGTCGGAGGGGACTTCGGGGTTGCCCCCCCCCTCGTAGGGGGGGCTGGGGGGGGTGAGGAGAT
>CAYPOY010000219.1:0-4542 GCA_964412395.1 uncultured Anaerolineales bacterium | reverse complement strand
TGGCTTTGATTGGTGGGTTGGGGTGGTGGGGGTTCCCCCCCCCCATGTTTGGGGGGGGTGAGAGCTACCAGGAGATCGTTCCACACCTGGGCGGCGCGGCGTGCTTCGCTGGTCAACGTGGCCAGGGTCGCCTCATCTACCGTCTGCCGGTAAACGGCGAGGGCACCGGGCGGGGGTGGTGCTCCCGCCGGCGAGTCGGCGATGAGCGCGGCCGGCGGGAAGATGTGAGTCACGTGGCCGCCGGCCAGTTTGATGGCCTCGATGGTTGAGTTTATGTCCGCATCAGGTGCTAACAGGACTAACACCTGGTTCGATGGGGGCGCGGCAGCCCGTGCGGTCAGAATCTGGCCGGGCTGAGCCAGGGAGCCGATGAGCAACGACACTATAAAGCCTGTAGTGACAGTCAGACGTAATCCTCGGCTTTTCATACTCATCCTTTCCCTTTTTTCAATCCCCGCCGTTGGGCGAAGGTCTCTGACCGAGCCCCAGTTCATTTCTATACTAGCAGCGAGTCATTTCACGTACCGTTTCGCGGGGCGTGTCGAACAGCGTGTCAGAAAAGGCATTGGGACAAAAGTCATACCTCACGGCAAAAAAACGGATTGCGAATTGGGGATTGCAAAAGGGGGATGTCGCTGGGGGGAAGGGGGCTGTCATCCCCTTTGAGCGAGGGCTACCCCGCCATTTCCCGAAGGGCCAGAATTTGCCGGTTTCCCAACTTACCGGCGTCCGGTATACAAAGCAAAACCACCAGGGATAGAAAATCCCTGGTGGTCCGGCTACTAATTGGCAACTGCTAACTGCTAATTGCTAACTGCCGATTGCTGGAATCTGCGCCGGGCCTCGGCCGCCACGGCGCGCACCTCGGGGTCGGTGTCGTGGGCCAGTAGCTCCAGCGCTGCGAGGGCGGTCTCCCAGGTCTCTTCCTGGGCACCGATCACCTCTAGTGCAGCGGCCGCCCGCCCTCGGACTATGGGTTCGGCAGCCTGGGTCATCTCCGCGACACCCGCCAGCGCCTCCGACCCCATCCGGGCCAACACCTGGCTGACGAAGCGGGGCTCCACTCCCTCGCGCAGTGCGAAGAGCATCAGAGGCAGCAGGGCCTGGCGGGAAGTGACGATAGTCTGGACGTAACCTTCGGCAGCAGCCAGGGCCAGAGCTTCGGCCACGTAACGGCGCGCCTGCCGCTGGCGGTGCGTCCAGTCTTCTGCGCCTTTCGCCAAGTGGGCCAGGCCGATCAGAGCGGCCGATACAAACACGCCGTAGCGGACACCCAGCTTGTCGAAGGTCCGGTATACCTCAAGTAACTGGCGGAGTTCACAATCTCCCGGAAAACTGAAGCCACGGATATAAGCCAGGGCGACCGCCGTCTGAGCGAGGGCCAGTTCCAGGGGTGAAGCGGAGCGGGCCTGACAGCGGCGTAGCGCGGCATCAGCCAGCTCAGCGGCTTCCGTCGCGCGGCCCTGAAGGAAGTGAGCGTACACCAGATGGACCTCTCCATACAGCCGATAAAGTCCATCCTCGCCAGCCGCTTCGGCCTCGGTTATCGCCTGGCGAAAGGCCTCTTCTGCCTCGGCGAACTGCCCCCGATCCAGATGAAGGTTGCCCAGGTCAGTGTAGGCGTGGGAGAGGGCCAGCCGGTCCTGGATCTGGCGGGCCGCCCCCAGCCGCCGGTGTGCTGTCTCCCAGGCGGCCTCGTCCTCTCCCCACTCCCGCAGGATGGCCGGCACGGGGTTGCGGAAGGCCGCCACGATCTCCAGGGGAACATCGTGCCCGGCTTCTTGCGCGGCCAGGTGGCTCAGGGCCATCGCCCGATGGTAGGCCCCCTGAAGGTAGGCGACCCATGCCTGAATGCGCAACACCTGGAAGGCAAGCAGGGGATGGCGCTCCTGGGGATGGGGGCCATGAGCAGGACCGATGATCAGGCGCTTGGCCTGCTTCAGCGTAGATTCAGCGTCAGATAAGTCTCCCTGGCAAGCCTGGAGTTGCCCGATGGTACAGAGGGCGGCTGTGCAACGCCTTGTATCTGCCTTGTCCCAGCAGGCCATCGCCCGCCGTCCTAACTCGACCCCGTTGGCATAACGGCCGCACAAGAGTTCCAGTTCGGCCAATGCAAGCAGGCCGTCGCCCTGAGCTGCGCTGTCCTGTTGAGTCTCAAAGTCTGCCACTGCTCGCAAGTAGAGCAGGCGAGCCTCCTCCACCCGCCCCTCCGCCTGGCGGAGCCGGCCAGCGTTCAGCGTGAGACGTGGATGCTGATCCCACATGGCCGGCTCCAATTGAGCCAGCCAGCGGGCCAGTGGCTGCAGGCGGCCCTGTTGCAAGTAGGTGGGGGCGATCTGTTCGAGCAGGCTGGCTATTTCTGGTTCATCGCCTGTCTGCAGGCGGTGAAAAAGTGCTTGCTCCAGGTCACCCTGCTGCTCCCACGCTTCCGCCGCTCGCCGGTGCAGGGTCTCGACCTCGGTGTTGGAGAGGTGGTGAGAAGATTCCGCTCGCAGAAAGGCCAGAAAGAGGGGGTGATAGATGTATTGTGGCTCTATACCCCCCCCAGCCCCCCCTGTGAGGGGGGGAGCAGCACCCCCAGCACCCCCAGCCCCCCCCGCGACGGGGTGGGAGGCCTGGGGCACGACGCGCCGGAGGAAGAGATTGCGCTGCTCTAACTTGGTCAGCCACTCAGCCGGACTGTCCACATTCTCAGGCAGGCCCAGGACAGTCCGGCATAGGTCAGGGCTCAGCCGGTCCAGAACAGCGCTGCGCAGGAGAAAGGCGCGCAACTCGGGCGACTGGGGGGCCAGGACCTCATCGCGCAGGTAGGCGAAGAGTCCCTCCCAGACGTCGTCCAGGCTGGCGGTGAAACGGCTGAGAGCATTGGCAGCCAGCCACAAGGGGGCTACCCATCCCTCGGCGCGGGTGGTCAACTCGGCGACTTCTGCCGGGCTGAGATTCAGGGCAGGGCAGCGCTTCAGAAACGCTGCCGCCTCCTCGTCGGTGAATCGGAGTTCGGCGGCACGGAGCTCCAGCAACTGGCCCCGAACGCGGAGTCGGGGCAGCGGGAGAGGAGGATCCACCCGCGTCAGCAAGTAGAGATGCCCGTTGGCAGGAAGATGCTCCACCAAATGTTGGAGCACTCTCTGACTATCCGGATTGGTCAGAACCTCCAGGTCGTCGAGGACGATGACGAACGATGCAGGATCAAGCGATGCCAACACGCTCATCAAGAGTCCCATTGCCTGCCGGGGGTCACCCTGCAAGGTGATGAGGCCATGGACTTTTTCCCGCACCGCCTGTCCTACGGCAGGGTGCGACTGGGCCACGGAGGCAGCCAGGCTTTCTACGAAGGTGAGCGGCGCGTTGTCTGCCTCACTCACCTGGTACCACACGAACAGTGGTCCTATACCCCCCCCAGCCCCCCTTGTGAGGGGGGGAGCCTGATTCTGGGAGCGGGCGACCAGCCACTGGGCCAGTAGGGTCGTCTTTCCATAGCCAGGAGGGGCAGAGAGAAGGGTGAGGCGGACGGTGAGACCTCGGTCAAGAAGAGAGAGGAGACGGGGACGGGGAAGAGATTCGGGTGCTGGGGAGGGAGGGGTGAGACGGGAGGTGAGAACAAGGGACGAAAAGATGGATGCGGGAGCAACCTCATGCTGGAGGATCCGTTGGTATAGGTCCTGGGTCTCTTCCAGGGGCTCAATGCCCAGTTCGCGCTGTAGGAGATCCCGACAGGTGCGATACTGGTGGAGAGCCTGGGCTCGCTGACCGGTCTCCCAGTAAAGGCGCATGAGAAGGCGGTGACTGTCCTCCTGGAGAGGGTCGAGGACGAGGAGACGTTGACAGGCGGCTATGGCATCATCCTGCTTCCCATGGGCAATGAAGCCTTGGATGAGACTGGTCAGGGCGCTGAGGAGGAGCAGGAAGAATCGTTCCCGCTCCAGGGTGAGCCACTCCTCGAAGTTGGGGGCGTGGGAAACAGAGAATCCGGCCAGAAAGTCCCCTTGGTAGAGGTCAAGGGCCTCCTGGATCTGGCGGAAGCCTGCGGAAGCGGGGGAAAAGCAGGACTGCGAATCCTGGAAGCATGCCTGGAGGACTTGTTCGAAATCTCGGACATCTACCCAGCAGTGGGCAGTGGGTGGGACGTAGATCCATGAGCCCTCAACGGTCAGACAGGTTTCGGGAGAAAAGCCGACCTGGCCAAGGACGCGGCGGAGGTGCCATAGCGCACGACGGAGGTTATAACGAGCCTGGGATTGGGGCATTTCACCCCACAGGAGGGTGGCCAGGTGCTCTCGGGAGAACTGTTGCCCGGGCTGACAGGTCAGATAAATGAGGAGAGCCTGCTCTTTCCGGGCCAAAAGCCCGGTCAGGGAGGATTTCTTATAAAGAAGCTGGGGCTCACCTAACAGACGAAGGGTTAGGGTCTCCTCTTGGTCGTTCTCTCCTGCCATTAGCCTCTGCCTCGAAAATAACCGCCCCCGCCGTTGGGCGAAGGTCTCTGACGTTGGGCGAAGGTCTCTGACCGAGCCCCACCCGGCTGCGGTCGGAGACCTTGCC
>CAYPOY010000218.1:0-9004 GCA_964412395.1 uncultured Anaerolineales bacterium | reverse complement strand
ATACTACCGGAGACAACCAGGGAGTCTGGATTGTAGCAGATGGTTTTTCAGGTAGCGAAGGAGAAGCCGTATTGCACTGGAACATTGTTAAGACAGTGGCTGCTATGGATGGAATAGCGTTCGATAATAAAGTCTTGGTGTATCCAAATCCGGCATCTGATTTTTTTATACTGAGAGTAACAGATACGGATTTAAAAATTGAATTGGTGAATGTATTTAGTATTGTTGGCAACTTAATCGGGAAGTATAAGATCAACGATCCATATTCTGATGAATTTATTATTGATGCATTCGATTATAAAGAAGGGACCTATATTGTTGAGATCCATTTAAACGAAGGAGTGTCAAGGAGAATGATTGAAGTAATAAGGTAAAATTATTTGTGCCTTAACGGAAGTGTGAAATAAAAACTACTCCCTTTACCGTATTCACTCTCTGCCCAGATTTCCCCATGATTCAATTCAACAAAACTTTTTGAAAGGATCAATCCTAATCCACTGCCTTTTTCAGAACTGTTCCCAATATCGGAAGTATTCACTTCAATTTTAAAAAGTTTCGAGATATCCTGCTTTGTCATTCCCGAAATTTTAATTGAAATTACGAATTACTTTGATCTTAATATGCGTCTTAATAGAAATTTGAATGGATAAAACGATCTTAATGATAAACGCAATTTGTACTGAAGGTCAATCTTTTCATTCAATAAGAAATTGTATTGTGATTCAGAGGGATTAAGAAATATTTATTGTTGAATGAAAAATCTTATAAAAATAATTATTAACACACACGACAATGATTATTTTTTATCATGCGGTTCCATCTGACAATTAAAAATTAACAGATGAAACATCTTTTATTAAAAGGATTGATCTTTGGGTGTCCGTTTGACCTTGAAACATCTGAATGCCCGTTTAAAAATATTCGTAATTTATCTCCTGAAAAGCGAGTTGAATGGATCGATGAATTAAATGAAAATCAAAAGAAAAGTTTGATAAGATATCATAAAAAATGTCTTATTTTTCGTGAGAAAATGAGAATAAGTTAAGAGTTACAGTTCACACTCCCACACAAAATGTTACTTAACATAGATAAAACATGAACAGAATATTTATAGACCAGACGGTAACTTGGTTTACAAAATAAAAATCCTAATAGATCAGGCAAATCATGACCTTACTTTGTATTCTTCTGGCGATTGGATTTCTGATTCTTATCCTTGGGGCTGAATGGCTGGTAAAGGGTTCTGTTTCAATTGCAAAAAGGTATAAAATATCTGAATTGGCAATCGGTTTGACCATTGTTGCTTTCGGAACTTCATTTCCTGAATTGCTTGTCAATATTGTTTCTTCTATTAAAAATTATAACGATGTTACAATTGGGAATATAGTCGGAAGCAATATTTTTAACTTATTATTTATTTTGGGTCTTTCAGGAGTACTGTTTCCTCTTAGTGTACAGAGTAAAACCGTTTGGAAAGAAATTCCTTTGTCACTACTGGCTGCTTTTTTACTATTTTTCATGGCCAACGGCTGGAAAACCAATTCATCTGAATTACTTCTGGGAAGAATAGATGGTGTATTCCTTCTGGTCTTTTTCATTTTTTTTCTTTATTATATTTTACGGTCAATGAGAGACACCCACGACGGACCGGATGCGCATGTTAAAGTATATAAACCTGTTTGGTCAATAGTATTCATTATTTCCGGACTTGCTGCCTTGATTTTGGGTAGTAAATTAGTTGTTGATAAATCCGTAGCAATTGCTACATTTCTTGGAGTGAGTGAAAAACTGATTGGCCTGACCATTGTTTCGATAGGAACTTCTCTTCCTGAATTAGTAACATCAGTAGTTGCTGCATTCAGAAAAAGAAGTGATATAGCTGTCGGTAATGTGATTGGTTCCAATATTTTTAATATTTTCTTTATACTGGGGATTAGCTCTGTCATTCGTCCCATAAAATACAACAAACAATTCAACATTGATCTGGGTGTACTGGTTATTTCAACACTGCTTTTTTTTATTGCTATGTTCAGTGGGAGAAAATATAAACTTGACAGATGGGAAGCTGGCTTATTGGTTTCATGTTATATCGTGTATATTTTTTATCTGGGTATTCATTCATAAAAAAGCCATAAAAGAATGACTATTTGTATTGCCATTAGTCTTCCTTTACAGCAACCTGTTTATGTATTTACCATACTCATTGTAACTATACTGCTTGCGCCCATCATTTTTCGTCTCATCAGAATTCCTGACATAGCGGCATACCTTATCGCAGGAATAATTATAGGACCCTATGGGTTTCATATACTCGACAGAGATACCGGCATTGTTCTTCTGGGTACAATAGGATTGCTTTATATAATGTTTCTGGCGGGACTTGATCTTAATATGAAAGATTTTAAGAAAAGTAAAAAGGCCAGTATCTTATTCGGATCGTTAACTTTCCTTTTTCCTTTTATAATTGGGTTTACGGTAAGCAAGTATATTTTAATGCTAAATATGCGGGCAACTTTGCTGGTGGCTATTATGTTTTCAACACATACACTGGTTGCTTATCCAATAGCCCGGAAACTCGGAATTATCAAAGATGTAGCTGTATTGTCAGCTATTGGCGGAACCATTATCACTGATACTCTTGTCCTTTTAATCTTGTCAATCATTACGGGATTGACAAAAGACAATAGTATTATGAGGGATATTGTAAAACTTGGAATAGCATTTGCTCTTTATGTAATGGTTATTTTTTATAGTTACCCGAGAATTTCAAAGTGGTATTTTGAGAATATGAAGCGAGATCGCTATTCTCATTATCTTTTATTATTATCGTTGGTTTGTCTTTCTGCTTCTATTGCTAAAATTATCGGCGTTGAACCAATTATTGGAGCCTTTATTGCGGGATTGGCATTAAATAAAGTTGTTCCTAAGAACTCAATGTTATTCCAGCATATTGAATTCGTTGGGAATATTCTTTTTATTCCATTATTCCTGTTTAGCATAGGTATGCTTATTGATTTGCGTATATTATTCCATGGTATTTATCTGTGGTTTGTTGCTTTTGTTTTAATTGTTGGGGCACTTGCCGGGAAATGGCTGGCTTCCTTTGTTACGCAAAAAATAGTTGCATATTCAAGACCTCAGCGCATTGTCCTTTTTGGACTCACTAGTTCTCATGCTGCTGCCACCATCGCTGTTATCCTTATCGGATATCAGAAAAACATTATTAACAGCACCATTTTCAATGCGGCAATTTTAATTATTCTTATAACAAGTTTAGTAGCAACTTTGATAACGGAATGGGGAGGAAGAAAACTTGCCAGACAAAGAAATATACTACAGCTTACCAGGCGCAAACGTGAGGAGAGGATCCTTGTCCCTATTGCTAATCCTGATACTATGGTTGAACTTATTCAAATTGCTTTGCGAATGAATGTAAGTGAGACTGAAGAACCAATATATGCTCTTAGTGTTGTGAAAGATGATAATGAAGCCGGAGAAAAACTTGCATCTATCAGGCAAAATCTCGGGCAATCATTTGATGCCTATAATATCATATCAGAAAAAATAAAATTAATAACACGTATTGATCTGAATATAGTTAATGGTATCATACGTGCTGCAAAGGAGCTTTTCATTACAGATGTGATTATTGGTTGGGGAACAAAGTCGAGTACTGCCCAAAGATTATTTGGTACTGTATTTGATCATCTTTTTAAGAGTAATCTGACACTTTATGTATGTTGTCTGAATAGAACCTTTACCAAAATCGGGGGGATAAATATTTTTCTTTATAGAAATACGGAGTTGGAAGCTGCTTTTCCCGGCTGTATCAATAAGATTTCAAGATTATTTACGATAAAAGAAAAAAAAGTATGCTTCTATACAAATACTTTTTCAACTCAAACTACAATCAACTCCTTCTCAGTATTAGGGAAAAGGAGTAGATATACTCAAACGCAATTGCTTCAAAATGTATCCGAATTTGAAAGCGTACTTAATGATCAACCGGAAAATATACTAAATATCATTTTTTTAGGACGTAAACATTACATTTCTTTTGATCTTTCCTATGAAAAAGTCATCAGCAATTATACCTTCCGCCACAGCAATAAAAATTTTATCCTGGTGATTCCGGGACTTGAATGAATGCATCTTGGTCACTCTATTTCAGGAGATGATCCATTAATAATTTGATCAGGATCAGTATAAGGATCAAACCAATTGAAAAAACAAATAATGGCCATGTACCACGACCCCACGGGATTTTTGATTTTAATTTAAGTGTTTTCATATACCTTACAATTGTTTAAACGAAGATTTAATACATAAGTACTATCTGAGCATTATCAGGGATTGCCCTATAAATTGTTCTGACATCATCACCTGATAATTCAATATAAATTACAGGAGAATATTCAGGGTTTCTGAACTTAAGTATTTGCTTTACATTTGCTATCATATCCCGATATTTCTTTCTGAATAAAAACTCTGAGTGAATTCTTTTTATCGCCATTCCTGCTTTCTCATTTTGCTCAATGTGTACTTCCAAACCAATATCAGTACTTAAAACAATAAAAGCAGGATCCTTTTTTAATGTATCGGGGAAGTAAAACGATTTTGCTGCCTCCAGAGAATCTTTTGGGGCATGTCTGATAACTATTGGTTCTTTGACAATAGAGCTGTAATCATCAACAACTGAAATTGAATGAGAGAAGAATTTATAGTATACAGGTAGTGGCAATTTTTTTAAAACATGATCAATTCGAAATTCAGGAATCTTTGCTGAATGAATTGTTACTCCCTGTATTAGAAGATTAACAATACTATCGTTTAAATTGATTACCAGAACAATTGAGTCGGAAGCAACCATATGCAGTTGAGCTTCAAAAAAAGCCTTCTTTTTTAAAAGGGAATCAATAGAAGGAGTTTGTGGGAACCTGCTAAGATCCTGTATAAATGCTGAATCGGCATATACAGCAGTATACATTTTTCTATATGTCCTGCACGGGGCCGTAATTGTTAGGATCAAGAAAACAAGCAGAACACAAACCAATAGTGTCAGGAATATATGGAATATCTTCCTTTTGTCGGACTCATTCGAAAGTATACTAAGAAAATGTTGTTTGAAATTTTTCATGCTTTAATAGATGTAAACTTTTGATCCGGTTGATAATGAATTGTAAACAAATTCAAGATCTTTATCATTAAGGCGAATACAGCCGTGCGTAACAGGCAATCCCATGAAACGCTGATATAGTGTTCCATGGATAAGATAACCATCACCGAGACTGAGAGCATATTCTCCCAGTACTCCATATTCATATCGTGAGGAGTGATTGGCCGGAGGTACGGGAAGGCCTTCTTCAATGAAGGCCCAATCCGGCTTTTTCCAGACCGGGAACCGGGTTTTGCTTTTTATTTGAAATTCCCCCCGGGGTGTTTTAAATAACCATTGTTGCTCAGCCCCATTTTTCAGCAGAATAAAACTACCTGTTGAGCACATGCCATGGTATATCATATTTTTCCCCCGGTAAATAAAAAATTTATTTTCGGCACTATTTACTATTAAGTAATTTGAGCGGGGAGTAAAATGTGCAAATTTATTGATGAGCAGTGTAATATTTTTTTTTAATTGTTCTGTTTCTGTCGCTCGCTGTTGATCAGAAATTTCTGAGAGAAAAATTGCATTATGAAATTTTAATACGGGGCTAACAGTTGTTTGAACGATGGGAGGTAAAAAAATTGCCATCGCCATAAAAATCGGGACCGTAACGAGTAATTTTAGAATTAAAAATACAATGGAGATATTTTTTTTTGATATAAAATAAAAAGTTTGAGAAAGAGATATGCTGATCAATTTCCATCTCATTAATAACCGCTTTAATGTCTTGAAAAAGCTGGTTTCAAGCTGTACCATAAAAGGCTCCATAATTCAGTTAATGAATCAATTCATGAAGTGGTTTCACAGAACCGACAATAGTAACAGGAGTCCCTCTCGGACAAATGGGGAATAAAATCTTCATATCACTATCACGCAAAGCAATGCATCCATCAGTCCAGTCAGCTCCCTTACCTCCATGACCATGTATTTCAATGAGACTACCAATGCCAGTTCCGGAAGGAACAATCCCTTTCTTCTGATTTTTTTTGAACCTTTTCTTATCTGATTCATTGGGATAATTCAGAAGCAAGGCTTTATAATACCTGGTTTGTCCCTCGTCAAATTTGTTTTCAACATAGTAGTATCCTTCGGGAGTTGATTTATCACCCTGGTGGTTTTTATCGCCTATCCAGTTCTTACCAAGTTCAATATCAAATCTTTCTTTTAAAATCCCGGAATGATATACCAGACATTCCCTGGAAAATTTATCAACAACAATACAGCAGGCTTTTTCTTTTTCGGATCCTTCAATAGTTTTTCTTACTGATCTTTCCCAATCGGGATAGTTTGTAAAATAATTTGCAATAATTTTTTCCGCATCGGAATAGGAAATAGTTATATTTTTTTGAGCTGATTTGAGTTTACTATTGGCCAGTAGGAAATCGGATTTACTGAACGCAATTTCTGCTTCTTTCAGCATCAGCAAACCCATTTGATTGTTTTCCACTGATTTTTCCGATAAAGGAAGTCGATCAAAATAACTTTGAAAATTGTCTATACGTGTTTGCAGGGAATGTAGCTCCTGCCCCAAAATTTGTTCGACAAATACTGTATTTTCCTGTGCATGCTCTTTAGATTTAATAGCAAGGTTTTTAGCATCTGCAGCCAGTTCTCTTACCTTATCATAATCCCGGGAAAGCCAAAACCTTTTATTCTCAATATTCCAATAAAGCATAGATGAATCATAAGTGTTTTCTGCCAGATAATAGAGTTTTGAAGCATAACGTTCGGCACTACACATCCTGGCATCACTTAGGGCCTTTCTTGCTTCCTTGATTTCTGATGTTGGTGGAAGGTCGCGATTCAAAATAAACAATATGCAAAATGCAATAACAGTTAGTGTCAAAGTTATTGCTAATCTGATTTTAATATTTCTTTTCATTGATCCGTATCAAAACCATTCCGTAAAAAAATCCCCGGGCTAACTTCCCGGGGAATTAAGATTAATTAACAAGAAGCTTACGATTTACGACCTCTAACGTTTGATTGATACTTCGCTATAATATCCTTAAGTTCTGTATTTATTGCTGCGGCCTGTTCCTTTATCATTTTTACTTTATTCAGAATTGTGAGATAATTGTCCTGATCAGGGGATGCATTGATTTCGTTAACATTAGATTCAAGTGCATTAATTTCATTCTTCATGGCAACAAGAGCTGAAGTTCCTTCTTTACCTTTTGGTGCTTCTGTAATCAATTTTTTGTTTTCTTCAAGCAAAATTTTCACCTCATTAAGAGTAGTTTGAATTTCTGTTTTCAGTGCCACCTTTTTTTCTTCTGTTTGCATTGTAACTTCACTTGCATACAGAGTGACTTCTGCAAGCAATTCTTTCGAAGTTCCAAAGTTTTTAATGAATTTCGATTTCTGTACTTCAATTTCTTCCATTGCTGCTTTCATAGTATCCTGGAGGTTTGCAAATTCAGCAGGAAGATATAGTTCAGCACCGGCTGCTTTTGCTGAGTCAATTGCCTGATTGGCCCGATCTATCTCAGTCTGAGGTAATTTAGAACAGGCGGTAAAAAATACAACTAGTGATAGAGTTGCAAGACCTAAATAAAATTTGTTTTTCATCGTATTTAAATTATTATAATTTGTGTTTGTTTTATACTATTAAAATGGTCCATAAGGGATGTTGGTGAAATTTCAATTTAGACGTAAAAGAATTATGAAGTAACGCTTCCAGGCAGGTTATTTTTATGGACTTAAAACCTGAATATTTTGTCCATCTAAATCTGATCGGACAATTATAATACCATTAGAATCTTCAAGATTCACCCTGAAGAAAGATTTCTGATCGTTTGTTTCAACTTTTTCTGAGTAAGAAATACCGGCAGAAGGGTAATCGGTTTTGAGATATTGTTGAAGAATAATAGGGATATCAGTATCAGCTATGACTTCTGCAGTTTCGATCCAGATGCCGTTTTTATCATAGATACTGGTGAAGAGGATGCCTCCTCTATAGTATTCAAGAATGTACATATTGTTTTCAATATTCCATTCCAAACCAGAAACCTTGTTGTATTTTGAGTAAAACGCTTCTTCCACCTTTGCAGGCAAAACATCCTCCTGTGCAGTAAGTCTGTAACTTAGAAGAAGGATTGAAATAATAAAAAAGGTTTTCATTGTAATGAGTGTTTTTAATATTGTTTAATATTAAGACGAGGGTGATTAAATTTGTAACAGAAATTTGTCCGAATGAAAAATAACATCCTGCAATCACTGACTGATGAGGAAATTCTCTTCAGGATGCAGTCGGATCATAATCCTGACTATTATGAGATATTGTATAGCAGATATCAGCGTAAGGTACTGGACAAGTGTTATGGTTTGGTGAAAAACCGGCAACAAGCCATAGAACTTACCGAAGATATTTTCTCAAAAGCCTATGAAAAGCTAAGCACATTTAAGTATTTATCTTCTTTTTCTTCATGGCTGTACTCAGTTACCTATAACCATTGTATCGATTATTTGCGTTCCCGAAAGAAGCTTCATTACCCGGAGTGGAATCGTCAGCATGAAATACCGGAAATCATCGATGAAACAGAAGAAAACCTTGAAGTGATCTCGTATGAGAATCTGTTGATAATATTGGAAATGATCCATCCGGAAGAAAAGGCCCTTCTCTATATGAAATATCAGGATAACCTTTCATTGAAGCAGATCAGTGAATCATTGAGGATTAGTGAAGATGCTGCCAAAATGCGGCTAAAAAGAGCACGAGCCCGGGTTATTTATTTGTATAAAAAAAAATATTCAGATAAGAATAACAGATAAGTATGTTACATATGCTAATGCATTCGTCATTATACTAAAGCAAAAACCCTATGGAAAAGTTTTTTACAA
>CAYPOY010000217.1:0-9020 GCA_964412395.1 uncultured Anaerolineales bacterium | reverse complement strand
TGGGCCAGACGCTCATCAGTCCCACCTTTGTCCTGGTTCGCGAGTACACGCGCCCCGAAAGTTCCGTGAGGCTCTACCACGTAGATCTCTACCGCGTTTCTGGCGTGGATGAGGCGTTGAGCCTGGGAATGGATGAATTCCTGGGAGACGCGCACGCGGTCTGCGTCATTGAATGGGCGGAGCGGGCACGGTCCCTGATGCCGCCCGAACACCTGTGGATCGGGCTGGATTTTGCTGACCATGCCAACCAGACCCGGCGGGCTCTGTATTTCGTGGCACAAGGGGAGCGTCATATGTCGCTACTACGGGAATTTCGTCGGGTAGCCTTCGGAGTGTAGGCAGTAGGCAGAATGTTAGTTGCGATTGATACTGCCACCGGTTATGCCAGCCTGGCACTGCACGATGGGTTCCAGGTGCGGGGAGAGTATACGTGGGAATCGCAGCGTAGGCACACCGTCGAGTTGTTGCCCTGCCTGGTGGCTGCGTTGGAGCAATTGGGTCTTGGGGCCGAGCATCTCAGCGGGGTAGCGGTGACGCGAGGGCCGGGCTCCTTCACCGGGTTGCGGGTGGGTATGGCTGTGGCAAAGGGGCTGGCATTAGCGCGGGGTCTGCCGTTGGTCGGCGTGCCGACACTTGACGTGGTTGCGGCGGCCCAGGAACGGAGCCGCCGGCCGTTGTGTGCGGTGTTGCAGGCCGGGCGGGGGCGCGTCTGTGTCGCTACCTACCACTGGCAGGGTGGAGAGTGGAGAGCGCGCGAAGCCCCACGTCTCACAACCTGGTCGGTTCTAGTGGCAGAGACAACTTCCCCCACTCTGTTCTGCGGCGAGATTGACTGGACAGGAGCCGAGGCCCTCGCCACTCTCGGCGAAATGGCCGCGCTCTTGCCAGCGGCGCCGAGGTTGCGGCGGGCCGGTTTTCTGGCGGAGATAGCTTGGCGGCGATTGAACCGGGGCGAGGCTGACGATCCGGCCACACTGACACCAATATATCTTCAGCATATCACGTGATGAACCAGCTCTTGCCTTATACCATCCGCCCGATGGAGCCGGGCGATGTCCCGACGGTGTCTGCTATTGAAAGGCTTTCTTTCCCCACGCCCTGGCCAGCGTCGTCTTTTTTGTATGAATTGAGTCATAGCACGCGAGCTTCCTACTACGTCTTATTGAAGCCGACGGCAGGTGAGGCTGTGTCCCTCCGACGGGGGTGGCGTCGCTGGCTGTTCGGCGTGAGAGACCCATCGGAAGAGAGTCGGGTGATTGGGTACGTGGGCTTCAGGTTCCAGGGCACCGAGGCGCACATCAGCACGCTTGCCGTATATCTCGACTGGCGTGGGAAGGGATTGGGAGAACTATTGCTGCTGACGGCGATAGAGAAGATGCTAGAACTGGGGGTCAGCGTGGTGTCGTTAGAGGTGCGTCCCTCCAACCGGCTAGCCCAGCATCTGTATCGCAAGTACGAATTCCGGTTCCAAGGCGTCCATCGAGGCTATTATCGGGATGGCGAAGATGCCTGGCTGATGGAGGTCGAGGTGAACAGGGACGCTTATCGGGCGCAACTGGCTGGGCTGCGCCAGAGACTGGAGGCGCGCCTTCGCCAGCAGCAGACAGGCGTTGGACAAAACGATGGGGATACGCTATAATCGTTTCGCAGCGATTTCTTCGAAATTCAGAATAGCACAGGAGGGAGAGCGTGTCAGAGTTGGAGGCACTGGCGGCAGAGATTGCTAGGTGTACAAGGTGTCTTTTGCACCGGGGACGGACTAAGGCGGTGCCTGGTGAGGGACCGGAAGATGCTGAGATTATGTTCGTTGGTGAAGCGCCGGGATTCCACGAGGATCAGCAGGGACGCCCGTTTGTGGGAGCGGCAGGCCGGTTCCTGGAGGAGTTACTGGATAGCATCGGTCTGACGCGTGAGGATGTTTTCATCGCCAATGTCATCAAGTGCCGTCCACCGGGCAATCGCGACCCACTGCCTGAGGAGATCGAAGCCTGCAAGCCATTCCTCGACCGGCAGATCGAACTGATACGGCCTCAATTGGTGGTGACGTTGGGGCGATTCTCGATGGCGCGAGTCTTTCCAAAAGCGCGCATCTCCCGCATTCACGGTCAGCCGCGCAAGATCAGCGGTGTGGTCTACTATCCGATGTACCACCCGGCGGCGGCGCTGCACCAGCCCAGTCTGCGCCGCGCCGTCGAGGAGGATATGCTCCGCATTCCTGAGTTGATCAAGCAGGCGGCACAGATCGCCGAGTCCTCGCTTCCCACAGAGGCAGAACAGTTGAGGCTGTTTTGAGAAATCGGCTTATAGTACACGGGAGACTGGCAGGCAGTAAGTGATCGAGTTTATCTCTATCGTCGTGCTCACGTTTGCGCTGGCGTTGATCGTGCTGGGAGTCGTCACAATGTGGCTTGAGCGGGGACGAGGACGGCTCCAGGGGATCGCGCTAGCCCTGGTCGGGCTGCTCGTCGGCACCGGGTACGCCTTTTTGGGAAGCCGCTTCTCGCTGACGCTCTTCGACCGTCTGATTGTGCGGGTGGATTTGCCGGCCTTGATGGCCACGGCCTTCACCTACACGGTGGGCGTGTTGAGCGGCACATCGTTGGCCGTGGGGCTTTTCCTGTGGGCCACGGGCCGCTTCCGGCACCGGGTTGAGCGGACGGCGGTCACCTTTGTCGTGGCCGGCGTGCTGGTGGCGCTGGTGGCGACCTTTATCGCCGTCGTTCTCAGCACGCCTTAGTATGGTCAGCAGCCAGTAGCCTCCCAGCAGAGCCGGCAGCAGGAGTCCCACCACCACCGCTGCAGGCTTTGCCTCAGCCAACCGATCACGCCTGTATCTACTTCTGCGGCAACAGCGGCAGACACAGCGTGCGTAAGTGCCCATCCCCTCCCCCTCGGTGTGGCTCTCGATCTCCAGGCGGCCCCAGTGGAGCGCGGTTTCTACCCTGGTGAGGATGACGGCCAGCGAGGTCAGTGCATCAGCAGGTAATGATAGGCCGAGATAGTGGCTTTGGCCCCCTCGCCGATGTGCACCAGCGCCTGCTCCGAAACGTGGGTCACGTCGCCAGCGGCGAATACCCCTGGCCAACTGGTGGCGCAGTACACGTCCACGATGATGTGCCCGCGGCTGTCGCAGTCCACCCATTCCCGCACCAGGTCGGAGTTGGGGGTGCGCGGCAACTTGACGAACACGCCTTTGACCGGTATCTTGCGCTCCTCGCCCTCCGGCGTTGCGACCGCAATGCCCTCGACGAAACGCTCGCCGTATACCTCCCTCACCGCTGCGCTTTCTGCGATCTCGACGTTCGGCATCTGGCGGAGCCTGTGCACCAGGGGGGTGTCTGGCAGTGGCTCCGGGGCCAGCAGGTAGGCCTGGTGTGCCTTGCGGGCCAGATCTGCCGTGGCCCACTGGGCGCGCCGCCCTGTCCCCACTACCGCTACGTCCTTGCCCAGGAACAGGCCGGCGTGAGTGGTCGCCGAGTAGCTCAGGCCGTAGCCAGCCAGCCGGGTCTCACCCGGGACGTTGAGACGCTGTGGCTTAGCGCCCGTCGCCATAATCAGGGTCCTCCCTTCATAGCGGTCGCCCCGAATGGTATCCACGGCAAAGTTCTTTTCCACGGGCATCACCCTGGTTACGGTGTCAAAATCGCGCACAAAGCCTAGATAGTCAAGTTGGCGACGAAAAGCGTCCAGCAGCGTCTCGCCGGTGATGGTCTCCCGCCCCTCCATGTCCTCCAGTTGCATGGCGTAGGTGGTCTGGCCGCCCCAGCGTTCTGCGATAATCAGTGTCTCCATCCGCTGATTGATGGCCGTCGCTGCGGCGGTGATGCCTGCTGGCCCGCCGCCGATGATGATCAGATCATACATTGTCTGTCCTCCTTTTAGAGCCCCTTGTCACGCCCACTCCGCCGGCACGGGCGGGATGAGCCCCTTATCCATCAGGAAGCGGGTCATATCCTGCGATTGACTGATGGTCGCCTTCGCCTTGCTTAGCAGTTCTTCGCGGGAGATGCTCAGACGGGCCAAACCCTGCTCCTGCGCTTTCATGCCGACGGCCGTCGCTTCGCGGGGGAAGACCTCCCAGTTGTCCATCGTCGGTAGGATGTGGTCCTCGTCGAGCCCACGCTCAAGAGCGCAACGAGCCAGCTCCTCGGCGGCGGCGATAGCCATCTCGTCGGTGATGGTCGTGGCCCGCACGTCCAGCACGCCCCGGAAGATGCCAGGGAAGCCCAGCGAGTTGTTGGTCTGGTTGGGGAAGTCGCTGCGACCCGTGCCCACGATGCGCGCCCCGGCTTCCTTCGCCTCCCAGGGCCAGATTTCGGGGATGGGATTGGCGCAAGGGAAAATGATCGCATCCTCGCCCATCCCCTGCACCCACTCCGGCAGGATCGTGCCCGGGCCGGGCCTGCTGAATGCGACACAGAGGTCGGCGCCGCGCATGGCCTCGGCGGGACCACCACGCTGTCCCTCGGCGTTGCTGTTTTGACAGACGCGCCATTTGTCCACGAACTCGATCCTGCGCCGCGCGATGTCCTCCCGCTCGGGATGCAGGATGCCTTTGCTATCGCAGGCGACCACGTTGCCGAATTGGACACCGTGGGCCAGCAGCAAGCGCAGCGTGGCGACGTTGGCCGCGCCGACGCCGATCAGCGCGACCTTGATGTCCTCTATCCGCTTGTCCACCACCTTCAGCGCATTGATCACCCCCGCCAGCATGACCGTGGCCGTCCCCTGCTGGTCGTCGTGCCAGACTGGGATATTGACCTCAGGGTCGGTGCGCAGCATGTCGAGCACGCGGAAGCACTTGGGCTGCGAGATGTCCTCCAGGTTGATCCCGCCGAAGGAGGGCTGGATCAGTTTGACGGCCTGAATGATCGCGTAAGGATCCTTGGTATCCAGGCAGATGGGGAACGCGTCCACGCCGCCCAGGTACTTGAACAGCAACGCCTTCCCCTCCATCACCGGCAACCCGGCCAGGGGACCGATGTCGCCCAGGCCCAGTACGCGCGTGCCATCGGAGACGACGGCGACGGTGTTGCCCTTGTTGGTGTGTTCGTAAACCAGTTCTTCGTCCTCGTGGATGGCGCGGCAGGGAGCGGCCACGCCGGGCGTGTACCAGATGGCGAAGTCACCCGGACCGCGGACGACGCACTTGAGCGCGGTCTGCACCTTGCCACGGTAGAAAGGGTGCAGACGCATCGCGTCTTCCGCCGGTTTCCTGGCCTTGGCCAATAATTCCTCTTTGGTAAGTTTGGTAGGCATCATACCTCCTGTGTAAACTTCATCACCTATTATTTCCAGCAGCCTCGATAAGCTGTTCAACCGAGACGATCGGACCGTACTTCGCCTTCAGCGCTTCAAGGCCCTTCCTCTGTTCTTCACAAATTTCAAACAACTTTGCCGGAATGTTTTCTTCCTTCCCGTAAGCCTCTTCCTGCAGATCAATTCTCGCGATGATATTGTCCACGTAGAATGCAAACTGCTTGTCATAGAGTGCCTGCGGATACCCTTTGCCGATCTCGGCAAACAACTCTTTGAGATCTTCATACTTCGGAATAAACCCGATTGGCGTTTCAATTGCAGCGACGTCTCCGTGTGCTCTTAGTTCAAGCCAGCCAAGCCATACTTTTACATCACGCTTCTCACCAAGCAGATTGTCCCCTTCCCCGCCACGGGCGCCATGCGTTAGGAAGTAGTTCAACCCGGCCATAATGGGTTTGCTCTTCAATCCGTCAGAATTGAAGAAGACAAGCTGCGCATCCATATAGTCGGCAAGCGGACCAGGGATAAACGGCTCATTGGCCCAGGGCTGGCGCCTGACGCCCTTGGCCCCAACCTCCGTCGCGGTTGCCGCCGAGAGAACTGAGGCCCCGATGACAACACCGTGATCGGGATTCTTGGCAACCCAGACCGGGGGCATCGTGTCGCTGTCCCGCCCGCTGTACGTGATTACTTTGACCTCCACCCCGCGCGGGTCTTCGGCTGCGACTTCATTGTAGTTGCCGATGAATTTACAATCTACTGTACATCGGGCATTCGGATTGGAAAGTGGAATAGGCTTGCTATTTTCATCTGTCTTGCCTGCCCACCATTCGCCCTGGAAATTAAAACCCTCTTTCGGGTGTTGTTCTCCGTTCCCGACCCAGTGCGGCACTCTGTTTTCGTCAATCAGCACGTTTGTCCAAATCACTTCCGCGCCTTCTTCTCTCAGAGCTTTCATCAAGTACGGATCACCTTCGCGGTTCACGTTCTGAACGATCCCAAAGATGCCCTTCTCAGGGTTGATAGCCCGTAGCGTCCCGTCTCCGGCGATCCACAACTGAGCCAGGTCATCGCCGATAAAGTCCGTGCCCACCATAGCCGTCGTGGTTTTCCCGCAACCAGAAGGCGCCGACCCAGCACAGAACGTCTTTCTTCCACCAGGGCCCGTTACGCCTGTGATAAACATGTGCTCCGACAGTTCTTGCTCTCTGCGGTAATAGGTTGCCAGGTCAACCGCAAACCGGTGATTGCCTTTCTTCAGCAACAGCGTATTGCCAGCATACGTACAGAACATCGAGAACGTCGTCAGCCAACTTCTGTCCATAAACACCCTGGCATTCGGCAGATCCTCCGGTCTGTTTGGACCTTCGCTGTGAACGTTGGTGAAGAACAGCCCCGCACGTCGCACTTCTTCGTCGAACCGGTCATAGACGTGTCTGTACAGGATGTTCGCCGAGTGCATGACGTAAGTTGACGTCGTGATTTCCAGGGCCGGAATTGCAGCCGGAGCGCCAATGGGTCCTCTGCTGAAGAAACCAACAAGCAACGTCATCCCCTTCGCAATGCCGGTCATGTAGGTTTTGATGTACTCGTGCGCTTCACCCCTGAGGATTTCCTTCGCCAGCACACTGACTTTTTCGCCCTCATTCACGATGTAGAATGTCCTGTCAATGATCCGCGCCTGTTCCTGGGCCAGGTCGAAGTGAATCGTATGGTCTTTCATAGCCAAGGGCTGCTCTTCGCCTTTTTCGAGACTCATTTCCCTGACCTTTTGAACATCCGCATCTGATCCGGTGTTCACAAAAACCATGTCAGGATCAGTCATCGAAATCGCGTTGGCGATTTTCAGAAGTGCCTCTTCATTGGTTATCCTGCTCAGTTTTGCCACATTCTCCTGGTCGCACCTGACCTCGAGCAGAGCTTTCGCTTCATCCAGAGTATTGATCCCACCGATTTCAGCGAGGATATCAATGCCTTTTTTCAGTTCTAACATGCTTTTTCTCCTTTATCTACTATGGTATCTTGTAGATCCATTGTCTACCCGATTCAGCGTTCAGGGCTCAGGCAGCACCTTCTCGCCGCTCAAGGTGCCTCCTGGATCCAATGCTATCTAGAATATCTCCCCCACCATCTGCTCCACCTTCTCCCACTGCACCGGGTCGCGCCGGTCGGAGCAGTTAATGTAATATGCAAGGATCAAGTCGGCGGGAAGATCTTGCCTGGATTTAGTGTGTTGTTCGGATCCCATGCCTGTTTGATGCGCTCTTGCATCTCGACGGCCACCGATCCCATGGCCATTTCCAGATAAGGGCGTTTGAGTACCCCGACCCCATGCTCGCCGGAGAGGGAGCCGCCCACCTCGACCGCCGCGCGGAAAAGATCACCCACCGCTGACTCCACCCGTTTACATTCTTCCTCGTCGCGCTTATCAAAGAGGATATTGGGGTGCAGGTTGCCGTCGCCAGCGTGACCGAAGATGACGATGGGCAAGTCCCATTTGGCCGCGATCTCTTTGATCCTGGCGATCATCTCCGGCACGGCGCTGTGGGGCACGGTGACATCTTCGCCCAGTTTGTTGGGCCGGATGCGCCCCAGGGACCCGGATATGGAACTCCGCGCTTTCCACATCTCCTTACCCTCCTCCGGCATGGCGGCCACGTGCACTTCGCAGGCCCCGTTCTGGCGACAAATCTCGGCGGCTGTTTCAATGCCCCGCACCGCGTCCGCTTCATCGCCGTCGGTTTGGATGAGCAGGATAGCCTCGACGTCGAGGGGCAGTCCTATGTGGAGATACTCCTCCACGCTCTTGATGGCTGTCTCGTCCATGATCTCTACCATGGAAGGATTGGCGCCGCTGGCCAGCACGGCGTTGATGGCCCGGCCGGCATCGGTCAATTTGGGGAAAATCGCTTGGGCTATGCGTTCAGTCTCGGGTGCAGCGATGAACCTGACCGTCACCTCGGTGATGACGGCCAGTGTGCCCTCGGAACCGACCAACAAGCGCACCAGGTCGTAGCCGGTGACGTTCTTGGTCGCTTTGCCGCCCACGCGCATGACCCGTCCATCGGCCAACACCACCTCCAGGGCCATCACGTAACGTCCGGTGATGCCGTACTTGAGACAGTGTGCGCCGCCGGCGTCGCAGGCTACGTTGCCGCCGAGAGTGGAGTAGTGGTCGCTGGTGGGGTCCGGCGGATAGAAGTAGCCCTCTCGGGCCACGGCATCTGCCAACTCCGAGGTGATGATCCCCGCCTCGGCCGTGACCATCATGTTATCGTGATCGAACTCTAGCAAACGATCCATGCGGGTGAGGGGCAGCACTATCCCCCCACCGAAAGGGATCGAGCCCGCTGCCAGGCCGGTCCCCATTCCACGAGGCACCACGGGAATCAGTTCTCGATTAGCCACCTTGAGCACCTCCGAGACCTCTTGTGTGCTATCCGGCAGCACGACCAGGTTGGGCCTGGCGGAGGTGAACGTGGCGTCGTAGGAGTAGGCCACCAGATCCTCCGGCGAGGTCAGCACGTGCCGCTCGCCGACGATGGATTTCAGTTCGTCAATGATGTTCTGATCAAGCATCGCTCTCTCCTTCAACCCTGATTGGCCGACAGATTTAACATTCGGACGCAGATTCACGCAGATTCACGCTGATCTGCACTGAAAATCAATAAAAATCTGCGTTTTCTGCGTTCAACTGCGTCCTAGAGTCTGTACTCTGGGTCAAGTGTTAAATTTGTCAGTCAACCAGCCTTCAACCTCCA
>CAYPOY010000216.1:2611-9050 GCA_964412395.1 uncultured Anaerolineales bacterium | reverse complement strand
CTCCCCCAGCCCCTCCCCGAGACGGGGAGGGGAGCTCCCCCTTCCCCGGTAGGGAAGGGGGTTGGGGGGTTAGGTTGACTGCTTCCACCTGGACGACGACCTCCCCCCGCTCCGTGAATTTGACCGCGTTGTCTATCAGATTGAGCAACACCTGGCGCAGACGGGCCGGATCGCCCACCAGCATCGCCGGCACCTGGGGCGGGATATGACATATCAGTTCCAGCCCCTTCTTTTGGGCGCGCGGGGCCATCATCTCGGCCGCCTGCTCGACAACAGCCCGTAGATCAAATTCGGCCGCCTCCAGCTCCAGTTGGCCCGCCTCAATCTTGGCAAAGTCCAGGATGTCGTCGACGATGTCCACCAACGAGTCAGCCGAGCACCTGACCATGCCCAGATATTCACGCTGTTCCTGTGTCAGTTCAGTGTCCAGCGCCAACCCGGCCATACCTATGATGCCGTGTATCGGGGTGCGGATCTCGTGGCTCATGCGGGCCAGGAATTCACTCTTCGCCTGGTTGGCTGCCTCAGCAGCATCTCTGGCCTCTTG
Source organism: uncultured Anaerolineales bacterium (assembly GCA_964412395.1). Lineage (GTDB taxonomy): Bacteria > Chloroflexota > Anaerolineae > B4-G1 > B4-G1 > CAYPOY01. Next base: position 8,503 of record CAYPOY010000216.1, on the reverse strand, counting down.
CAGCGCTCTCTCCGCCTGCTTGCGCACCAGAGCACTGACGAAGGCTTCGCCCACTGTTTTGAGCAATCTGACGTCTTCTTCAATCCACGTTTTTTCTGCCCGCTCCGAGTTGAACTCAAGAAACCCGAACAGAGATTTGCCATAGACCATCGGCACTGCGACGATTGACCGAACTGACTGCGACCTCCAGGCCCCTTTGATGTTCATTTCGGATGGCAGCTCGGCAACGCGAGGGACGTGAATGGTTTCGGACCATTTCAGTTTCTCCATCCACCACGGGGGAGGCTCAGCCGACAGACTCTTCAAATGGCCAATGCGCGATTCAATCCCTGCGGCGCACCATTCGTGAGTATTGTGTATTCTCCCGTCGCGGGAAAGTATAAAGACGTAACCACGATCAACACCGGTGAACTCTCCGATCGCTTGCAAGGCATAGTTTATCCCGTTGTCAATTTCACTTGATGGAAGGTGAATGAAGTAGGTTGCGATGGTCGTGATGAGTTCTTCAAATTCAACGCGATGCTGTAATGCTTGCTCCGCCCGTTTGCGCTCTGCAATCTCCTGCTGCGCTTGCTCGTACAGCCGCGCATGCTCGATAGCGATCGCCGCAGTTGCGGCCAGCGGCTCTATCAATTGAAGGTCTGTTGGTTTGAAGCGTCCGACCTCCGCATCTGCCACCTGGAGCACACCGATCACGCCCTGTTTGATCCGCAGCGGGACGCTAAGGATGGAACGGACCGCCAGGCCGGTCTGCTGATCCACGCCCTTGAAGTGACGCTCGTCGGCCCCGGCGTCCGGCACGATGAGGCTCTTGCCGCTGCGAGCCACCCAGCCAGCAAGTCCCTCTCCCGGCGCCAGCCGCCAGCCGCGCACGATCTCACTGCGAGGGCCGGTAGCCTGCCGGCAGACCAGTTCGCCCGTCTTCAGGGCGATCAACCAGACCGACGAAGCTACCACACCCAGCAGATGGCGCACCTCTTCTAAGACAGTGACGAGCACCCGGTCCAGGTCGAGACTGGAGGTAAGCGCCTGACCGGCACGGGTGAGCAGTTCCAACTCGCAAGTGCGCTGTCGCAGCGCCTCTTCCGCTTGCTCACGTTCTATAATTTCCTGCTGCATTTGTTCGTACAGCCGAGCGCGCTCAATCGCGGCGGCTGCCTGGGCAGCCAGGGCAGAGAGAGACCTCACGTCGTCTGGATTGAAGGCATCCACCTCGGCACTTTCGACGTTCAGCACCCCGGTCACGCGCCCGTTTACCTTCAGCGGCACGGCCAGTTCCGACTGGCTCGCTGCCCCCACTGCCACGTACCTGGGGTCCTCCCGCACGTCGGGTACGCAGAGCGGCTCTCCGCTGCGCGCCACCGCCACAGTGATTCCTTTCTCGCCGCTCAGGGACAGCCTGGGCACTGCCTCCTGGCCTGTACCGCGCGCCGCCAGGTGGTACAGTTCCTCCTGCCCTTCATCAATCAGCAACAGCCCACAGTTTTGGAACCTCAACACCTGCCCGACGAAGTCGAGAACCGTCTCGGCTACCTGCTCCACATCCAGCGAGAGCGCCATCTCGCGGCTCAGATCCTGGATAGCGGCCAGCCTCATCGCCAGGCGCTGCTTCTCCACCGCGCGCTCGACTGCAGATCGGATGACGTCAATACGGAAGGGCTTGGTGACGTAATCGTAAGCCCCCAGTTGCAGTGCCTCGATAGCGGTCTCCAATGAGGCGTAGGCAGTGAGCACGATGGTCTCTATCTCGGGCTCCTGCCTCCGCATGCGTCTCAGGATCTCCATTCCGCTAAGATTGGGCAACATGAGATCGAGGATAGCCACGCTGAACTGCCCAGTCTTAAGCAATTCCAGAGCCTGCTGGCTACTGGTGGTGGCCATGATGTCATGCCCCAGGGGCGCAAGACATGCATGCAACAGACCGTGCATGTCCAGGTCATCATCAACGATCAGTATCTGATCTCGATTGCCCATCGTTTCTCCAGAGAATTGGCTAAACCGGGAAACCACCAGCCCAGAGCACAGATTTCACCCGCTTCACCAACTCCTTCGCTTTGACCGGCTTGGTCACGAATTCTGCGGCTCCAGCGTCAACCCCCCGCAATCGGTCCTGGACACGATAGACAAATTGCTTGGGCACCTCCACATTTCCATCCATTCCTCCCTTATTAGAAGTGAGTATGATCACTACTATGTCATCGGTAACTCTCACCGGCCTTCTCAGGACGGAAACGGCTCCGAGCTTCGTCGCCTGCGAGGAGATACCCATCTCCCGGTCGAGATCAATGCTGGTCACGACCACAATAGGCACCGGATTGTCGGCCATGATGTGGCGGATAGCCTCGAGACCATCCATCCTCGGCATCCTGATGTCCATAGTGACAACGTCGGGCCAAGACGACAGCCTCCTCGCCATTCCTGGCCTCGCCGACGACCTTCAACCCGGGGTCGCTCTCCAGGATGAACCTGGTGCTTTGCCGCAAGACAGCGGAGTCATCAACTACCAGCACTCGGATCACATTTCTCCCCCGTTCACAGTCGTCTCAACTAGCCGCACTGGACCCTTTCCCACGCTTCACGCTTCACGCATCACGTTTCACGCCTTTCTGAATGATCCCGACCAGCTCCTCGATTTCGTTTCCGGCCCTCAGAACAAAGGCACTAGCCCCGGCCGAAAGAAACCGTTTGCGAAGGCCAGGAGTGGAACTCACACCGATAACAAGGGCATCAGAGTTCCGCGCCCTGATCTCCTCGACCCCCCGAATCCCATTCATTTTTCTTCGAAAGTTGTTGTACACGACAAATACATCGTAATCCAGGGGATATAACAGGGCGCTCTCGCAGGAGGCAAAATGCGCCACCTCAGCACCCAACTCTCTGGTGAGGGCTCTGGCCAACACTTCCCTTGCAACATGCTTGCTGTGTATGATACAGATATTCATCGTTCTCCTTCAAATCCTGCGTTCGGCCCCCGTGGGCTCAGCATTAGTATAGCTCAGAACCGGCGCTACTGAGGTTTCATTTGCGTTACGGTAGTGTTTCGGATTGATGAAGTAGAAAGAAAAGGCCCCCTGAGGGACCTTCTGCTTCGCAGCCAGCAGGTGAACAGCTTCGTATTCGTACCGAAAACTATCCTATATATCGTGTGGAGAATGCTCGGGAATCTAGTCTGTAAAGACCGTCGAGGCGGTGATGCCATTGGGGGTGGCTATGGTAGCCTGCTTGGTTGTGTTCCCTTTCACCAGAGGATCAACCGATATCCGGATCATCACCTCCTCCCCCGGATTCAGGATATCTGGGTCGAAAACATCTGAAGAAAAGTAGTGTGTCCATTTGTTTTGCCACAGGCCGAAAAGGCCCGGCTCTACATAGGGACACCACTCTATGTAGTGAAGAGCATCGCTCCCATCGTACTCAAGGATGACATCCCACTGGTCAAAGTCGGCCAACCTGGTGTCTCCGTCGTTCCTGAGGGTTACCTCCACATAAGCGCCGCCGTCTGTGGTCTGTGCGTCAACAGGGGAGAGATCGGTTCTGGCCCTCTCTTCCATTCGCTCCTCCGTCGCCTGCCAGGATTCCAGAACAGCGTCCACCGAGGAGAGATGGCACTCGGCGATGGTGAACACCGATAACACCAGAACCGATATGAGAATGAGCGAAGTGAGTGCTACATCCATAGCCAATGGTCAATTACTGAAATAACACTCGTCGGAGAGACCGTTGGGGGTCACCACCTTCACAAAGTATCTCCCCGACAAGGATAGGCCATAGGTGACGGTGATCTGTAAAGTCGCCGTGGGTTTCCAGTCGGTGTCGTTTTCCAGTTTCCACGCCCAATAGGGGGTCCCCCCGGCCTCATCTTCGTAGGGGATGCGGGAGAAATTTCCCTCCGGCCCAAAGAAAACGTCGCACCGCTCGATCGCCCCTATGGACGAGGAACCGACATTCTTAACCCATACGAGTGCATTGCTGCCGTCCGCAGTGGCATGAATGATCTCAATCTGACTCTTGAGGCGCTCGTCTATCCTTCTCTGTCTGTTGGTCAGAGCGTCGCTGCTCTGAAGCACGGCGGGATAGATGGTGTTAAATACGAGCACCGCAGCAATCACACCCCCTATGATCATGAAGGACGTAACGATTGTCCTATCCAAGGTTGGCCTCCTCTATGATCGAGAGTGCCTCTTCTACGCTAGCTTCACGGCCCAGCAAATTATTTAGCTTCATGAGAGCACTTAGTATCTCGTTTACCGCCACCTGCTCCGGAACGTTGTCTCCGGTGATAAGCCCGGTGAGCCGAAGCAGGGAACCCTCAAGCGCCGGGGCGAGGATGCCCTTGCTCGTGCACACCTGGATCAGTTGGGCTGTACGCTCCCCTCCCATCTTTTGCGCGGTGCTGCTCACCCATCCCGAGAGTGCCATGATTCTGGCCTGATCGTCCTGTCCCCCGGGTTGGGCGGATGCCTCCATTTCAGGAGAGACAGGAGTTGCGGCTTGCGCCGCCTTCACATCTTCAAGAGTGACCTGTCTCACTGTGCGAGGACCGGATGCACCATTCACTTCTGGAAGATTGGGTGCCCCTCCTGGCTGCTGCCTTTTCTCTCTGAGAGATTCTAAAGATTGAATAGCACCTTCCGCAGGGGCCGACTCCTCTGCCCTAAGGGACGGATAATAGTGGAGTAGAATCTGCTCCTGAATGTCCAGAAGCGTTCGTTGTATTTCATTCTTCAATATTTTTATTTCGTATTCGAGTGACCTTACTCTCTGTTCCAGTTGTTGCATGGCAACCTCTTCCTATTTGGCGTGTCAATCAAGCAGTCCTTGTCCATCACACGGCCTGTCACACCACCAATCTACCACATTTCTCACCTTGCCTCAGTTACAGCTCCGTTACAGGTTAGTTTCACTCCCGATGCCACAAGTCGTTATCCCGCTTTGTGTACCCTACGGTGGTGAATAAACTCATCCGGCGCTGAGTGCGCCGGGGCGAAGCTCCGGCGCACTCAGCGCTGGCTTCGGTTCCGCGGGCAGGGGCGCTCCCGCCCTCCTGCACCCCAGGGCCAAACCCCGCCCCTTGGGGCGGGGCTTCTCCAGGTGCGACGCACTTTGGGACTATGCAGGTGCCAGAAATGGGCATGGAGGGGAAGGGAAGGGATGGTGGAACCTACCGCGCCCGTTGCCGACGCAACCGCACCAGGTGTCCCACCGCGTTGACGCACACGACGGCAAGCAGCGCCACCATAAGCACCAACCACAGCGATGGGAACAGCGCGCTGATGACGGCCACGACCAACACCACCAGCGTCAGTGCGAGCGTCAACCCAGGACTGGAGGCGAAGATCGCGGCTGCATTGCGCCAGGCCACCTCGCGCGCCTGCTCCTCTTCCTGGTCCAGCAGCAGCGCCAGGGGGTACATCTGTAGCAGCAGCCACACGAACGCCAACGCCACCCAAAACGCCTGCAGCCAGGGGCTGAGGAGAGAACCATCCCCCGGCGTATAGAAGCGGATGTTGGTGAACAGGACAATAGCCAAGAGAACGTTGAGCAGCGCCAACACCCACGCCCTATCCCGCCACCGCGCAGGGCTGGGCGGTTTCTCCGACAGGCTCGCCCGCACATCCAACAGCGTCCCTCGGATCTCTCCCTTCAACGTTTCCACTTCGCGTTCGAGCGTCTCTACTCTCTGTTCCAGTTCCACCAGATTTTCCTTCATCAAGAATTGAGAGGCCCTGCTGAGCCTGGTAACCTGAAGAATGGCCTCGTCCTTGTTCGCCGAAGGTCTCTGACCAAAGCTCCTTGTTCGCCGAAGGTCTCTGACCGAGGCTCCTTGTTCGCCGAAGGTCTCTGACCGAGGCTCCTTGTTCGCCGAAGGTCTCTGACCGAGGCTCCTTGTTC
>CAYPOY010000216.1:0-2511 GCA_964412395.1 uncultured Anaerolineales bacterium | reverse complement strand
CTTGTTCGCCGAAGGTCTCTGACCGAGGCTCCTTGTTCGCCGAAGGTCTCTGACCAAAGCTCCTTGTTCGCCGAAAGTCTCTGACCGAGGCTCCTTGTTCGCCGAAAGTCTCTGACCGAGGCTCCTTGTTCGCCGAAGGTCTCTGACCGAGGCTCCTTGTTCGCCGAAGGTCTCTGACCGAGGCGCAAGGGCTCGGTCGGGAGACCTTCGCCCATCAGATTGGCCTCGTGATTGCCCCGCCGGCACGGCCAGGTAAGAGACGGGGCAATTGACTCTGCTCGATGACGAGCTATGAGACCAGGGTTACCTGGCCGTGCCGGTCTCGAGCCTGGCCCGGGGCTCCAGGCCTCAGGCGAAACCTGAGGGAGGCGGTTCGACTAGGCTGCGAAGCCCGGTCGAACCGCTCCAGTCGAAACCCCGGGAGTTCACCTCCATCGTCCCGGCCTTAGTGGAGATCATTTATTTCATCCAAGACGGCTGGCGTGGTCCGCTCGACGTAGAGGGGAGAGCCCGACGGCGGCTTCAATTCGATGACGAAGGTCGTGTTTGTCCCCAGGACGACGTCGTGGGGTATGGTCACTGTTATCACTGCCGTTTCTCTTTCCTCCAGCAGGTCATCAGCGTCGGTTCGATAGGCCCAGCCCAGCGCATACGTCGCGTTGGCGATGCGATGGGTCGCGTCACGGTACTCGATGACCAGTGGGCCGTCGACCACTTTCAAGTCGACGGGATCACCGCCTGCGACATTGCCCACACTAAAGATCACCTTATCAATTTCACTCGCATACGTCGTGCTCGTAATGGCGACGACGCTGCCCCGGAGCTCGATAGAGCCCTGTACCTGCTCCAGGCCGGAGTAGATCGCATCCCGGCTCTGCTCGGTCGAGAACGAGCCGGCCGAGAGAATAGTGAAGGCGAAGACGGCCGCGACCACGACGAAGGCGATCAAGATGATCGCCGTCTCCAACGCGGTGATACCACTTTCATCCCTTAACAATTTCTTCAGTTTGCCAGTCATTTTTTACCTCCTATAGTAGATTTTCAGGTTTGATTAACGAGCAAGTGTACTCTATTTCCGTTTTCTCTCCTTTGCCTCATTGATCTATACTCCACCTCCTTCCCTTGAATGAATCTACTGTCGTCACTCTGACAGGTTCTCAAGGCGCTGTTTACCTCTTTTCACTGTAGAGTATAGCATAAAAGCGCGCCTGTGCGCTTTCAATTTCATTTCAATATTATTTCAAAATTATTCAGGGAGGGAAGATGCAGGAGAAACAGAGGCTATCGTCAGGCGAGGGATAAGAAGTAACCGCGTCCACGCACCGTGCGGATCAAGCGGGGGTCACTGGGGTCGGCTTCAATCTTGCGGCGCAGGCGAAAAACATAGAGACGCACTTGATTTTGCGCCTCCTGCTTGCTCAGCGTACAACAGCCCGTCACAGTGTGAATCAACCGACTGTAAGAGAGCACCTGGTTAGGCTGCTCCATCATAGCAGCCAGGATGGTCGCTTCGCCCTCCGTCAGTTCAACCGTGCGAACCGGATCACCCTGCATTATGGTCAGCCGCTTCTGGCGATCCAGCGTCAGAGGACCAGCGTGCAGAAATCGGCCTGGGCGCGTCGGCGGGGAAGGGGGTTCCGGTGAGGAAGATGGGGGTGCTGCTGGCCTTTCCTCCTGGCCCAGCGTATCTATCGCTTTGCCGACCAGGTTCAGCAACTGTCGGTGGCGCTGCTGCTCAGCGTGCTCTTGCAAAGCCTGGGAGATAGTGGAGATGAGATCCTCTATATCGAACGGCTTGAGCATATAGTCCGCCGCATCGGATTTTACGGCAGCGATGGCGCTCTCCAGTGAGGCATGAGCCGTCAGCACGATGATCGGCAGGTCAGGGCACATCTGTCGAGCGCGGTGCATCACCTCGACCCCATCCATCCCCGGCATACGTATGTCCAGCACCATCAGGTCGTAGGACACACTCTCCAGCAACTTTAATGCCTCGTGACCGGAAGCAGCTTCTTCGACCCGATACCCCATCAGGCTGAGGATATCCCGCAGGCCAGCACGCAGATTGGCCTCGTCGTCCACGATGAGCAATCTTGCTCTTGAATCAATCTTTGGAGGGGCAGACACTTCTGCCACGTCGTCTCTGGCCTCACTACCTGCAACCAGGATTGCTGGTTGGCTATACCGTCACGTTTTCACCCGGCCGCCACACTGAAGATGACACTGAAAGCCCTTCTTTCGCATCCGTTCGGTCCAGGGCGGAGAGGAAGATGATGGAGTATCTTCTCAATATTCTGGGGCAAGCAGGCTGGACTCCCATGCGCATGCCCCCAGCCCTCCCCCCCGAGGGGAGGGAGCGCGCTCTACCCTCCCCCCCGAGGGGAGGAAGCGCGCTCTACCCTCCCCCCCTATGGGGGGGATTAGAGGGGGGGGGCACAGCCCAGCGGCGTGGAAGCCGCCTCTGCTGCAAACACCCCCCGACTTATTGAGAAGATACATGATGGACATACT
>CAYPOY010000215.1:0-9058 GCA_964412395.1 uncultured Anaerolineales bacterium | reverse complement strand
GAACTGGGCCTCCGTCTCGCCGGGGAAGCCGACGATGACGTCGGTGGCGATGGAGCAGCGCCCTGAGCCTGCCTGCCCTGAGCGTAGCCGAAGGGTCGAAGGAGCCTGCCCTGAGCCTGTCGAAGGGACACCGGGGATGCGCTCGCGGATGCGCGCGATCAGGCTCCGGTAGTCGTCGGCGGTGTAGCCACGCCGCATGCGGGCCAGCACCTCGTCGTCTCCGGCCTGCACCGGCACCTCGATGTGCTCGCACACCTTCGGCAACTCTGCCACCGCCTCCAGCAATTCGTCCGTCACCCAGTTGGGGTGCGACGTGAGGAAGCGGATGCGCTGGAGGCCCTCGATCTCGTGGATGCGCCGCAGCAAGTCCGCCAGAGGCAAGGTGCAGGAGGCAGGAGGCAAGAGGCAAGAGGCAGGAGGCGAACCACTGCTTGCTTCTTGTTTCCCGCCTCCTGCTTCTCGCTTCTTTTCGAGCCCATACCGGTCCACGATCTGTCCCAGCAGTGTGATCTCTTTCACTCCCTGCGCCGCCAGCGCGCGTGCCTCGGCCAGGATGTCCTCGACGGGGCGGCTCCGTTCGGGGCCGCGCCGGTAGGGGATGATGCAGTAGGTGCAGGCGTGAGAGCAGCCCAATACAATGGAGATGTAGGCTGAGACGAGGGTGCCCCGGTCGCGGGCCGGGAGGAGCAGGTCACTATCTTGCAGGCGGTAGCGGCGGGCAGCATCCGCTGTCCCTTCGACAAACTCAGGGCATCGCTCCAGCGCCTGGCCCTCGTCCGCCATCCCCCGCCCGGCCAGGTACTCCAGCAGCGGCCCCGGCTCCGAAGGGGGCATAAATACGTCCACCCAGGGGAAGCGGCGGCGCAGCGGGGCCGGGTCTTTCACGCCTACCAGGCAGCCCATCAGCCCGATGACCATCTCAGGGCTCCGTTTCTTCAGGGGGCGCAGGCTGCCCAGCCGCCCGTAGACCTTGTCCTCGGCCGACTGGCGCACAACGCAGGTGTTGAGCACGACGACGTCCGCCTCCTCGGCGCGGTCGGCGGGTGTATAGCCCAGCCGCTCCAGCGCCGAGGCCAGCCGCCGCGAGTCGGCGATGTTCATCTGACAGCCAATCGTCCAGATGTAGTACCTCACAGCATCATTCCAACGCATCCTGGTGGGGCGCCAAGGAGGTGTATCATCGAAAATCCACAATAAGCCCCAGCCGTGACATCACCAGATATGGCAGAGCGCTGCTATCTGCCTCACAGATGTGAAGATTACCCCGACCAGTGCGCTTTGTTCATCACCACCGCAAAAAGTGACCCCGCCCTGAACGTCGAATCCTGCAACGATGTTGAGGACCTACCACACAAGGCGGGGTCGTTTATCTTTGGCTGGGCGTTCATTCATGATGAGGTTGTAGAAGTCCAGCACCATCTTGCTTAACCGCTTGGCCAGTAGAAAGCGTTGGGGCCTGGGAAAGTCGGTGCCAGGTAAGACCAGCTTCAGCTCCGTTCGCGGTTGATGCGGCTATAGGGTATCACCCTCACCCCTGTCTCCTGGGCGACCGCCTCAGCCAAGGGGTGGATGTTCATCGCTACCACCATCTGGACCACCTCTCCTGTCGTGATCGTCTCAGCTATTTTCTCCAACTTGCCGGCCAACTTGCGCAACTCGCCGCCGCGAATCTTGGCCCGACAATCGGCCAGCACCATCACTGGCTGTCCCTCCCGTTGACCGCTTCCTACCAGGTCCACCTCTTGTAGCCCCTCGGGCAGCTCAAAGTAGCGACGATCCAGGGTCAGGCCGGTGATGCCGTCGTATCGTTCCAGGTAGGGGGGCAGCAAGGCGGCCACAAACTCCTCCAGGCTGAAACCGAAACGATTGGACAAGCCTCCGATCTCATTCTGGAGATGGCCTACTGCATCCCAGAGCCTGGCCATCCCTTGCTCCGTCGTCTCAGCCAGGCGCTCCACCGCGCTGCTGAGCCGGGCTACGCTCTCGTCGGTGCGCTGTTGGGCAGCGGCCAGTTCGGCGAAACGGCGGTCGGTCCGCGTCTCGAATTTGGCCAGGCGCTCATCGGTGCGCTGCTGGGCAGAGGTCAGCTTTCTCACTTCCTCTGTCAGTGTTGTTAGCCCCTGCTTCAAGTCCCGCGTGTCAGCGGCTCGCTCCAGTTCGACCTGCTGTATCGTGTCCAGCACTTCTACCAGGCTATCGGTCTGCTCTGGGGCAAATACTTGTTCCAGCTTCTCTTCCATTTTCTGCCGGGTCATCAGCATCACCATCGTGGTTCACCTTCCATTCACCTGGCTTAGATTATACACTACTTTGCCCCTAAAGGCCAGACTTTCGGGCAACGGGGTGTTCGAAGCAATATCCCATCCGTCGGCCCAATACCTCATCAAAACCAGGCAGCGGGGTGCGCAGGAGCGACCGGGCGCGGGAACAATCGAGCGTGCAGTCGAGCGGGCGGCGGAGGCCGCTCCTGTTCGCTACGCTGCGGGCGGGGATGATCGGGCTGGGGTCCAGGCCGTGGAAGCGCAGCAATCGCACGCCGAACTCATAGCGTGAAAGCAGTTGCGCGCCGGCTACGTGCAACACGCCCATGTAGTTCAGCCCGGCCAGTTCGACCACCGCCGCCGCCAGGCTCTCTACCCATATCGGGCAGCGCAATTCGTCGGTGAAGAGCCGCACCGGCTTGCCGGCCTCCAGGTCGTCCACGATCCAGCGTGTGTGCCGGCCCATGCGCAGTCGCCATCCGTAGATGAGCGAGGTGCACACAGTGACCGCCTCGGCCCCGGAAGCGCGCACCTCCTCCTCGGCCAGCGCCTTGCTGCGCCCGTAGGGGTTGATCGGCGTGGGTGGGTCCTCTTCGACGTAATTCCCTTTACGACCCAGCCTCCCAGGTAACCGCTGCCACCGGTCACGAGCATGCGTAGTCTGGTCATCATCATTCCTCGATTGGACAAAAGTGGCCGTTTCGGTGTATCATGAATAGGGAGTAAGGAACGTCGCTGATGGCTTACTCCCTACTCCCTAAAGTATACCACAGTTTCAAGGAGACAGACATGACGGACCCACTGCAACCCTTCTTTTACCCTCGCGGGGTCGCGGTCATCGGCGCCAGCAGCAACCCGGCCAAACTGAGCTACGGGGTGCTGTGCAACCTGGTCACCCACGGCTACCGTGGCCCTGTCTATCCGGTCAACCCCAGAGGCGGGGAGATGGTGGGGCTGCAGGTCTATACTGGCGTGGCGGAGGTGCCCGACCCGATGGACCTGGCGGTCATCATCCTTTCCGCAGAGCGGACGGTGGGGGCGCTGGAGGAGTGCGGTCAACGGGGTATCCGCGCTGCAGTCCTTATCGCCTCAGGCTTTGCCGAACTGGGAGCCGGGGGGCGGGAGCGGGAGGCGCAACTGCGGGAGGTGGCTCGCCGGTATGGGATGCGCCTTATCGGCCCCAACTGCGTCGGCGTCATAGACACCTACGCTCCCATTGATACCACTTTCGTCCGCACCATGCCAGGCCAAGGGGTCATCGGCTTCGTTTCCCACTCCGGCGCGGTCTGCGGCGGCACGATGGACTGGGCCAGCGCGGTAGGCGTCGGCTTCTCCCGCATCATCAGCCTGGGTAACCAGGCGGACGTGGACATGGCGGACGCGCTGGACTCGCTGGCGGCCGACCCCCACACCCAGGTCGTGGCCGCTTACATCGAGGGTTTGCCCGACGGGCGCCGCTTCGTCGAGGCGGCCCGTCGGCTGACCCCGCACAAGCCTCTGGTGGTGCTCAAGGCCGGGCGTACCCCCAGCGGGACCCGGGCGGTGGCCTCTCACACGGGGGCACTGGCGGGAGCGGACCAGGCCTTCCAGGCCGCCTGCCGCCGGGCCGGGGCAATCCCGGTGGAGAACCTGGAGGAACTGGTGGACGCGGCCATCGGACTGGCCTACCGTCAGCCTCCACCGGGGCCACGGATGGCAATCCTGACCAACGCGGGTGGCCCGGCGGCGGTGGGGGCGGACACGCTGGACCGCCAGGGGCTGCGGCTGGCCAATTTCTCGGAAGAGACGCTGGCGCAGTTGCGAGAGGTCTGCCCGCCGGGCGCTATGGTCGGCAACCCGGTGGATATGCTCGGCGGCCCCCAGCCTGGTCACTACACAGCGGCGTTGGAGGTGCTGCTGGAAGCCCCCGAGGTGGAGGGAGTGATGGTGGTCTTCGTTCCCCAGGCAATCATGCCGCCCCACGACGTGGCGGTGGCGGTGGGGAGGTCGGCCGAAGGAGTCAAAAAGCCGGTGGTCTGCTGTATCTCCGGCGGGGGCGGCATCCGCGCCGCCGCCCGTGCCCTCCACGCCCACGACGTTCCCCACTACCTGACCCCTGCCCGCGCCGCCCTCGGCCTGGGGGCGCTGTGGCGGTACGGGCACATTCGGGTGCGGCCTACCTCTGACCCGAAGCCAGTGATAGGGGCGGATCGGGAGCGGGCGCTGGGACTGGCAGAGGCGTCCCGATCTGCCGGGCAGAGCATTCTGGACTCGCAGGCGGGGGCGGAGATGGCGGTCGCCTACGGCCTCTCAGTGCCTCCCTCCGGCCTGGCGGCGACGACTGACGAGGCCGTGGCACTGGCAGAGCGACTCGGCTACCCGGTGGCCCTCAAGCGAGTCGCGCCGGGAGTGGTGCACAAGGCGGATGTGGGCGGCGTGGCGCTGGGCCTGGAGGATGCAGAGGCGGTGCGTGCGGCGTTTGCGCAGATGGTGGGGCCGGGGCCTGCCCTGAGCGATGTCGAAGGGGAGCAGGGGTTCGTCCAACGGATGGCACCGGAGGGGCTGGAGGTCATCGTGGGGGCGCAGCGGGACGTGCAGTTTGGCCCGCTGGTGATGTTCGGCCTGGGCGGGGCAACCGTGGAGGTACTGCAGGACGTGGCCTTCCGGTTGGCTCCACTGAGCGCGGCGGAGGCGCGGGAGATGGTAGCGGAGACGGCAGCGGGACGGCTGCTGGCGGGGGTGCGCGGCCAACCCCCAGGGGACCTGGACGCCGTAGTCGAGGCGCTGCTCCGGGTGGCCCAGTTGATGGTGGATTTGCCTCAGATAGCAGAGGTGGACCTGAACCCGCTGATCGTGGGCCCGGCCGGGGAGGGAGCCTGGGCGGTGGATGTGCGCATCGTGCTGGGACACGATGGCCTGAAGAAATAAGACATTATGAAAGGAGTACAAAATGGCCAAGTTTCCAGTTGAACCGTTCAAGATCAAAGTCGTCGAGCCCATCCGCCAGACCACCTACGCCGAGCGGGATGAGATCCTGCGGCGGGCCGGCTACAACCTCTTCGCCGTGCGGGCCGAGGACATTTACATTGACCTGCTGACCGATTCGGGCACGGCGGCGATGTCCGACAGCCAGTGGGCCGGGATGATGCTCGGCGATGAGAGTTACGCCAGCTGCCGCAATTTCTTCAATCTGGAGGAAGCGATCGAATCCATCACCGGCTTTCGCTACTTTGTGCCCACCCACCAGGGCCGTGCCGCCGAGAACATCCTCTTCGCCTGCACGGTCAAACCGGGCCAATCGGTGCCCAGCAATATGCACTTCGACACCACCCAGGCCAACGTCATCGCCCGGGGCGGAGAGCCGGTCAACCTGTTGGTCGAAGAAGGCCTCGACCCCACCAGCTACGCGCCTTTCAAAGGAAACGTAGACGTCAAGAAACTGGAAGCATTCATCAAGCAGGTGGGGCCGGAGAACATCCCGCTGGGGATGCTGACGGTGACGAACAACGCCGGCGGTGGCCAGCCGGTTTCGATGGCCAACATCCACGCCACCAGCCAGGTGCTTCACCAGTACGGCATTCCTCTTTTCCTCGACGCTTGCCGCTATGCCGAGAACGCTTACTTCATCAAGTTGCGCGAGTCCGGCTACGCCGAGAGGCCCGTCGTCGAGATCGCCCGCGAGATGTTCTCCTACGCCGACGGCTGCACGATGTCGGCCAAGAAGGACGCGCTGGTCAACATCGGCGGCTTCCTGGCGATGAACGACGAAGCGTTGTACCAACGCGTGCGCCAGGAGTTGATCCTGTGCGAGGGGTTCCCCACCTACGGCGGGCTGGCCGGACGCGACCTGGAGGCGATTGCGCGGGGGCTATGGGAGGGATTGGACGAGCAGTATCTGGCCTACCGCATCGCCCACACCCGCTACCTGGCCGACCGGCTGGTGGAGGAGGGCATCCCCATCCTGGAGCCACCCGGCGGTCACGCGGTCTACCCGGACGTCAAGCGTTTCCTGCCGCACATCCCGCAGCGCGAACTGCCCGGTCAGGCACTCACCTGCGCGCTGTACCTGGAGGGCGGCATTCGTGGGGTGGAGATGGGGAGCGTGGCGTTCGCCTGCGAGGACCCGGAGACTGGCGAGACGGTCTACCCGGCGCTGGAGTTGGTGCGATTGGCGATCCCCCGTCGTGTCTACACCCAGGCACACCTGGACTACGTGGTGGAGACCTGCCGGCAGATTTACGAGAAGCGCGACGAGATTCGCGGGATGCGCTATACTTACGCGCCGCCTCTCCTGCGCCACTTCACGGCGCGGTTTGAGCCGTTGTAGATTAGCCGATAGCCGTTTGAAAAGCCGTGTACTCTGTGGTATACTGGCCCTGCGGGCATACGCGAGGTACATCTCTGCGAGGCTTGTGCTGGTCGTGAGCGAAGGAGGAAATGGTGACTGTCACCACGTTGGAATTTTACGACCTGATACATCTTCTGGAGGAACGCCCTGGATGGCGAGCCGAAATGCGGCGGGTGCTGTTTACGCAGGACGTGCTGGACTTGCCGCGTATCGTGCAGGAGTTGGCGACCGCCCAGCAGCGAACAGAAGAAGCGCTAGCCCGCCTTGCCAAGCGTCAGGAGCGAACGGAAGAAGCACTGACCCGCCTTGCCGAGCGTCAGGAGCGAACGGAAAAAGCACTGGCCCGCCTCACCGAGCGTCAGGAGCGAACGGAAAAAGCACTGGTCCGCCTCGCCGAGCGTCAGGAGCGAACGGAAGAAGCACTGGCCCGCCTCACCGAGCGGGTGGACCGAATCGCCGCCAACCAGGAGCGAATGCAGGAGGCACTGACCCGCCTCACCAAGCGGATGGATCGCGTCGCCGCCAGTCTGGATCGCATCGCCGCCAACCAGGAGCACATCTGGCGGGACGTCGGCAAATTGAAAGGCATTGCATGCGAGGAGCGCTACCGCAGCCGGGCCAATGCCTTCTTTGGACGTGTGCTCACCAGAGGCCACAATGCCACGCAACAGGTGGCCGATATGCTCTACGCTGCCTACAAGGAAGGACACATCAGTGAACGAGAGTGGGGCGACGCGCTGAACGCCGACCTGTTCTGGGGCGGCAAGGTGCGGGAAACAGAGACCGAGGTAGTGCTGGTGCTAGAGGCCTCCTGGCTGGTGGACAAGGGGGACGTGGAGCGGGCGTCCAGGCAGGCAGAAGTGCTGCGACAGACCGGGCTGAAGGCTGTGCCGGTAGCGGCCGGTGAAAAGTGGACGGACGAGGCCGAGACACTGGCGCGGCGGGAACAGGTGTTGACTGCCACGAATGGTTCAGTGGACATAGCGAGGTGGTTGGAGGTGCTGCAGGCACACAGCAAGACTGGTAGGCAGAAGTAAGTGTCACTGTCGTCTACAGCCGAGTACCGTGGGACGGCATCTTCGATGGACTGATAGCTGGGGAGTACGATGCGATCATAGACACATTGACCGTGACCCCTGAGCGCGAAGAGGTGATAGATTTTACGCGTCCCTACGTGACCTTGGGGATAACGAGGATATCGCCATCGCTGTACAGCAGGGCGATGATGTGCTTCGCCGCCAAGTAAACGAGGCCCTTCGGCAACTCCACGCCGCAGGAATACCATCGTCTCCAACACCGCCGACCGCGGCAGCGGGCTGTATCTGTACGATAGCGACACCACGCTGACCAACAACGTCGTGGCCGACAATCAGGCCAGCGATGCAGGCAGCGGACTGATGACATGGACAATGCTACATTCACGCAGTTGATCGAAGATTTCATCACCCACCGTTCCGGCGAAGACACTGAGATTCCCGGCGAACTGGTTCTTGAATTGTTGAATGAAGTCAGGCCTGAACCCAACTCATCCCATTGACGTGCTGGACCTGCCCACCCGTGCCCGCAACGCGATGGTGCAGGCCGGCATCACCACGCCGGAGGAGCTGATCGCTCGCAGCGACGAGGAACTCCTGGCCCTGCGCGGCTTCGGCCCAACCTCGCTGGCCCAGGTGCGGGAGCGGTTGGCAGCGTGGGAGCGTGAGCGCCCGCCGGAGGGGCCAGTACCGGGAGAAGAACATGGCGCTGAGGATGAATCTGGGAATAAATACGAGCACGACGATCTCGTGCTCCTGCCGGGGCAGCAGGTACTCCACGCTACCTGGCTCCCCGATCCCCCAGGCCATCTCTTCCTCTGGGGCGAGGGAGAGCCGCTGCCGCCACGCCGGGGGCGCGCTCCCAGGATCCCACTCCATCCCTTCCACGTGCCGCCCGCCGCCCTGCACAATGCACTGCCCGGCCTGATCCCTGCTGATGTAGACGAAGTACGAGCACTAGCCCACCTGCCGGCGAGCAGCCACATCCCCCAGCCCAGCCCCCAACTCATCCGTGACTTCCTGGCGGAGGAGCCAGACGAGCCGGAGTCCCTCGGCTTCTGGCGGGTAGACGGACTGGCCCTTCCGTCCCCGGTTGCGCTGGCATTCCTGAACGACCTCCCGCGCCCGGAGGACCTGGCTCCCCGCGTCGCACTGGGCGCCGACCTGCGCTTCTGGTCGCTGGCGGGCAAACTGGCGCTGGAACTCCTGGCCCAGCAGCAGTTCGCCCCCACCCTTCGACAGGATCAGGGCACCACGCTAGCCCGCCAGAATGGGACTTTCCGTGCTGTCTGGGTGCCCGTCCTCGACCGGCCCGAGGACCTGCGGCGGGTGGAACGTCTGGCGCAGGCGATGCCCCCTGTCTGCCGTGCCTTTACCCCCCCTCTTTCCCCCCCAATGGGGGGGATGAAGGGGGGGGGCTCCCCCCCAATGGGGGG
>CAYPOY010000214.1:0-9130 GCA_964412395.1 uncultured Anaerolineales bacterium | reverse complement strand
CAGGCTGGAACCCTCCGCGCCATTGGGGGAACCCTGACGGCCCTATTCTCGATCCCTCTGAATGCCTGGGTCACCAGGTTCCCTTCCAAGCTGGTCATGGGCCTGTTCATCGCTGGGATGGGTTTGGCCTACCTGGCTAACGGATTGGCGCCCAGCTACCCGGTACTCCTGGTCGCACGCGGTGTTGGGATGCTGATCAGCATGTCCATGTTGGCCGTTATCGTGCTGATCCAAAACCAGTGGTTCTCGCTCGACCAGATGGGCACGATCAATGGGATCCGGCTGGGCATGGTCAGCGCCGGGCAGATCGTCGCCCTGGCGGGAGTGCCGATTCTGATGGCCAACTTTGGCAGTTGGCGGGGTGTCTACTACATCACGGCTGCCGCCATGATTCCTGTTGTGGTTGCGTGGTTCCTGCTGGCCAGGGAGAACCGGACGCCGGAATACGAGGCCAGGATGGCGGCCCAGGCGGAGGCGGGGTCTCCCATAGGGGCGGCGCTGAAGCGAAAAGAGTTCATCCTGCTCGGTGTCGGCATCATGGGTGCGACCATCGTCTATGTGGCCTTCCTGACCTTTTGGCCGACGTATGCCATTGAGGAGAGGGGCCTGGCCCTCACAGAGTGCGGCCCGGTCATGAGCGTGGTGGCCGTTGGCTCGATGATCGCCTCGTCCGTCGCCGGGGTCCTCTCCGACAAGATTGGACTGCGCAGGCCCCAACCTTTCATCGCGGGTCTGCTCCTTCCTGTGGCCTGCTTTGCCATGTTGCAGTTCAGTTCGGTGGGTATCCTGACCGCCATCGCCTTTATCGTTGGCTTTGGGATCTTTATCTTTTGGCCTGTGGTCTTTACCATCCCGTACGAACTGAAGGGGATCAGTCCTCAGGAGACCGCCGTTGGCATTGGGGTCATCTTGGCCATCATAAACGCGGGTGCTGCGCTTGGTGTCCAGCTTGCCGGTATCATGATCAAGTCGTTGGGTATGTATAAGACGCTGGCGTTGCTTTGCGTTACCCCGCTACTGCTGAGCGTCTGCACGATAATGCTGCCCGAGACGGGACCCAGGGCGAGGGCCAAAGCCGCAAGCAAAATGACCAATGATCAATGACAAATAATGCACAAGCCGGATGGGCCAGCCTCGCGGCCCCGTCAGCGAGGACGGGGCACTGCCCCGAATCTACTTATATCAAGGAGGCATAAATCCATGAAGAGGGTTCTCATCACAGGTGGCGCTGGTAGTGTAGGGAGGGAATTAACCAGTGCTCTTGTCAGACAAGGGGATCAAGTGCGGGTCTTTGATCTGCCGATATGCGATTTCAGCGCGCTAGAGGGCCTCGAAGGCGTGGAAATCGTCAAGGGTGACATCACCGACGTAGACACGGTACGGGCGGCAGTTCAGGGCATGGACACCATCCTGCACCTGGCGGCTCTATTGCCCCCGGCCAGCGAGAGAAACCGAGAGAAAACCTTCGCGGTCAACGTGGGTGGCACTAGGAACCTGGTGGAAGCCATTAAGGGGGAAGGCGGTCAAGCTCGCATAATCTTCTCTACCTCTGTTGCCACCTATGGCGACACAACAGCCGAGGAACCACCCGTTCGGGTCAACCATCCCCAGAGTGCCATTGATATCTACGGGGAGAGCAAGATCGAGGGCGAGCGGCTCATCCTTGCTTCCGGGGTACCTTATACCATCCTAAGGATCTCCGGGATCGTCATTCCCGCTCTTCTCGATCCACCCGAGCCTTGGCCCTTTATGCGCAACCAGAGAATGGAATTCGTTAACCGGGCCGACGTAATCAAGGCACTTTTAGCTTCAGTGCAACGCGAGGAAGCGACAAACAAGATATTTAACATAGCTGGTGGCAAGAGCTGGCAGATGCTGGGTTATGAATACGTCGAGAAAGTCTTCCGGCTCCTGGATGTGCCGATCGAGGAAGCCAGTTATCGCGATAGCCCGGGTTGGTGCGACTGGTACGACACTGCTGAACCCCAGGCTTTGCTTGATTACCAACAGACTTTATTCCCACGATTCCTAAAGTTGCTGGAGGAGGCTATTGAAAAAGCACTGGCATAGTGAAGGGGCGGAGTTTGCAAGTCAAGGTGCTTGCACTTGCTGGCGGAGGCGATCAATTGATGAGAGCTTTCCGGCTGACTCCTTTCATACGCTAGCGCCCGTCCGATGCGGTCTGCCACCTCTCGCCAGGTAGCTCTTGTCTGGAGGGGCAATGCCGTGCGTTGCTGTTCAGCGAAGGGATAAAGGGCGGACATTGTGCAGAAGGCGAAACAACTCCAGGCATCCCTGGTCAGTGTGCTTGCGCCCATCCTGGATGGGCCGCAGCAGGCCGTTCACACACTCGGCCAACATGCTGCCACGCCACGAGCGACTCAACACCGCGCTCCAGGCATCCCAGGTTTCCCAGAGTTGCTTCTCTCCCAACGGAGGGACCGCTTCATCCAGGCTTTCTTCCCACAGAACCTGTTGGGCTTGTCGCTCAACTAGGGGCAATGGGTGACGCTTCTCATCGGCTTCGATCTGCCAAAGGGTCAATCTCTTCATCGTAGCGCTCGAAGTAACGGTAAGTACAATACACAAAGCCCGTTTGTCCTGACCGCCTGCCTGGTGTTACCCTCACGCTCGCCCTGCCCGCCCGTGCGGGCCAACGCGTGAAACCTCGCCGGCCAGACGGTTGATTTTAGGGCGAGATGGGGTATAATCAAAGAGCACTGAGGAGGAAACCATCTTTAACTGTGTTACTGTGTTGACGTGGTAAAGATAATCGCCGCTTATCGGGTAGAACGGGGCGAGACTCTCGGAGTGAACGAGGTGGACTTGACTCTTCCCATAAGACACAGTCTAAGGGCGCTCTCCCTGCTGTGGCCGGTCTCTGACGGGGTGTCCAGGTGTCCCTACTTGTAGAGGGTGATAAACGATGGGTGCATTCCAAGAGATTGAAGGTCTGCTGTCCACCATGACGCAGGCAGAAAAGGCTCAGTTGCATCAATGGGTGGTGCGGGATCTGGGCGATGCCTTTCCGGGCATTGATAGCATTCCTGGTGTCTGTGGTGGCGAACCGTGCATCGTTCGCACCCGAATTCCAGTTTGGGTGTTAGTACAAGCCAGGCGGCTGGGAACTAGCGAAGCGGACTTGTTGCGGTGCTATCCGACACTGCGCGCTGAGGACCTGGCCAACGCCTGGGCTTATTTCCGCTCACACCGGGACGAGATCGAGCAGCAAATCTGTGAGAACGAGATAGCGTAGAACATGGCGCGACTATACGCTAGCGAGAACTTCCCACTGCCACTCTCGAAGAACTCCGGCGGTTGGGGCACGACGTGCTAACCATCCACGAAATGGGCAAAGCCGGGCAGTCGGTACCCGACGAGAATGTACTGGCTTTCGCCTGTGCTGACGGTCGGGTGTTGTTGACTGTCAATCGCAAGCATTT
This sequence comes from uncultured Anaerolineales bacterium, assembly GCA_964412395.1. GTDB lineage: Bacteria > Chloroflexota > Anaerolineae > B4-G1 > B4-G1 > CAYPOY01. The sequence continues at coordinate 5,687 of CAYPOY010000214.1, read as the reverse complement.
CATTCGCTTACACAATAGACAATCTCATCATGCGGGCATTATTGTGTGTACTTTTGATCCAGACTTTGTGGGTCAAGCCCGTCGAATCCACGAAGCCATCGAGACGCAAGCACAGCTCTCCGGTCAACTTATCCGCGTCAATCGTCCCGCACGATGAGGTGCTGCAGTTTAATTTGCCTCCTACCCCACCTCCACCTCCTCCATCTCCGACACGATGTCCCGCTGCTGTAGCGATTCCTTCGCCTCCGGCTTCCCGCGCCGTCTCTGCCACTGGTACAACCCACCCAGCGCAGCCACCGGCAGCGCCACCGCCAGCCCCAGGAACCACCAGGGATCCAGACGTGGTTGGGCCGAGAAGCGATCCAGGTTGAACAGGATAATCGCCACGGCAGTCCAGACGGTGAGGAAATTGGGGATGGCGTCACCAGAATGAACCATCCTCAGGCCAGGCAACCGTTTCTTTGTAAAGGGCCAGAGGAGATTGCTGCCCATAAAGCCCAACTGATCCTCCAACACATGCCCGGCAAAGCCCATCCCTGTCACCAGGCCGGCCCACAAACCCACATTCCAGTTGACGACCAATCCCCCAAACAGAGCCGTCACTGCGCCAACTACTACGGCCAGTGTCAAGCTGTGTGACCAGCGCCGGTGCCAGTCCAGGAAGTGAACGTAGAGCTGGTTCCCCTCGCGCTCAAAACGGAAAGATGGCCCGCTGAAGATGTTGACCCGATACTCCAAGCCATAAGTATGTACCAGTGGCACGCCCAGCTTGCGCCGCACTTTCCCCCCCTCTTTCCCCCCCAATGGGGGGGATGAAAGGGGGGGCGGCTCAGTTCCAGGGTAGGGAACCTGTCCGGTGTTGACCAGCGGGCCGATATGCACGGCAACTTCCCCATTCTCCGGGTCGAAGCGGATCGCATACTCGTGCCAAAGGTCAGCGCCCAGGCGGATGGTGTGCACCATCACGTTCTGTGACTCGCCTTCTTCGTAAGCTCTACGCATAGAATCAACCAACGCGTCCGCGATGGCCCCGGGATCGGGATCAGGGCCGGGGTCTATCTCTGTACTGTAATCTTCAAAGTATCGCGCAAACCTAAAGTCAAGCGTATCGGGCAGAATGCCGCCGATGCCGCCCAACATTGGCAGGAGCGAACCTTGTGCCCCCGCCTGAACGACTTCGGGAAAGAATGTTGCCAATGCCACACCCGTTATGAAATGCGAAATCCCCTTCACCTTTGCCCCCCAACAGGTCAAGATTAGTGCAACACACCAACGCTTTCATTCTCTCGACCGGAATTGTACTCCTATAGACGACCCAGTGCAACATTACGGCGGAGCCACAGAACACAGGCAAGTGACCCCTGTCCTGAGAGCGTGTCTGAAAGAACGTAATCGCGTTCCGCATCGTTCAGGTCACTGAGGTAAACTCTCCCCTGCTCCGCAATGCTATGATACATCAATCTGCCCATCGCACCAACTTCTCAGACACGCTCTGGGACTGCTCCGGTTACCATAGGACTGGGCTGGTGAGTGAGGCAAACAGCCTCGCATGTCCAACGGAATACTGATGTCGCCGAGGAACAACCGCAAACTCAGCCAGATTATCTGTGGCTGCTCCTTCCTGGTCACTCTCTTCCTTGCGTGCTTCTAATTCCTCCTTCAGCTTACGCTCCCTCGCCTTCGCCTCGTCCAGTTCCCGCTTCAACTCCTTCGCCCGCTGCTTCCACCGATCCCGGCTTTCCTCCAGAAAACGAATGCGGCTCTTCAGACGCTTGATCGTCGCTTTGGCTTCACGGCATTTCGCCCTTCTCAGCCGAAAACCGCTAAACTGGCCCTCTTTTCACCAGCCCAGATCACGGGTGAAGGTCATCTCCTGGCTCGCCGACTTCTGCTCGTGATCTGTGACTACCGGACGCTCGTCAATTCCTCGTGCCCGCTGTGCCATCTCCACCCCGTGCCGACCGAAGTGAGCCCTCAGTTCCTCCTCGGAGCGTCGTGCCAGCTCACCGACCGTCGTTATCCCCATCTCGGCCAGCTTCTCGGCCGTCACCGGTCCCACGCCCCACAACACCCGCACCGACAACGGGGACAGAAAGGCTGCCTCCTCCCCCGGACGCACCACGGTCAGTCCCCCTGGCTTATCGTGGTCCGAAGCTATCTTCGCCACCAACTTGTTCGTCGCCACACCCAGCGACGCCGAAAGCCCAACCTCCTCTTTGACCCGCGCCTGCAGGCGTCGCGCAATCTCCGTTGCCTCTTCCCAGATGGTCACCTGGTCCGTCAGGTCGAGGTACACTTCGTCGATGCTGATCTGCTCTACCAGCGGTGACACCTGGCGAAGGATCTCCATCACTCGGCGCGAGTAGTCCCGGTAGAGGCCGTGTCGAGGAGGCAGGACGATGGCATCGGGACAGAGCCGCAGGGCACGGTACATCGGCACCGCCGAGCGAACGCCGAATGCCCGTGCCAGGTACGAGGCTGCAGCGACGACACCTCTCTCCTCGGTCTACCCGCCGACGCGCACGGGTTTGCCCGCCAGGTCGGGGTTCTCCAACACCTCGACGGCGGCAAAGAAGGCATCTAGATCCAGGTGGACGATGGCACGCGGTCGGTCAGACATCGGTCATACTCGCTGTATGGTGGAGTGATTGTATCACGCAAGGGTCGCCAGGGCAAAACCAGAACCGTTGCCTCATATCTGTTACAGAATCCAGCCCTCAATCTGCTCCTTCCGCTGTCAGGCCACGATCGCACACGATGTGCAGCCCAACACTGCGCAAGGCATGAACGTCCATCCCCCCCCTCTGCTACACCTCTTTGGTCAAGTCAAACAACCGGCTTGACTTCGGCAGCAGCTCGCCCAGGATGTCGCGGGCATGGGTCAACACCCAACGACGCGGCGTGCCGGATAGCTGCCGTTTAACGTTTTGCCAGATGGGTGCAGATTGTCGGGGTTGCCCCAGCCAGTCATAGATGCACGCCTGAAGTACCCAACTCCAGGCTGGCTCAGACATTACATGCTCCGCGTCGCGCAACGCACCCAATAGCGACGTAATCATGTGATCCCGTTCCAGCCGGTGGCGCACCCAGTAGACCCAATCGTCAAAGGGATTGTCGGCGTGGGGCCAGGAACGCTCCAACTGACGGCTGACCTCTTGCCATTCATCTGTCTTGCCTTGCCGCTGCAAGCAATCGGCCAGGTGAGTCAGCGCCGCTACGCTCTGGCTGCGTCGCCACAGCCTGGCCCAGAGGCCACGTCGCTCCCGCGCCTCTACCAAATCACGCCAGATCTTTTCCTCACTCGCCAGATCGCCCATTTGGCGATAGGCCTGGGCCATCCGCGGATAATGGCACGCCGTTGCACCGGGGTGATCTGCCAGGGCTTCCTGCCACGTCTGAATGGCGCACTCGTATTGTCCCATCTCGTAGTACGTCTCGGCTACCTCGTCCAACGCACGTGTGTTGGTTGGATCGGCGGAACGAGCCGATTGGAGCATGGCCACTGCCCGTTCCGGCTGGTTCAGGTGACGATAGGCCGTGCCTAGCAAGGTGTATAGCACCGCGTGCTCGGATGGGTCCGTCGTCTGTTCCATCAATGCCTGGCACAGTTCGATCATCTGCCCGGCCTGTCCCCGGGCGATGTGTGCGCGCGCCCGATCCTCAAAGACATCTTCGGCTTCGTAATACTCGGGCTCGCGCAACCACAGCGCTCCCAATTCGGCCAGCGACATAAGTTCCAGGTCGTAGGCAGATTCCTCTGTGCAGTGGGGGGCGTTTTCTCTTCTTGCTCATGATTCTTGCCTTTCCCCATATCCCGTGGTACAAGTCATTGATTGTAGCTCCTGAGCACGACCGGCAGCCAGACGCGAGCGCCACCCGCCAGCAGATCGGCAATTACGCTTTGCGCGACACCTCTCAGGTCTCATTCTCGTCCCCCTCATCCCCTTGCTCTTGCAATCCTCTTCCCATCAATAGCAGAAGTTCGCCACGACAGACGAGGCTTGCGCCAAGGCGGAGCGGCGAGAGAGGCGGGGATACGTGGTCGGCAGGTAGCCCACGCCCAGCGCGTTAGGGTCTCACGCTGGCGCGGGCATCATATCGCAGCGGGCAGCCTTCTCCCACTCCGCGAGCGTGGCGGTAGAAGTACGTAACGCTGCCGTCCATTCTACAACGCTTGCGTTTGCTGACGGCGCCGCCGCAGGCCGGACACAGGGCCTTTTCAGGTGAGTCTGGCCCGGCTTGTACCAGTTGACCGCCTACCTTTGCCTCAAGCATGATCGACCTCGATGATGTTTGCCCAGAGGTTGAGGGAACCCTTCGTTCGCAGAACGTGGTTCCATCCAGGCACCTCTAATCACTCCACCACAAGCAAATCCCATCGCACTAACTTCCTTCAGCGATGCAGGCCAATCACCTGCCGGACTTCGGCGACCGCTTCGTCCACCCTCCCCAGTGCCAGGAGTCGGTCTATCAACTCCTGTCTTTGCCCGGTCTGGCGGCAGAGTTGCAGGAAGGATTCATCATCCAATCGCTCCTTATCCAGTTCAACCAGAAAGCCGCCGAGGTTCTCTCGCCGCCAGGTAGCGCGCCGGTCGTCGCCCGTGGGTAAACTATCTCGCACCCACCCGGCAACCCACTGCCGCTCCTCCGGTGTGGCGTGCTCCAGGATAATGGCAGGCACATCCTCTCCAATTGCCACACCGCCCAATACTGTCCGGATACCGAATTAGTGCGAGTGATGAGAGCGAAAGCTATGGTATCCCAAGATGAGATCTTCGCTCTCCAATCAGCCCGGGTGTGGGGTAATGCGCGCTCGCTGTGTCCTGCTGCAAGGTCATTGGAAGAGACAAACCAGGTTCGAGGGGGCAGCGAGAACACTACCTGGGCTGACAGGTAGCGCTCTCACAAACGCGCACACCAATGTTCAAGTTCAGTATCTGCCCAGAGCGAGCACAACCCGGTAGGTGAAGGATTGGTGCAAGAAGTTACGGAGAGCAGTGAGCCAGTCCCTGCTGATCTTCCAGTAGTGCTTGAGCTTCTCGCCCACCGTGGCCAGGAAGGTGCTACCACGTGCACCAGCCAACAGCTCTGGGTCGACCATCAAACCCGCAATGGCTGGCGTGTCATCTGCGGATTCTGAAGAATCGCCAGTGGTCTGCTTTGCTTCACAGATAGCGACGCACTTCTGCTCGAGTCGCAATTCCAACAAGGCGGTGATTAGCAGAGCGTAGAAGTGGATGGTGACGCCTTCTTTGGAATGGTTGAGCAAGTGCAGGCCGTTCAGGGAGCGCTTCAAGAACCTGAAAATCAACTCTACCTGCCACCTGTACGCGTACAGCAGGATGATCTGGAAGGTGGTCAGATCCAGACGATTAGCCAGGATCAGGTAGCGTTCCTGGCCGACGTAGAACGAAACGAGGCGATAGATGGGTTTGCCTTTGGCATTGGTCAGCCGCACTCGTTGGTCTGTAACGTGTCGGAAGATGTGGCGCACCGTGTCTGGCAGAGTGACTGGCAGTCTCTCCACCCGCTGATACACCAGGTCGACCTTGGCTCGGATGATGAAGAAAGCGTTCGCAGTGGCAATCGCTGCCATCAGGGGGAAGCTGAGGTACCCGCGGTCAGCGATGTAGGTCACACTGGCCTCGAGCATCTCGATCAGGGCTTTCCTCTCGTTCGGTTTGCCT
>CAYPOY010000213.1:0-9134 GCA_964412395.1 uncultured Anaerolineales bacterium | reverse complement strand
CTCAGCGAGGTGCTGGCGATGGTCTATCTGGGCGGGCTGAACTCGGTCGTCGGCTCCATCGCCGGCGCGGCCGGCCTCCAGCTCCTGATGGAGGTGCTCCGTCCTCTGGAGCTCTTCAAGTGGATCGTGATTCCCGTGCTGCTCATCGCGCTCATGATCCGGCGGCCAACGGGCCTGATCGCTTTTACGGAAGTCAACGTCGAGGATCTCTTGAAGCCTCGACAAAAACCAGAGGAAGAGAGGTGAGATATGCCCCTGCTTCAAGTCAATAACATGACCCGTTACTTTGGTGGCTTGCGGGCCGTTTACAACTATCAACTGGAGATAGATAAAGGCCAGTTGCGGGGGCTGATCGGGCCCAACGGAGCGGGAAAGACTACCATCTTTAACCTCATTACGGGTATCTACCGGCCCACCGAGGGGGAAGTCATCTTCGAGGGCAAGAATCTGGTAGGACTTCAACCCTACGATATCGCCGCCATGGGCATTTGCAGGACTTTCCAGAACCTGCGCCTGTGGAGGCATATAACCGTCCTCGATCACGTGAAGCTAGCCCGCTATTCGAAGCTCCACTACGGATTGATCGGAGCCTTCCTCGGCACGGCCCGGCGCCACAAGGAAGAAGCTAAGAGCGAAGAGAAGGCCTATGACCTTCTGGACATGATGGGGATCAGCCATCACGCGGACGAGGTAGTGACCAATCTACCCTACGGCGTTCAGAGAAGGGTGGAGGTAGCCAGAGCACTGGCTTCTGAGCCCAGCATATTGCTCCTGGATGAGCCTACAGCAGGGATGAATCCAGAAGAGCTGATTGAGATGGTGGAGATCATACGGCGGATACGAGACGAGCTGGGGCTGGCCATTTTCCTCATCGAACACAGGATGAAGGTGATCATGGATCTCTGCGAGACTATTCAGGCCATAGACTTCGGGGAGTTAATAGCGGAGGGCACACCAGAGGAAATACGAAACAATCCCAGGGTAATTGATGCCTATCTGGGTAAAGAGGAGGTGGCCTGATGTTGCTATCGGTGGAGGATTTAAGGGTTTCCTACGGGGGGATCAGGGCTCTCCACGGTATAGGCTTCGAGGTGGACGAAGGGGAGATCGTGTGCATCATTGGGGCCAATGGGGCTGGTAAAAGCACGACCTTGAAAGCGATTTCCCGTTTAGTCCCCGTCGAAGCAGGAAGCAAGATGACCTATATGGGTCAAGACCTTTTGGAATATCCTGCTGACAAAGTAGCGAGCCAGTTTGGTATCTCCCACGTCCCTGAAGGAAGGCGTATCTTCGGCAATCTGACAGTTATGGAGAACCTTAAACTGGCCACCTATGCGCGGAAGGATAGTGAGCAGATAGAGAGGGATCACGAGCGCGTGTTTTCCCTTTTCCCTCGCCTGGCAGAGAGGAAAGAACAGAAAGGTGGGACGCTGAGCGGCGGGGAACAACAGATGTTGGCTGTTGGAAGAGCTCTGATGACCGGGAGGAAAATGATGCTCCTGGATGAGCCCTCCATGGGATTGGCCCCTCTGCTGATGGCGGACGTATTCAAAGTGCTGAAGGAGATCAACCAGGAGGGAACGACCATTCTTCTCGTGGAGCAGAACGCCCGTATGGCATTACAGTTCGCTCAGCGGGGCTATGTCTTGGAAACGGGAAATATCGTCTTGGAAGGGCCAGCGGCGGAACTGGCCGCCAATCCGGAGGTAAAGAAAGCTTACCTGGGCGGGTGAGCGTAGGACAAGATGCCATCTTGTCCCACCAGGATGCAGGATGCAAGAGGCAGGATGCAGGAGATGGCCCCCTCGTCTTAGGCGCAGGGGGCTTTTGCGTGAAATCCGTTTAATCCTGCCAATCCGTGTTCTTTGGGAGCGTAAACGTGGAACTGGACGATGTTCTAACCTGGGCGGAGATTGACCTGGACGCCATCGCCTTCAACGCCGCCGGCCTGAAGGCCCGCGCCGGGGGGAAAGCGGAACTGATGGTCACCGTCAAGGCCAACGGGTATGGCCACGGGGCAGTGCCAGTGGCGCGAGCGGCGATGGAAGGCGGCGCCACGCGCCTGGCGGTGCACCGTACTCTGGAGGGGGTGCAACTGCGCCGGGCGGGCATCATCGCCCCCATACTCATCATGGGCTACACCCTGCCTGCCGAGTCAGAGTGTCTCGTGCGCTGGGACCTGACCCCGACGGTCAACAGCCAGCCCCAGGCCGAGGCGCTGTCGGCGGCGGCGGTGGCCGCAGGCAAACCGCTGCCCGTCCACGTCAAAGTGGACACCGGCATGGGTCGCTATGGTCTCCTGCCCGAAGAGGTGCTGGATTTCGTGCGCTTCCTGAGCAATCTGCCGGGCCTGGTTCTGGAGGGGTTGTACACCCACCACGCCGTGGCTGACCTGGCCGACAAGACCTTCACCCGCCACCAGTTCAGCATCTACATGGACGTGGTGAAGCAATTGGAGGCAGCGGGCTTCACCTTTCCCCTCAAACACGTGTCCAACAGCGCCACTACGCTCGACCTGCTGGAGATGGCGCTGGATATGCTGCGCTGTGGCATCGCCCTGTACGGACTGCGCCCTTCGGACGAGGTGGAGCCGGCTATTCCATTGCGCCCGGCCCTGACACTCAAGAGCCGGGTTGCCCGCGTGCGCACGCTGCCTGCCGGGGCCAGCATCAGTTACGGTCGGACGTACATCACGGATAAACCCACGCGCGTGGCGCTCATCCCCGTCGGTTACGGCGATGGCTACCACCGCATCCTCTCCAACCGGGGCATGGTCCTGATCCACGGGCGACGGGCGTCCATCGTCGGGCGCGTCTGTATGGACCAGTTCGTCGTAGACGTCAGCCACATCCCCGCCGTCCAGTTACACGACGAGGTGGTACTGATCGGGCGGCAAGGGGAAGGGCACATCCCGGCTGAGGAGGTCGCCCGCTGGGCTGAGACAATCAACTACGAGGTGACCACTGGCCTGCTGCCTCGGGTGACGCGCATCTACCTGAGGGGAGGAGGGGAAGTGGAGCGGATAAGCCTGGTGGCGAAACAAGAACGCCTCTAATCAAAGCAGTTTGACACACAACGTTACTCACTGTACAATACTGTGGCCCAATGTCTCCCTGCCGCGTTCTGTAGCCGATGAGGAGAATCCAGTGAGAGATGCCAGTCCACGAATTTGCCGAACTGGTCACTGAGAAACCAGTCAAGCGTTTCCTACAGAGATTCTGCCTCACCGATGAGCCGTTCGAGAGCCTGATCATCGTCTCGCCCTGGATCGGCACATTGGAGGGTGTGCGGTTTACTCTGGCCTATGTGCTCGATCTGATCGGGAAGCGCCGGATTCCCACCTACGTCATCACGCGCCAGCCTGAAGAACCATGGCATCAACAGGCCGTTGACCTATTGCTGGCGTGTAACTGGGTAGAGCGGGCCTTCATCTTGGACATCCGTCCCCGCGTCAGTGTACATGGAGGATTTTCACCTGTATGAACCTCTTGCGAGTCCTGGATAGCGCCCAGCGACCGATGCAGCGGCTGGGCTTCGGCAAGTACGTGGCCTCCCGCTGCGCTAGCACCAGCACCTCCAGTCTGGAGACATTGGGCCACGGGCTGGTGGAGACCGTGCGGCGCAAGGTGACGGTGCCGCTGACGCCGCAAATCTACACCTACGCCCGGCGGCGGCTGACCGACAGGGCCTACGCGCCCCTCAAGCAGACGCTCAGCCGGCTGGGGCCTGATTTCGACGCCGGCCACACGGTACGACTGGAGATTCAGGACGTCTACCTGGCTCCATCACAACTGCCCTCACAAAGCGGAAAACTGGTAGACGAGGACTGGCGCAAGTATCCTCCCTTGCTCCTTGCTCTGGGTCTGATCAAGCCAGGCACCTATTCGCTCATGGTGGCCGGACTGGCTCTCCTGCGCCTGACCCCGCCTACCGAAATCGCCGCCTTTGGTTCCGGCGCCACCCCGGCTGACGAGACCCAGATGTTGGCCCGTCTCTACGCCGCCTACAACGAACTCAAAAGCCCGCTGGGTTACGCACCCATCAAAGAGACGGCCTTGCTGGCCGGTATTCGAGCCCTGGTGAACGACGGGCTGCGCTTCGAGATAGCCGAGGCTACGGAGTTGCTCAAGCGAACCCAGCGCGAGTTGCCCTACGTCATCCGCTTCAACATTGACCGCATGGGCAACCTGGTCTACGTGAAGTTTCTGGCCGATCCAATCTCCCGGAAATGAAAAAGAAGATCATCATTACCGGCCACGCTCGCTTCGAGGCTAAGCGACGTCAAATTGCTACAGACCTCATCCTCTCCGTAGTTGCTGCCCCCCAGCAGCAGCTTCCCGCTGCTAAGGGGCGGACCATTCTACAAAGTAGATATCACGATCCGGTGCAGGGCAAGGAGATGCTGCTCAGAGTGATCGTGAAGAAAAGCGAGACGACCGATCTGGTTATCACTGTGTACAAGACGTCTAAGATAGATAAGTACTGGATGGAGGAGAAGCCGTGAAAATCATCTACGATCCAGAGACCGATACACTGACCCTCATTTTGCGCGATAGCCCCGTGACTGAGAGCGATGAGGTTCAAGATGGGCTCATCATTGATTATGGACACGATGGCCGCCTGGTTTCCATTGAAATATTGGATGCGTCAGAGCACATTACCGAGCCGCTAGGTATCATTTATGAATTAAAGCCCTTGCAAGCTGTGCCTGCTTGAAGCCAATGAGTCCTCACCTCATCCCCGACGCCACCTTCTTCGTCCGCCGCTTGACCGAGGCGGTGGATGCTCTCTGGCTGCCGCTGGAGCGCTCCCTGCGCACCACGATGGCTCGCGATCCCAAGTTCAAGCAACAACTCCAGGCCTGGACCACCCGCCAGGGCATCATCAACTTCGGCGATGACCCCTTCTACGAGACCGTGGCCCGCCAGGCGGTCTACCGCTCACTGGGCAAGATACTCTTCTACCAGAGCCTGCGCCGCCAGCATCCGTCCCTGCCACCCCTGGACCTCTCCGATGTGAGCGCCGCGCTGGTGATGCCCCGCCTGCGCGACCTCTTCGCCCAGGCCTGCCGCATTGACTATCAGGCCGTCTTCGAGGAATCCATCGTCGAGCACATCCCCTTTCCCCAGGCGGCGCTGGATGAACTGGTGGCCCTGACGGCCGACCTGGAGCGGGGCGATTTCGCCGAGATGCCTCAAGACGTGGTCGGCCGCGTCTTCGAGGGGCTCATCCCCCCGGAGGAACGCCGTGCCCTGGGGCAATACTTCACCCGCGAGGACCTGGTAGACCTCATCCTGGCCTTCTGCTTATGCACGCCCGGCGATAAAGTGCTCGACCCCACCTGTGGCACGGGCACGTTCCTCCTGCGGGCCTATGACCGGTTGAAACACCTGGGCCAAAGCGAGCACCACCGGCTGCTGGCCCAACTGTGGGGGGTGGACATCGCCCACTTCCCGGCCGAACTGGCTACCATCAACCTCTTCCGCCAGGATTTGAGCAACCCCGACAACTTCCCCCGCATCCTCGTCTGTGACTCTTTCGAGGTCACCCCGGACGCCACCTTCCGCTTCCCCCCGCCCCGCGCCGGCGACGAGTTCGGCGAGTTCATTGAAGAACCGATGCCTGTCTTCGACGCTGTGGTGGGCAATTTCCCCTACATCCGCCAGGAGCGCATTGAGCGTCAGGTGAAAGGGTACAAGCGGCAACTCTGGCAGGTCATTGCGGAGGACTGGCTGGCCGAGTACGAAGCAGCCTTCGCCTTCAAGAAACGGGTGGCCCGGGATCTGGCCGCCGCCCGCAAGAACGGGCTGGACCTGACCCCATTCTATGAGAAAGCCGGGTTACGCCTCTCCGGTCTGGCCGACATCTACGCCTACCTCTTCTTCCACGCCGCCCGCTTCCTGCGCGAGGGTGGACGGATGGGCATCGTGACCTCGAACGCCTGGCTGGACGTGGCCTACGGGTACGAGTTGCAGCGCTTCTTCCTGAACAACTTCAAGATCGTAGCCATCCTGGAGAGCCGCTGCGAGCCCTGGTTTGAGGAGGCGGCGGTCAACACCGTGGTGACCGTGCTGGAGTGGTGTCGGGACGCCGAGGATCGGGACGCTAACCCCGTTCGCTTCGTCAAAGCCAAGCGCCCGTTGGCGGAGTTGTCGCCCGCCGACCTGGCTGCGGGGGAGCGGTGGGAGGACCTGGAAGACCTGGTGGGGCTGATCCGTGAGACGACGGCCGGCGAATGGTTCGACAGTGAGGAGATGCGGGTCTACGAGGATGAAGACGTGCGGGTGCGGGCCCTGCGTCAGGGCGCGCTGCAGGAGGAGGTGGAAGCGGCCGGCAAGACGGTGAAGTGGGGGCCATACCTGCGAGCGCCTGAGGTGTATTTCGACCTGCTGGCTGCCTGTGGAGACCGGTTGGTGCCGTTGGGGAAGATAGCTGAGCTCGCACGTGGTTGCCTGACGTTGCTTAACGAGTTCTTCTACTTGGACGACGAAGCGATTCGCCAACGGAACATCGAGCTAGAGTATTTGCAGCCGCTGATGAAGTCCATGGGCAAGAGCGGCAAGATTGAGATAGACGTGGACACCTTGCCGCACAAAGTCTTCATCTGTCGGGAAACTTTGGAAGACTTGCGACGACACGGCAAAACAGGAGCCTTGCACTACATCGAATGGGGAGCGGAGCAGCGTTACACCTCTGGCCCGCACGTGGGCCGGAAGTGGTCAGAGAACCCATGGATGCAGAATCGCGAACCTGGCTGGTGGGCTATACCAGAATACCGCACGCGACCGGCTCGTCTATTCATTCTCTCCGCTTTCAATGATCGGTTTCTGTGTCGTTATAGTCCCGTCCAGTTGCTTGCCGATAAGCGGCTGTATTTCCTCGTGCCTGAGTCCGAGACCCACGTTGAACTCGTAGCAGCAATTCTAAACTCAACCATCGAGGCATTCTTCATCGAAATGACGGGGCGGGTCACTCTTGGTGATGGTGTGCTTGAACTGACTGTCCAAGAGGCTGCCGACTACCTACTCGTGCCCGACGTGCGCCGGTTCAGCGAGGAGCAGCGGCAGCGTATCCTGGCCGCCTTCGAGCCGCTGCTGGAGCGGCCCATTGGTTCCGTCTTCAGCGAAGTCACCCGCCCCGACCCCCAGGCCCTCGACCGCGCCGTGCTGGAGGCGCTGGGCCTCGACCCCGACGAGTATTTGCCTCGCATCTACGAGGGGCTGACCACGCTGGTGCGGGAGCGCATCGAACTGGGCCGACAGGGCGGCCGGCGCAAGAAGGAGCGGGTGAGACGGGATGTGACCAGCCTGAAACGGCAAGCCCTGGCCGAAGTCCTGCCCCAGGGCCCCAAACGTTTCCCCGACGCTTTCCTGCCCAAAGAAGCACGCCGGGACCCCTTCAGAACCTTCGCCCTGCCTCAGGAACCCCTGCAAATGAATCCGCCTCACTTCGGCAAGATTGCCCTGACCACCTCCGACGGGGCCGTCACCTTCGAGGGCACCAAACCTGAGGCCAAATTCGTCCTCTACACCCGGCTGGCCGGCCAGTTCATCGTCCAGATGCCCCAAACCCCCATCCACATCTACGAAACCATCGCCGCCTACGAGGTCTACCTGCGGGAACTGCGCCAGCGCCTCCGCGCCGCCTTCTACAACCGGACGCTGGATCAGGCGGCCGCCGAGCGGCTGACCGAAAAGGTGTGGGAAGGGCCGAATCTACCGCAGGAGGCGCTTTTCCAATGAACTACGAACCCGTCATCGGCCTGGAAGTCCACGCCCAGATCCATACCGCCTCCAAGATGTTCTGCTCCTGCCCGGTGGTAGAGGATACCGGCGATTTAGAACCCAATACCTACGTCTGCCCAGTCTGCACCGCCATGCCCGGGACGCTGCCGGTCATCAACCGGCGCGCAGTTGAGATCGCCCTCATGACCGGACTGGCGCTACACTGCGATGCCCCCCCCTTCACCCGTTTTGCCCGCAAGTCCTACTTCTACCCTGACCTGCCCAAGGGCTATCAAATCTCCCAGTATACTCCAGTATTCCCACCCCTGACAGTGAACGGCTACCTGGAGATCGAAACTGAGGCGGGCACCAAACGCATCCGCATCAACCGCGCGCACCTGGAGGAGGACACGGGCAAACTGTACCACATAGGCGGCGGCGTCAGCCTGGTGGATTTCAACCGCGCTGGCGTGCCGCTGCTGGAGATCGTCAGCGAGCCCGACATGCGCTCGGTCGAGGAGGTGCAAGCCTACGCGACCAAACTCCACGCTATCCTCGTCTACCTGGGCGTCAACTCGGGGGATATGGAAAAGGGCATGATGCGCTTTGAGGCTAACGTCAGCGTGCGACCCGTGGACTCAGACGCGCTGAATCCACGCCACGAGATCAAGAACCTCAACTCCTTCCACGCCCTGGCCCGCTCGGTGGCCTACGAGATCGAGAACCAAATTGCGACGCTGGATGCCGGCGGCACGATCACCCAGCAGACGATGGGCTGGGACGAGACACGAGGGGTCACCGTGCCCCAGCGAGGCAAGGAGTACGCCGACGATTACCGCTATTTCCCTGAACCTGACCTCCCGATCCTGGAAATCAGCCGCGAGTGGGTGGAGGAGTTGCAGGCTCAACTGCCGGAACTGCCCGACGCCAAGCGCGCCCGTTTCATTGCCGACTATGGGCTCGGTGACTACGACACCGGAGTACTGGTCGCCGACAGGGGTGTGGCCGATTACTACGAGGCGGCTGTCACCGCCGCAGCCAACACGGCTGGCCCCAAGATAGTCGCCAACTGGGTTACCGGCGAGTTGTTCCGGCTGATGAAGGAGACCGGGCGGGAGATTGGCGCGGTGCGGGTCTCCCCCCAGGCCCTGGCAGAACTGATTGGATTGGTCAAAGACAGCACCATCAACCTTAACACGGGCAAGGAGGTGCTGGAGGAGATGTTCGCCAGCGGCCACGCTGCACGCCAGATTGTAGAGGAGCGCGGATTGGCGCAGGTCTCCGATGTGGCGGCGCTGGAGAAGATCGTCGCGCAGATGCTGGAGGAAAATCCGCAGCAGGTGAGCCGCTACCTGGGCGGCAAGGTGCAAATCATCGGCTGGTTGATGGGGCAGGTGATGAAGGCCACCC
>CAYPOY010000212.1:0-9170 GCA_964412395.1 uncultured Anaerolineales bacterium | reverse complement strand
GTTCGGCAGGCTCACCAGGCGACGGCCTGCATCTGCCGTTCAACTTTCGCCTGATATGGCTGCCGTGGCAGGCCCAGGCCATGCGCCGATCGGTAGATGAACTGGAGGCCGCGCTGCCCACCTTTGCCTGGCCCAACTATGTGCTAGGCAGCCACGATTCCCCACGCTTGACATCCCGTTTCGGTGGTCAGGCCCAGGCGCGAGTAGCTGGTTTAATGCTGCTCACTCTGCGCGGTACACCGACGCTTTACTACGGCGACGAACTGGGGCTAGAGAACGGCGTCATACCAGCGGAGAAAATACAGGATCCCCAGGGCGTCAACCTGGGCGCGGAGCGTACCCGCGACGTGTGCCGCACGCCGATGCAGTGGGACGAGGGGCCCAACGCCGGCTTTTCTGCCGTTGAGCCCGGCTCTGGTGAGCCTGCCGAACCATGGCTGCCGGTCTCGGCCGATTACGCGACGCGGAACGTCGCCGCTCAGTCGGATGACCCGGCCTCGATGCTGAACCTCTACCGGCGGCTGCTCTGGTATCGCCGGGAGAGCCCAGCCCTGTATGGGGGCAGCTACCAGCCATTGGACGTCGGCGACGCCGACTGCTTTGTCTACCTGCGAACCGCCGGTGACGAGCGGCGCTTGATTGCGCTCAACTTTACCGCTGACCAGCGGCGCATCTCGATCCCCGGCGAAGACACGGGCCATCTTGTCGTCTCCACCCACATGGATCGGGAGGAAGAAGTATCGCTATCTAAACTCGAACTCCGGCCCCACGAGGGGGTCATTGTCGAGTTGTGACTCACGTTTCACGTTTCACACTTCACGTTTCACGATCTTACGTTTCACGTTTCACGATCCTACGTTTCACGCTTCACGTTTCACGCATCTGAGGGGGGTCATTGCCCGTATGAAACTTCAACGTCACCCAGCCAACCCCATCTTGCTCCCCGATCCGACCTCGGATTGGGAGTGCTACAACGTTTTCAACCCTGGCGTCCTTTATCACAATGGCGTGTTCCACATGCTCTACCGCGCCCAGGGCCTGGATTGGGTCAGCCGCATCGGGTATGCGGTCAGCGAGGACGGAGTGCACTGGAACCGCCTGCGCCGGCCGGTGCTGGAGCCGATGGATGGCACAGACTCACGCGGGGTCGAGGACCCGCGCGTGGTCGAGATTGACGGCGTGTTCTACATGACCTACACGGCCTACGGGCGCGAGTTCCACGGCCCGGGCGAGTCGACCCACAATGGCGGCGGCATCCTGCCCATGATCGCCCGCAGCCCAAACCTGATCACCTGGGAGCGCCTGGGGCCTATCGTGCGCGGTGAGGACAACAAAGACCACGTGCTCTTCCCGCGCCGTATCGGCGGGCGCTACGCCGCGCTGCACCGCCGCCGGCCTCGAGTGTGGCTGGCTTACAGCGACGACCTGATCACCTGGCGAGAGGCGGATATGGCCCCCATCTACGGCCCGCGCGAGGACAATTGGTGGGACTGCACGAGCGTCGGCAATAACGGCGTGCCAATCGAAACGGAGCATGGCTGGCTGCTCCTCAACCATGCCTACGACGACGACCACATCTATCGCCTGGGCGTCGCGCTCCTTGACCTGGACGATCCAACCCAGGTGATCAACCGCCCGACCGAGCCTATCTTTTGGCCGGAGGAGTTGTGGGAACTGCGCGGGGACGTGCCCAACGTGGTTTTCTCGTGCGCCAACCCGGTGGTAGACGGCATGATCTACGTCTACTACGGCGGCGGCGATCACGTCATCGGGCTGGCGACCTGTCGCCTGGACGAACTGCTCGACTTCGCCCTCAATGCCGAATGAGCGCCTCATCTTGACGCCAGCAACAAGGGACAGAGTTGCGTAAACGGCGGGAATCAGGTATCCTTACCAGGTGAGACATGTGGGTAATCACCAGTATCCCCCTATTGACAAATTCCCTCCTTTCCGTTACAATAGTAACACGTGTTACTGATCCGTGTTACTCAATTGTGTTACCTTGTGAAGGAGGTAACCGGTGCCCAGGTCCCGTCCCACTCAGCGTCAGATCGCTGAAGAGACTGGCGTCTCTCGCACAACCGTCTCTCTCGTGCTGAACGAGGTGCCAGGCATCCACATCAGCCCCGAGACGCGACAACGTATCCTTGAGGTGGCTCGCCGCCTCAACTACTACCCCGACGCAGCTGCCCGCACCCTCGCCAGTGGCCGCACCCAAACCATCGGCTTCGTCCTCTGCCAGAGCCCCGATCGCATCTTCGCCGATGCTTTCTTGCCCGAGGTGCTGCGTGGCGTGGGCGACGCTGTGCAGGAGAATGGCTTTCGCGTGCTGATCCATTCTGTGGAGGATGTAACAGCACCCGAGGCCTACATCGGCCTGGTGCGCGAAAAGCACACCGACGGTATCATCCTCTCCGGCCCCCGCTCGGACGACGAGCAACTTCCACGCTTGAAGGCCGAGGGCTTCCCGATGGTGCTCCTGGGGCAGTTGCCCGGCTCGGGCATCCCTTTCGTGGACGTGGACAACGTGGGAGCGGCCAGGCAGGCGATGGAGCACCTGGTTGGATTGGGACATCGGCGCATAGGAATGATCACCAACGCCCCATTGGAGTACACTGCCGCCCGTGACCGCCTGGCCGGCTACCGGCAGGCATTGAAAGAGGCCGGGCTCTCCTTTGACGAAGAGCTGGTGCGCCACGGCGACTTTCGTGAGGAAAGCGGTCGCGTGGCGATGAATCGGTTGCTCGATCTACCCGAACCCCCCACCGCCGTCTTCGTCGCCTGCGACCTGGTGGCGTTCGGGGCACTGGTGGCGATCAAAGAGCGCAGTCTGATCATCCCCGATGATGTTGCACTGGTCGGGTTCGACGACGTGCCCCTGGCGCACTACGTGGACCCGCCTCTGACGACGGTGCGGCTGCTGGCCTACGAACTGGGCTATCGGGCCGCTACACTACTGACCCAACTGATTAGTGGCGAGCCGGTCGAGGAACAGGAGATACTCCTGCAGACCAAACTCGTCGTGCGGCAGTCGTGCGGGGCTCACGTGAGTCCCCGCTCGTAGGGCAATGACTTGCTAGAAGGAGGTGATGTACAGGGAACCTGACGCGCTGTTCGCGGAGAGTAGCGCACTCTCCACCGTATGACAAGTGTCTGACAATTTACGATAACCATAAGGAGGAAAGAGAAATGTTTAAGCGTGTATGGTGGATTTTGTTATCGGTGCTGGTAGTGGGCAGCATACTGTTGGCGGCCTGCGGCCCCAAGCCCACGCCTGCCCCTACTGAAGCACCAGCACCAACTGAGGCACCGCCCGCCGAGAAACCCACTGCGCCCCCGGCCGAAGCAGAGTTCGATTGCATGGGTGGCGAGGGCGGCACGGTCTCCATGATTGGCGTGTGGAGCGGCGACGAGGAAGCCACGTTCAAGGGCATCCTGGAGCCGTTCCTGACGGCCTGCGACGTCACCCTCAACTACGAGGGCACACGTGACCAGGCTGTGCTGGCGACCCGTGTCGAGGGCGGCAATCCGCCCGACATCGCTGGTCTGCCCAACCCGGGCATCATGGGCCAGTACAAAGACCACCTGGTCTCCATCGGCGACGTCGTGGACCTGGGCAACTACTCTGCTGCCTGGCAATCCCTGGGCAGCGTCGGCGGCACCGTCTACGGGGCCTTCTTCAAGGCCGACACAAAGAGCCTGGTGTGGTACAGCCCCAAGGCTTTCGCGGCAGCGGGCTACGCAGTACCCACCACGTGGGACGAGATGATGGCATTGAGCGATCAGATCGTGGCCGACGGCGGCGTGCCCTGGTCAGCCGGCATCGAGTGCGGCGACGCTACCGGCTGGGTTTCCACCGACTGGGTGCAGGACATCCTACTGCGCACCAAAGGGGCCGACTTCGTCGAGCAGTGGACGCGCCACGAGGTGCCGTGGACCGATCCGGCGATCAAGGATGCATGGGAGGAGTACTACAACATCGTTGCCAGCGACGAGTACGCGCTGGGTGGGGCCGACGGGACGATCAACACCAACTTTGCCGAGTCGCTCTACCCACTGTACCTGGATCCGCCTGCGGCGCACCTGTGCCGCATGGCCGGTTTCGCAGGGGGCGTTATCTCCGAGCAGTATCCAGACCTGAAGGCGGTCGAGGACTACGACTTCTTCCTGCTGCCGGCGAAGAGCGACGCGGTCGGAGCGCCGATGCAGGGCGGTGCTGACGTCTTCGTGATGTTCAGCGACAGCCCTGCTGCAAAGGCGCTGATGGCCTACATGTTCAGCCCTGCTGCTGGTGAAGGGCTGGCCGAATCTGGCTGGGGCCTCTCGCCCAACGGCAAGGTTGGTGCAGATGCCTATCCCGACGTGCTGAGCGGCAAGATGGCCGCGGCGATGAACGAGGCACCGGCCTTCAGTTTCGACGCCGACGACCGCATGCCTGGCGGCATCAACATGGACTACTTCGCGGGCATCACCGAGTACATCGGCGGCGGCGACCTGGATGCGATACTTTCACGCCTCGAAGGCAAGGCCAAGGAGGTCTACGGCGAAGCGCCGGCGGAACTCACGCTGGACGACTACTGTGCCATGTCCGCAGGCGGTGGCGATGTCTCCATGATTGGCGTGTGGAGCGGTGACGAGGAGGCCAAGTTCAAGGGCATTCTTGAACCGTTCCTGACAGCCTGCGACGTCACCCTCAACTACGAGGGCACACGTGACCAGGCTGTGCTGGCGACCCGTGTCGAGGGCGGCAATCCGCCCGACATCGCTGGTCTGCCCAACCCGGGCATCATGGGCCAGTACAAAGACCACCTGGTCTCCATCGGCGACGTCGTGGACCTGGGCAACTACTCTGCTGCCTGGCAATCCCTGGGCAGCGTCGGCGGCACCGTCTACGGGGCCTTCTTCAAGGCCGACACAAAGAGCCTGGTGTGGTACAGCCCCAAGGCTTTCGCGGCAGCGGGCTACGCAGTACCCACCACGTGGGACGAGATGATGGCATTGAGCGATCAGATCGTGGCCGACGGCGGCGTGCCCTGGTCAGCCGGCATCGAGTGCGGCGACGCTACCGGCTGGGTTTCCACCGACTGGGTGCAGGACATCCTACTGCGCACCAAAGGGGCCGACTTCGTCGAGCAGTGGACGCGCCACGAGGTGCCGTGGACCGATCCGGCGATCAAGGATGCATGGGAGGAGTACTACAACATCGTTGCCAGCGACGAGTACGCGCTGGGTGGGGCCGACGGGACGATCAACACCAACTTTGCCGAGTCGCTCTACCCACTGTACCTGGATCCGCCTGCGGCGCACCTGTGCCGCATGGCCGGTTTCGCAGGGGGCGTTATCTCCGAGCAGTATCCAGACCTGAAGGCGGTCGAGGACTACGACTTCTTCCTGCTGCCGGCGAAGAGTGACGCGGTTGGAGCGCCAATGCAGGGCGGTGCGGACGTCTTCGTGATGTTCAACGACAGCCCTGCTGCAAAGGCGCTAATGGCCTACATGTTCAGCCCGTTGGCTGGCAAGGGGCTGGCCGAGTCTGGCTGGGGCCTCTCACCCAACAACAAGGTGGGTGCGGATGCCTATCCCGACGTGCTGAGCGGCAAGATGGCCGTGGCGATGAACGAGGCACCGGCCTTCAGTTTCGACGCCGACGACCGCATGCCCGGCGGCATCAACATGGACTACTTCGCAGGCATCACCGAGTACATCGGCGGCGGCGACCTGGGTGCAATCCTGGATCGCCTCGAGAGCAAGGCAGGCGAAGTATACTAGAGATCGGGTAGTGAGGGGGAGGCCCCAACAGGGGGTCTTCCCCACTTCTACCTGGTTCGCGGCGCAAAACAGTTTTCCAGTGCTCCCAGCCCCCGTCCCCGGGGGCGTCGCAGGCAAGAATATTGTGTAAAAGGCGCCCGCTCGTCGCATGGGACGCCCCCAAGACGGGGGCTTGGAGCGCTTTGTACCGAGAACTATCTATGCAGAGCAAAGGAGCGTTTGACTATGAACAAGGGCCAGGTTCCCAAGATTATGCAGCAGGGACTTCTCATGCCGTTGATCTTCGTCGTGCCTGCCCTGCTGATCCTGACTTTCTTCGTCGTGTATCCCACCATCAACACCATCGGGCTCAGTTTTAAGGATGCCGATGGGGAGCAATCGGCAGCGACTATGTGTCGAGAGGGCCAGCCGTGTTGGGGTATCTTTGAGCAGTATCGCCACGCGCTGACCGATGAGGTGATGCTGCGGGCGTTCAGGAACAACGCGCTGTGGATCGTTCTGATGGTCACCGGCACGACGGGGATGGGCTTGCTGATCGCTGTCCTGGTAGATCGCGTCAAGTATGAGCCACTCGCCAAAGCGGTCATTTTCCTGCCCATGGCCATCTCCTTCGTCGGAGCCGGCATCATCTGGTCCTTCGTCTACGACTACGCGAGTTGGGGCAATCAGACCGGCATACTGAACGCCATTGTCACGGGATTGGGCAGTAAGCCAATCCCCTGGCTCACGCGAGGACCGTGGCTGAACAACGTCTGCCTGATCATAGTGGGTATCTGGATGTGGACCGGCTTCTGCATGACGATCCTCTCGGCGGCGCTCAAAGGCGTGCCCACCGAAATCCTGGAGGCAGCGCGGGTGGATGGCGCCAATGAGTGGAAGGTTTTCTGGAAAATCACCGTACCGATGATTATGCCCACCATTACCGTGGTCATTACCACCATGGTAGTCAACGTGCTCAAGATATTCGACATCGTCTACGTGATGGGTGGTGGACAGCCAGGAGTGCAGGTCATCGCTACCGAGATGTACCATGAACAGTTTGTCAAATACAATTCCGGCTTGTCGTCGGCGATCGCGGTGGTTCTGATTGTGCTCATCATCCCGGTGGGCTATATGAACATCCGCCGCTTCCAACAACAGGAGGCTATGCGATGAGTGACAAAGCAAACAAGATTCTGGGGAACATCCCGCTCCACATCGTGATCATTGGCCTATGTGTCCTGTGGCTCTTGCCGACGTTCGGCCTGCTCGTTACCTCCTTCCGGCCATTCCAGGACATCAACGAGACTGGCTGGTGGACGGCCTTGTCTTCCCGAGACCCTGAGGCGGCAGACCGGCCGCGTTTCACGCTCAATAACTACGTGGCTGCCCTGGTGGGGTACCGCGGGCGAAAGACGTATGAGGAGGCATGTCTGGGAGAAGAACCGGACCCTGACTGCGCAGGGACGGGCCTGATGAGCCCTCAGGGGATGGGGAGAGCGTTCCTCAACAGCCTGCTGGTGTCTATCCCGGCCACGATCCTGCCCGTCCTGTTCGCGGCTTTCGCCGCTTATGCCTTCTCCTGGCTGGAGTTCAGGGGCCGCCAACTGCTGTTCGTCATCCTGGTGGGTCTGCAGGTTGTCCCACTCCAGATGACGCTGATCCCTATCTACCGCGTCTACGCCAAACTGGGGCTGACCGGTTCCTTCCTCGGCGTGTGGCTTTTCCACACCGGCTTCGGCCTGCCCTACGCCATCTACCTGCTGCGTAACTTTATCGGTTCCCTGCCCCGGGACGTGTTTGAGTCGGTCTACCTGGACGGCGCCTCGCCGTGGACGGCGTTCTTCCGGCTGGCACTGCCGCTGGCGACGCCGGCCATCGCCTCACTGACCATCTTCCAGTTCCTGTGGGTGTGGAACGACCTGCTGGTGGCGCTGGTCTTCCTGGGCGGCACGACGCCGGTGCTCACCTACCAGATCAGCAATATGGTCACCTCCCTGGGAGCGGGCTGGCAACTGTTGACGGCAGCAGCCTTCATTTCGATGGTCATGCCGCTGATTATCTTCTTCGGCATGCAGCGCTTCTTCGTGCGTGGCCTGCTGGCTGGCTCGGTGAAGGGATAGGACCCCAACATGCTACAACGAGTTGAATTAGAACAGAAACGGTTGGCCGACTACCGCCCCATCGTCGGCGACGCTGGTCTCGCGGAAATCCGTGCGTTGGCCGAGCCGCTACAGGGAGCGCGCGTCGTCCACGTCAACGCCACGGCTTTCGGCGGCGGCGTGGCCGAGATGCTGGTCACGCTGGTGCCGCTGATGCGTGACGTGGGGCTGGATGCCGAATGGCAGGTCATTGAGGGCGAGGACGAGTTCTTCAATGTCACCAAAGCCTGCCACAACGGGCTGCAAGGGATGGACATCCCCTTTACCGAGGAGATGAAGACCGTCTGGCAGCGCTACAACGAGGTGAACGCGGCTATGTTCGAAGGGCAGTACGACTTCGTCGTCGTCCACGATCCTCAGCCTGCTGGCCTGCTCCACTATCACGGGCGCGAGAGGGGAAAACACTGGGCCTGGCGCTGTCACATTGACACTTCCCACCCCAACCCGGCCTACTGGGACTTCTTCGCTCCCTACATCTCTGGGTACGAGGCCGGCATCTTCACAATGGAACAATACGTTGGGCCAGGAGTGGCCTTTAAACACCTGGCTCTCATCACGCCGACGATTGACCCCCTCTCGCCTAAGAACACGCCGATGCCGCTGAGACGGGCGCGGGAGATCGTGGCCCATTTCGGCATAGATGTGAACCGTCCGCTCATCACCCAGGTCAGCCGCTTCGACCCGTGGAAGGATCCTCTGGGGGTGATTGATGCCTACCGCATCATCAAGGCGCAGGTGCCGGAGGTGCAACTGGCGCTGGTCGGCTCGATGGCCTCGGACGACCCTGAGGGTTGGTACTACCTGGACAAGGCCGTTCGTCACGCTGGGGAGGATTTGGACATTCACGTCCTGCACAACTTCCACGGCGTGGGCGCGTTGGAGGTGGGAGCTTTCCAGACTGCCAGTGACGTCGTGGTCCAGAAGTCCAGACGTGAGGGGTTTGGATTGGTGGTGACCGAGGCGTTGTGGAAAGAGAAGCCGGTAGTGGGGGGCAATGCGGGGGGTATTCCGTTGCAAGTGCTGGACGGTGAGACTGGCTTCCTGGTGGATTCGGTTGAGGAGTGCGGGGAAAAGGCACTCTATCTCCTACAGCACCCGGAGGAGGTAGCGTGCATGGGGGCGGCCGCGCGGGAGCACGTGCGCCAGCATTTCCTCTCAACCCGCCATCTGGCGGACTATCTGCAGTTGTTCAACCACCTTGAGTAACTAGTTCTCGGTACAAAACGCTCCGAGCCCCCGTCCCGGGGGCGGCCCATGCAG
>CAYPOY010000211.1:0-9176 GCA_964412395.1 uncultured Anaerolineales bacterium | reverse complement strand
CGTATGCTCAAGCTCAAGCATGAAATCCTTGCTTCCTGTGCAAGAATTTGATTGGTAAGGTACTAGAGACCTGTCAGGTTTTGGAAACCTGACAGGTGTAGTCGTTACTCCATCAACGGCAACGTTGGCTGGGCGGGGACGGGCTCTTCCCACTCCGGCGGCTTGATGCCAAACAGGGGCTTGAGCACGGTGTGCCAGGCGCGGAATTCGGGAAAGTCGTCTGCGGCGGTTTTCTTGCCCTTGCCGGGGAAGCGAACGGCCGGTGGCGCGGCCTTGACCAGCGCCTCCGTCAACCGGGCGCAGGGACCTTCGGCGTTCCAGCCTTGTTGCAGAGCCATACCCCGCGCCGCGCCGATGCCCGCCTGCCCGCCGCCTGCTTCCGCGTAGCGCAGGGCGAGGGCGTGGCACATGTCTATCGCGCTGGCAAAGTATTCGTCGTTGGGGTGGATCTTGCGCTTGCCGCGCCGCCGCCCACGGCGCTGGCTTTCGAGAAATGATGTCTGCTCGGCAACGTTCTGTACGGAGCGTTCGCGCCGCCTGTCTTTGGCGGGCAACAGGTTAACGTTGGCGCCGCTCCTGGTAACCAGGCCCACAGCAATCAGGCTGTTGACGTCCATCCCCACTGACCGCCCCAACATCATGGCCTCGTTGAAGCGGAAGGTGGATGCGCCGAGGACGTCCCAGCAGAGGAGGACAAAGCGGCTTTCGTCGTCCACGCCGGCGAGGCCGCGCTGGGCCAACTGTTCCACGCGCCAGTCGGCCACGGCATCGGCCGCCGTCTGGATGGCCTCGTCCACGGAGACGGGATCGCCGGTATCGGTGCGCACCTCGTCGTAGCGGCTAAAGACCTCCATCGCCGGGCCGAAGGCGCCCACCAACTGGTCCACGGCGTTCAGCCCTTCATCGCGCAGCCGCGCGGCGGTGGCCTGGGCCACCTGGCGGATCTCGGTCTGCATTGCGGCGTCGAAGTAGGCACGCCCTGCACCAGGCTCACGCTTGCGTGCCACGAGCAGTACCGTGCTCTGGGCTGCGTTCTTCTTCGCCTGGTGCAAGCTATGCTGGCTCTCGGTCTGGACGGGCCAGGTCGCGGTGATGGTAAATCCCGCCGCAATGAGCGACTCGAACAGCGCCGCCCATGCGCTTTGCTGCTTGTGGGTGAACATCACCGTCAGCACGCCCTCGTCGCGCAGGATCCGATGCGCTTCATCAAAGGACTCGGCCATCAATCGCTGGTAAAACGCCTGCGCCTCCTTACGCGCTTCACCAGCCGTCCGTTTGCCGTCTTCGCGGTGGCGGCTGATATTGACGACTGCTTCTTCGTCGTGGTCGCAGAGGTAGGTGCTGAACCATTCCGGTCGCCGGTGCCCTTGCGTGCGCTTGAGCCAGACGTAGAAGAAGTCGGCTAACTCAGAATATTGCACATTGTCCGCATAGGGTGGATCTATGACGACAGCCATCACGCTCTGGTCGTCTAAGTGGAGCAGATTCGTAGAACTTCCTTGTGTGAATGGGATATTCACTGTATCGTTTCTGCGGTGTGCCGTCAGTTCGCCAAGCTGCCTGATTGCTTTTGCAACGTTGCCAATCGCCCACTCCAATCCTGCACCTGCCACACAGGCAGCCATCTCTGCATAAGCTGGCTTGAAAGCAAAGTCATGACGGTCAAAGGTGTTCGCAACGCGACCGGTTGAAGGGACCCAGCGCGTCATTATGGCGTTACGGTCTGCGAACTTATCAAGCGCGAACGCCAGCACATGTTCAACCGCCTCGCCCATCTCTTCGCCTTCGACTTGCAAGATCTCAGGACGCAGAAGACGCAGTTCTTCGACCAGCACACCGAGCGCAAGCAGTTGCCGGGGCGAAAATAGGTCTGCCCAGCGCGGCATACCGTAGAGGCGAGGCCGCTCATCGCTACTAGCCTCTGGGTATTCCTCTACCGGAATGATGCCTTCGCGCTCCCATTGAGGCCGCAGCCGTTGGAGTTCCCTTTCGGCAGCCTCCAACACTTTCAAGTCTATTGGATCGGGCGGGCGGAACTCCAACTTTCTGGTCGCTTTGGTAGCGATGGCATAAAGCACACTGCCCATCTTGCCTTGCTGGGCCATGGCCTTGATATAGTCGGCGGGGATGACAGCTTGGGTGAAGAGAGACACGCCCTTGCCGCGCCCGTAGGTGGGCTGAGGCGGCTGGCGTAGTTGACCCGCACCCTTGCCGATCTCACGGACGCGAATTGTCCACTGGCCATTTTTCTGGTCTAAGACAACGGGCGCAGCGACAATGTGCGCTCCACCCTTGGGCTTGAGCAGATACCAATTGGGGATCAGTGGTGTTGGATGTCCCGTGTCTGGACACGGCACGGTGCGGGCGAAGATGTAGGAATAGGCTGGAACAATGCCCTTTACGTCATAGAACGGCTTCATTCGCTCGTTGAATCGCTCCCGCCACACTTTGCCCCACTTGTGCGCCTTCTCCGCCAACACTGCGCCGAAGCGGAATGGATAGTCCACCGTCGCTTCTAGGATAGAGCAAGCAACCGGGTTGTATTCGTTCGCCAGGACTTTCAAGCCAAGGCGTGCGGCTTCCAGCGGAATCGAACCGCCGCCCGCCATTGGATCAATAACCGTGGGAACCTCGCTCCAAACTTCTCTCATCGCACCGTGCGCTTTTTGCAGATCGGCCTCTCGTATAGATGCGCCGAACGCACGTGGACCATGAGGATTGTCAATGCGGAAACCACTTGCCCGGGCCAACTCCACAAGATGCCCGTTCTCCACTATCTGTGACGATGCAGCATAAAAGCCCAACAACCGCTCAAAGCACCTGCGATCAAAGTCGGCAGGCAGCAGAGACGCCAATACCGCTGCTCGCGAGACGACCAGCGGTCGTCGTGCCCACCAGACGTGCAAATACTTTGTCGGTGGCTTCGCAATTGGGTTGCCTTCTTCCCTCATACACTCCACACCAATAGCCTGCGCGGGCAACCACTCTTCGATCAATAACCGGGGACGGGTCATTCCACAGCCTCCGTCAGAATCCGCAGCGCCCGCAGGGCGCGGAGATTGTCATCGCGGGTGAGCATCCCCAGCCAGATGGCCGCTTCGTCGGTGTCGGCGTGGCGCAGGTGGTTGGCGGCGAGCAACAGCCGCTCGCCGTTCCGCAGGCCCGCCGCGATGATGGCAAAGCAGGCCGCTCGCGCACCCCAGCCGGCGTCGAGAGGGTGGAAGGGGCCGGTCGTCAAGTTGTTGTTTCCAGGTGAGCGATCTGGCGCTGTGTCCTGGCGCCCAGAAACCGGGTTTTGCGGCCAAAAACCCGGTTTCTCCAGTTGAGACTGGGAGATGGCGTCGCGCAACAGCGGGGTCGCCGCGGTGAAGGCGAGCGGCGAGATGGCGGCGACGCGCTGCAAGCGGTCGTGGCCCTGGGCGTCGGCCCGGCGCTGGTAGACGATGGCGGCCTTGCTCCCCTTGCGCTGCACCACGCGCAGCGCGAAGGGGGCCGCTCGAACCAGTTTTTTTCTACGTGTTACCATTCTCACCTCACCCTCACTCACACCTTCACTCACACCTTTACTCACTCCCCGACTCCGGGCCGAACCGGGCCTCCAGCCCTACCCCGTCCGCAGCGTGGGCCTGGGCCTGCTCGAATTTGGCTGCCGTGCCGCTTATGGGCGTGCCGCCGAAATCGAGCACCAGCTCGGCCGAGAACAAACTGCCCCCTTCTTGAGTGGCGCGCAACAGCTTTTTGGCCACGTCAATGGGCTTGAGGGGACTATTGTGCTTGACGTTGCTGACGACAAAGTTGACCTGGCCGCCGTCTTTCAGCGGGCCGCTGGCCCTGACCGTCAGGGTGAGCGATTGCGCCCCGAAAGGTTGGGCGCACGCGATCAACTTGCCCGCCGCCGGTGCGCTGTCGGCCTTGAGCCTGAGGGACAGCAGGGACCGTTGGGCCGCGTACTGAATCGCCGGCCCCCAGTTGTATGCCGTCACCTCCTGGGGGGTGGACGGCTGCCAAGCGTGGAACTTTTCGTTGAGCACGACGAACTTGCTCCCGGCGCGGATGACGTAATCAATCTGCCCAAGGTCCATCGCGTCGAGGACAGCCTGGGAGAAAGTCTGCTTCTGCGTTGCTGCCTCGGCTGCCGTCAGCAGGTTTTCATCATCAATCACAATCGGCTGATCCTCTTTAAGCCAATCGGCTATGCATGGCGCTGCCGTCGGCGCGACGAGGACGTCGGCGGTGAGGTTGAGCGTGGTCAACGATTGCGTCACGCGGGTGCGGTTTCCTGGTACACCCATCACGCACCCGGCCTGATCGTAGGCGTTGCTGTTGGGCAGGCGCACGACCAGTTTGCCTTGCTTCACCCCATTGAGGATCGCGTCGCGCACGGGGTTGGGGTTCAGCATCAACCGCAGTTTAGGCGAGGCCAGGGCACGCTCGTGGACGGCGCTGGCGGGATACGCGCCCGCGTGGTCGAGCGAAGGGGTGGCGCCCTTCATCAGGTCGAGCAGCAGGTCCACGTCCACCGCCTCCGTGGGCTGATAGATGTACTTGTTGTCGTCCAGGAAGGTTTTGAGTTGGACCTGGCCGCTGACGACCCCCACCTCACCCTCGTCAGAGACCAGGTACCGCTCGTCCAGCGTGACGGACGGCTTGCCCTGAAAGACGACGCGGTTGAAGGCGCGTACGGCACGGAAGCGGGCCTTTTTACGCAGTGCGGGCAACAGTTCGTCCACTTGCTGGCGCAGGGCCGTCTTTTTCTTGTGCTCCCTGGCCACTTCCTCCGCCGCCATCCGCCGCCGCGTGTGCTGTACGGCATCGTCGAACGTGGCCGCGGTCGGCGCAATGCCAAAGATGGCATTGCGGAAACGACGTGGCCGCCGGGCGTCGGGGTCGGCGTCGTCCTCGTAATTGCACACGGCCTGGGCCAGTTGTTCCGTCTCGCAGAGGACGAGCTTGAGCGCTGCCGAGTCGGACACGGCGCGAGGGCTGGCCGGCCAGGCGACCAGCGTGAAGGTGTGCCCGCTAAAGTAGCCCTGTGCGAGCGTCATCACCGCCTGCCTGGCATCTTCAATCGAGATACCTTCGATCCGCTCCTCGATGATTTTGTTGGCGTTGGGCTCGTAGCGGAACTGGAACTTGCGCCCGGACTCGTCCTTGTAGGTGTGCCAGCAGTCGTTCATCAGCCGGTCAATGGCCTCGCCGGGTTCGTGGCCGGCGTCGCTGGGGCGGAGCACGGCCAGCGTGAGGTCGCGTTTGTGCATCGCCGCGCCTGGCGCGAGGGGCAGGCTCTCCAGGAGCAGGGCGGTGGCGACGCGGCAGTGCACGTCGGTATCATAGTCGGCGTCGAGGCGACCCGCGTGGCGCACCACATCGGCGTTCACTGCTGGCATAAAGTTGTCTCGGTTCAACCGCTGGAGCAGGTCGGCCTGGATGCGCTCGCTCTGCCAGTTCAAGTCTCCCGCCGTGATGAGGGGTACCTCGGACGCGCTTTCCCAGACGTCGCGCAGGATGCGGGCGAACAACCGCAGCGTGCCGCGACTCTTGTTAAAGTCTTGCAGCGCCCCCAGCCGGTCCTGGGCGGTCTCCAGCAGGCGCGGGTGGAACGGGTAGCACTGGACGATGCGCCCGGCGTACTCCTTGGTGACTGCCTCGGGCGGCAAAAGGTCGGGGTAGTCGGACACCACGCGCTGGTAGGCGTTGTAGTATTCGGCCGATGCTGCCTCCGCCGCGCTCTGGTCCACCTGCTCGAACAGGCGGCGATTGATGACCTGGGCCGTCTCTGCGCCGATGGGATCAAACTCGCTCGTCTTGCGACCGAGAATGTCATCGAGCCGTTGGGCAGCTTCCAACTGCCTGGTGACATTAGCCAGGGCCTGGGCCTCCTTGTGGTAGGCGGGTTGTTTGGCGGGGTCGGTGATGACGACCACCGCCTGCCTGCGTGCGCCCACTTCGGCGATGAGCTTGCTCAAGAATGAAAGCAGCGCACCCTGGGCCTGTTCGCTGATCTGGGCCATATAGATAACCAGCTCATCCAGCAGGACCAGCACAGGATCATCAGGCAGGATAGCGCGCACTGCCGCGTCGTGGGGCACGTTGATGGGGTCGTCCACTTCCTGCATCCTGGCATAGCCCTCGGGGCCACCAAGTTGGAAGGCAAGTTCGCCCCACAGGCTGTGGGTCTTGATGCCCACCCCATTACCATCACCGTGCGAGGCACAGATGGTGGTGCCGAATTTCTGGGCGTCAATCCCGGCGACGACTATGTGTTGCGGGCGTCCGGCGGCGGGGAGTAGTTCGGTCCCCAGTGTTGTCTGGGTGATGTGGTTGGCCAGGTGCCAGAGGGCGATGAGGGTGTGGGTCTTGCCACCACCGAAGCCGGTGCTCAGGCGCACGGCGGCACCCGCTTCGTTGGGGTCGGCCAAGCGTTCAAAGATGGTGGTGATTACTTTCCTCAGCGGGGCGGCGGGGTGGGTGTTGCGAAAGAACTCGGTGGGGTCGTTGTAGACAGTGGGGGCGATGTCGGCGACGACGTGGCCAAAGTCGGCAGCGAAGATGGCGTCTTCGAGGTCGCCTTTGAGGACCTCGCTGCGGGGTGTGCACGTTTCTCTTATGGGTTTCAAGTTACACCTCCAATGTACATTGCCTGGAGCAGCTGCGGCGACGCACGCTCAAACGGGCGCTCGTCTCGATGGTGCTCTGGGCTTCGATAGATTGAAGGAATGCCTCACTGAGATTCGGCGAGTTGCGCCAGATCACAGTGTTTGGAATGCCTCCAGTGATCAAGTATCTTCTGGCGAAATTCTTGGAAGTCCCCCGTGATAGATAGAGCCGTGGTGTGCGGCTTAGGTTCGCCCACGATAGATTTTGTGTGGTGGTTCATGACGACACAGTAGCTCTTGAGAGAATTCAAAGCCCGGGCAAAGGCTTGTCGATCTTGCTCAGCGATCCTGACATTAAGCTGAAGGTATGCTTCAAAAGGCGTTCTGCCCTCAATGTTTCTCGACGCACCATAGAATAAGCTATCGCTGACATCTTCGTCAAGGACAAAATCAGGGTCAAACAACGAAGGCAGATCTGTTGCATCTCTGTCAAAGTCACATACTAATTTGCTGGCTTCCCAGCCCCTGTTTTCACCTTTAATGTTGACCCAGATTACCCCCCAGCCTGGCAAGCCGCGCTCGTCAAAGCCGTATGGGTCGACTTTTACTTCAGGAAAGGGACGAAGTGTGCTTGTGCCTGCAGGCCAAAACCCAGTCCAAGGAACCATACTACTGCGAGTTGCAGTAAGTATTTCAAAAAGGCTCTCAAGATGGCTTTCATTCGGGATGTCCTCATTGTCCCTAATCCAGATGATATATGTCCCCGCAGGCCCAATGACTTCGGTTGCCAGCACTGAGCACCTCCCTATCCAGAATGGCTTCGTTCCGGACAGAACACCCGCCGCACCTTGACGGCGGGCGGGCCTGTGTTAGAATGTGTCTGCCTGGGCGGCCCTCACCGCCTCGGTCATAGCCTCGAACTCGACGAAGTTGCGAGGCTCTCCCTGTGTATTATACCCATTCCCACCCTTCTGTACAAATCCCCAACCGCTTGGCCCTTCCACTTCAACCGCATCAGCGGCCACGTATCTGGGGCTGCCGCTTGATGGGTGCGGAAACCCTCGCACCACGATGGCCGCGATAGTGGCTCTTTCGATTGAGCCCCCCCATGTTCACCTGGGGTCTCTGGGGTAGAACTCGGCCAGCTCCTTCTCGGCTTCCTTCTTCACCCACTCGCCCCACTTGCGCACCTCGTCGGCCAGGCGTTGGCCGTACCTGGGGATGTACTCCACCAGCACCACCTTGTTCAGGAGCACCGCTACCGGGTTCAGATCGCTGGCGAAGGCACCGGCCCCCACCCGCAGCGCCTCCAGTGGGATCGCGCCACCACCGGCGAAAGGATCTGCGACCAGGGGCCTGGTGCCGGGTAGACCCTCTAGCACCTCGTGGGCGGCCTGGGTCAGCGCGCGGGCGGTCTGCAAATAGTGAGGCCTGGTCGAGGCATCTCAGTTGCTAAAGTCGGCGATAAAGTCGAGCAGCAGGTAGCGCAGGAAGTTGAGGTGGTCGGGGTTGGCGGGGTCGAGTTGGCCGTCCGGCTGGCGCAGGGCGGAGAGCTTGCCACAGGTGTATGGGTGGCACAGGTCGGCCACGCTGCGCTCGTTTGCGGCGGTGAAGGCGAACTCGTGCATCAGCCGGGCGGCGGTCTCGCGGAAGCTTTGGGGGCAGCGCTCGTCGGCGGGGTCGGGCCACAGGGCAGCGCAGAGGACGGCCCGGCAGGCGGCCAGTGGTCGCCGCGCCCACCAGATGTGCAGCGTCGAGATGTGGCCGTGGCGGATCGATTTCTCCCGCCGGGCGTGGGCGGAGATGCGCTGGATGGGGAGGTCAACTTCGATGAGGCGTTTGGGGTAGGTCCTCATCGTTGCGCTCCAAAGTCCAGTTGAAGCGTGCCCAGGTTGATGATCGCGCTGGCGTGCAAGAGAAAGTCCATTCCCAGAATGCCGCTGACGTCAAAAGCAACGTATATCCCGCTCAATTTCCTTACCCTGGTACACCACCGTTACAGAGACCAGGATCAGATCATCACGCAGAGTTAGCTGCATAGTTCCTCCGTAATCCCAGCCAATGCCTTTCTCGGATGTCCAGTTCCTCCCGGGCGGTGTGCACAAAGTAAAACTCACGCAAACGTACCGTGCTGGCGGACGTGCTCGGCCAGCATCATCTTGTAGTCGTAGGTCTGGCCGTCCCGCTCCACCGGCTTGCCGTTGATGACGTCTTGATCACCTCTCGGCGCTGGAACCGCTCCTCGACCGCGTCGGGATGTTGGCTGGTGAAACCTTCGACGAGCGACTGGGGCAGCATGTCCTCGATCTCTACGTCCCAACTTTTGCCGCCCTTGTCTTTGTACTCCTTGCGCTCCAGTTGGAAAAAGTGGCGATTCTTTTGCGCGCCAAATCGGTGCATCGTCTCGGCAGCCATCCGCCCGGCGTCGTCTCCATCCAGGATGACTACGAAGCGGATGCCCTGGGCCTCAACGACTGCAACACACCGAACTCTGGCCCCATACGCTTGGTGCCCCGCCCGGCCACCACCCGCGGCCGCGCTTCGCGCGGATTCAACTCCTGGGGAGGGGAGACCCCCTCC
>CAYPOY010000210.1:0-9198 GCA_964412395.1 uncultured Anaerolineales bacterium | reverse complement strand
TTGTTGGCACGCACAAAGTATGGGATTGTGGAGACGGCGGTTTAGAAAAGAAATTACAACTAACCGCCATGCTTCCGAAGGAAGTTCAAGAGACGAGAATCCGTTTCCTCAGGAAGTTGACTAAATGGCTTGATGGTTTAAGGGAAACAGGAGAGATTTGATCCTCTCGCTTTCCCAATGGATTTGTGGCCTGGTGGAGAGGGGAGCGGCTTTGTTCATTCATATCAACGTTTACCGCTCCATACGGGCCCCCATGGCATTTTGAAGGAGGTGATGCTATAGTCCAATAACGGTGTGTTTCAGCAACTCGTATAAGCCAAATTTCTTGCCAAAGGAGGTATCAGAGACCAATGTTTGACTTTACGTATCTAATCTTGTCTTTTGCGGGAGGCGTGTGGGGGGCAGCGATCGGTGGTTTGCCTGCCTTTGTCATGTGCGGGATAGTAGCAGTCGTGGGCCTGGGGATCAACTTGGTGACGGGAGACCCCACGTTCGTGAATGAGATAGCCTGGGGGCCCTTTTTCGGCCCGCACATCGCTTTTGTGGGTGGCGTGGCCGCGGCAGCGTACGCGGGCAAAGTGGGTAAACTGGAGAGTGGTAAGGACATCATCACCTCGCTGATGGGGCTAAATGCCCCCGACGTCCTGCTGGTGGGTGGTGTCTTCGGCGCTTTAGGCTACTTGCTGAACTGGCTGTTCACCCTGGGGCCCCATATCGGCGATTGGCTCTTTACTATGTCCGTCCCACTGGCTATCGTTGGCGGTGGCATCATCACCCGCCTGGTGTTCGGCAAGACGGGCGTGTTCGGCAAAGTGCGGGAGGGAGACAGTCGTTGGGTGCGCACAGACGTTGCGATGTGGTTGCCCTGGCAGGAAAAGCCGCTGATGCTGCTCCTGATCGGCATCGGCGTTGGGTTGCCGGTAGCCCGCATTATCCAGGTGATGCCCGCGTTATTTACCTTCGGCTTCGCCGTCACGGCCATCTCCCTGGTCTTCCTCGGCACCGGTTCCAAGTTCCCGGTCTCCCACCACATTGGCGTCTTGTCCGGGATGGGCGTCATAGTCACTGGGGACATCTGGTGGGGCGTGACTTTCGGTGTGTTGGGAGCGTTCCTGGCAGAGTGGGGAGCCTGCCTCCTCCACAATCACGGCGATACCCACATTGACCCTCCGTCAATTGCTGTGTGCATAGGCTGGACCTTACTAGCCATCCTGTCAACGACCGGCTTGAAGGATCTTACTGGCATCGCATCATTCATCGTCGCAGTCGTGGTCTCGGCGGTATTGTACTTCCTGACCACGTTTATGAAGCGGAGTGGAGAGAAAGCCGCGGCGTACGTAGCCGAAGTCTGATCACAACTATGTTTCTCCTGGCGGCGGGCGATTCTCTAGGCTGGTCGTCCGCCGCCAGTAATACGAGGAAATGGTAGTATGGGTACAGTGCTCACCTACCCCCACCGGATCGCCAGATCCAGTGGTTGAGCAAGGTGATTTCGTTGCATCTGGCCTGGATTTAGTGATCCAGATCGAGGCAGGCGAGTAGTCTGAAGTGTATAGATAAGGAGGTCGGGATATGAAGAAAACAGTGGTTCTTGTTGGCTCGCTGGACACGAAAGGCGAGGAGTTTGCTTTCGTCAAAGACCTCATCGAAAAGCAGGGACTCAATACCCTGGTGGTTGATTTTGGGGTACTGGGAGAGCCTGCCTTAGAGCCGGACATTGGACAGGACCAAGTCGCCAAGGCCGGTGGGGGAGACCTGGCGCTCTTGCGCAAAGGCGAGCACAAAGACGAGGCGATGCAGACGATGGCGACCGGCGTTGCGGCTATCGTCCGCAGGCTGTACGACGAGGGCAGGCTGAATGGGGTCCTCGGCATGGGAGGGAGCGGGAACACATCCATCACCACGGCCGGGATGCGCGTCCTTCCAGTGGGAGTACCCAAGGTGATGGTTTCCACTTTGGGCGGCGGCGACGTCAGCGCGTACACCGGTACCAAGGACATCACCTTCATCCCCTCCATCGTGGATGTAGCCGGCATCAACCGCATCAGCCGCACCATCTATGCCAACGCGGCGGGGGCCATCGCTGGGATGGTGAAAATGGAAGCGCCGGCGACCGGCGAGGAGAAACCGCTCATCACCGCCTCGATGTTTGGTAATACCACCAAGTGCGTAGACCGGGCACGTGGCATACTAGAAGGCAAGGGCTACGAAGTGTTGGTCTTTCACGCCACTGGCACCGGCGGCAAGACGATGGAGAGCCTGATCACCGACGGGTATATCGTTGGTTCGCTGGACATCACTACCACAGAGCTGGCCGACGAAGTTTGCGGCGGTGTGTTCAGCGCGGGGCCGGATCGTTGCCTGGCAGCGTCACGGGCCGGTATCCCAGCGGTCATCGTCCCCGGCTGCGTGGATATGGCCAATTTCTGGGGGATCGACACCGTGCCTGAAAAGTACAAAGAGCGCAATCTCTATCAGTGGAATCCCCAGGTCACCCTGCTGCGCACCGACGTCGAGGAAAACACCCGGATGGGGGAAATGATTGCCGCGGCTGCGAACGCGGCCACAGCACCGGTGGCCATTGTGCTACCGCTCAAAGGCGTCTCCATGCTCGACAGCGAAGGGGGCGACTTTTGGGATCCGGAGGCTGATCAAGCGTGCTACGACGCGATCAAGAAGAACCTCAAGCCGGACATCCCGGTGATCGAGATGGACAACAACATCAACGATCCCGAGTTCTCGGACAAGTGCGCTAAACTATTACTAGACATGCTG
The DNA here is from genome assembly GCA_964412395.1 of uncultured Anaerolineales bacterium. GTDB lineage: Bacteria > Chloroflexota > Anaerolineae > B4-G1 > B4-G1 > CAYPOY01. Next base: position 6,423 of record CAYPOY010000210.1, on the reverse strand, counting down.
AACAAATAAGAATGAGGAGGTGCAACATGGCTTTCACCCGTGAAGAAGCATTGAGCAAACTGCGCAAGACTGTTGCCGAGGGACGCCCAATCATCGGCGCTGGCGCCGGGACGGGCATCTCGGCCAAGTTTGCGGAAAAGGGCGGCGTGGATCTGATCATCATCTACAATTCAGGCCGCTATCGTATGGCCGGACGGGGCTCGCTGGCTGGGTTGATGCCCTACGGCGATGCCAACGGCATCGTGGTCGAGATGGCCTCCGAGGTATTGCCGGTGGTCAAGGACACCCCCGTGCTGGCTGGCATCTGTGGCACCGATCCCTTCCGCCTGATGCCCGTTTTCATCAAACAGCTCAAAGAGATAGGGTTCTCCGGGGTGCAGAATTTCCCCACCGTGGGGTTGATTGATGGCGTTTTCCGCCAGAACCTGGAAGAGACCGGCATGGGCTACGATCTGGAAATAGAAGGTATCCGCATCGCTCACGAGAACGACATGCTCACCTGCCCCTACGTTTTCAGCGAGGAGGATGCGGTCAAGATGGCTGAGGCCGGGGCCGACGTGTTAGTGGCGCACATGGGGTTGACTACCAAAGGCTCCATCGGAGCGTACACCGCATTGACCCTGGAGAAAGCGGCTAAGAAAGTGCAGGTTATTCACGACGCCGCCAAAGCGGTGCGGGAGGATATCCTGGTGATCTGCCACGGCGGTCCCATCGCCGAGCCGGAGGACGCGCAGTACATCTTTGAGCACACCAAGGGCATAGCGGGCTTCTTTGGCGCTTCGAGCATCGAGCGATTGCCGACCGAAGTGGCCATTACGGAGCAGGCAGCCAAGTTCAAGGGGTTGCGCATCTGAAAGGTAAAGAAGGAGATAACTGACCTGAAGGTCAAATTACTACCTTTTGAAAGAGGTAAAGCAAATGGCTAAGCCAAAAGTTGCAATCGTAAAGACGGGGAAACTGAAGGGGACCAAAGAGTTCTTGCCCCCGACGAGTAAATTCGTGCGCTACGACGAGGACATCGTCCAGATCAAGGCCAAGGTCGAGGAGGCCGTCAACCTGGCGGTGGGCGGCATTGACAATATTGTCAAGGAGGGCGAGACGGTACTGATCAAGCCCAACCTGGCCTTCCAGGCCCCGCCGGAGTGCTACTCTGTGGTTGACCCTCGTACCCTTGAGGGTATGGTTGCTTTCCTGAAAGAGAAATCCAAGGCCAAGGAGGTCTGGGTGAGCGACAACCCTTCTCTGGGTCAGCACGTAGGGCGTGCCCGGCCAGCTTTCAGTGCGTCTGGCATGGAAGAAGCGTCCAGGCGGGGTGGCGCTGACCGGGTTATCTTCTTTGATGAAGAAGAATTGGTCGAGGTGGATATCCCTGGGGCCTTGATGTTCAAGCATGCCCAGGTCTTTAAGCCCTTCCTCGACGCCGACCGGGTCATCAATCTGCCCAAAATGAAAACTCACCTGGCAGGCACGGTCAGCCTGGGGCTCAAAAACTGGAACGGGATCATCCCCAACGTACACCCCAGCGGGCAACAGCAGGACGTCCACCGCCTTGACCTGGGGCAAAAGTTCGCCGACATGTATCGCATCAGAAAAGCGGACCTGACTTTCATTGACGGCATCATCGCCATGGAGGGACAGGGGCCGCACGTGGGCACACCGCTGGAGATGAATCTGTTCATCGCCGGCACCGACACTGTGGCTGTTGACGCCGTGACCGCGTACGTGATGGGCTTTGAGACTATCGAGATCCCTTCCGTGCGCATCGCTGCCACCGAGGGCCTGGGCGAGCGGGACATTGACAAGATCGAGATTGCAGGTGTCCCCATCGCCGAGGTGCGCCGCTTCTTCAAGCGCCCGATGATAGATCCCATCGGGCTGCTTCCAGGCATCACCGTCTTTGTGCAGCAGACCTGTCCGGGCTGCTTCGCCAACATACGCGGTGCGCTTGACGGCTTCAACGCCAGCGGCATTGACGTCAAGGATTTCATTGATAAAGTGGGTGAGATCCTCATCGTGGCCGGTGGCGTTCCTGATTTCGACCCAGAGCTGGCCAGAGGGAAGCACCTCTTCATCGCTGGCGATTGTTGGAAGTACTTCCCCAGCAAGGGCAAGGTGGAAGAGGCTAAGAAGCTGGCCCAATCGGTGACCGAGTACCCCGGCTGTGCGCCCGTCTACATCTTCGCCCAGCTCAACGGCGATCTGCAGGCTCTCTACAACAAGGCGTAGAAACAGGGTAGAACAGACCGATTTTCTCTTCGGTCTCATCACACGAGTCAGAGAGAAAGAGTGTTGCTCAAGGGTTATTGGCTGGACCTGGGCCTGATTCCTTATGCCCCCGCCTTTGCCATTCAGAACCAGGTGCTCCAGGCCCGGATGGAAGGACGCCTGCCGGCCACCATCATTCTCCAGGAGAACCCGCTAACCTTTACCATCGGTCGCTCTGGCAGCCGGGCCAACATCCTGCTCTCTCCTGATGAACTGGCGCGACGGGGAATCGAGGTGCTGGAGGTCAATCGAGGAGGTGACGTCACCTACCACGGTCCCGGCCAGTTGATCGTTTCCCCACTGCTCTATCTGGGCGATGTTGATCTCAACGCCAACCAGTACCTGCACCGGCTGGAAGACCCACTCATCGAACTACTGGCCGACTATGACATCCAGGCGAGCAAAAAACCAGACAGGCGCGCTGCGAACCTACCAGGCCCAGGTACCGCTCCGGCGACTGGGGCGGCCCGAGGACCTGACGGGGCTGGCCGTCTTCCTCGCCTCTCCCGCCGCCGCCTACATCACCGGTCAGGTCTACGCCATAGACGGCGGATATACGATGCAGTAATACTTGGCATAGCTGTGACCTCACCCCCGCCGTTCGGCGGGCGCATCTCATTGAACGACGTGTGTTTCGTAAAGAAACACATATGGAAATATCATAGTTCCAATGTGAAACAAAGTCGGGCAAAACCTTGACAACACTGCCTCAGTGGGATATAATAGGTACGTTGGCTGGTGGCAGAACCACCGAACGTGTGCTCTCTTATGAGCGGAAGATTCCAGAGGACAGTTATGCTCAGGTGGCGGGTACAAGCACATAGACTTTATTGGTGGGCATGGTATGTGAACTGCTATCCAGTGAGCGCAGGTGCGCTGGTGAAATAAAGAGACGCCTCTCTGAGACTTGCTAGAGAGGTGTCTTTTTATTTCGCTGTTGATGAGGACCTCCCTGGCATGCGCCGGGGGTGTCCGATAGAACCAGAAAGGAGGTGGTTGCTGCAGACAATGACACGACCAGAGTTGGTGCTCATAAGCACCATCCGTCTGAACATAATAAGACTATGATTCGAAAGGAGAGAACAGACAAATGAAAAAGAATAATTTGACGGGAGAATTGATCGGCGAGGTTTTTGGGACCTTCATCCTGATTCTCCTGGGTGATGGCGTCGTCGCCAACGTCGGGCTGGCTCCCCGCCTGGCTGCACCGGGCTACAACTGGAACACGATAACGATTGGATGGGCCTTCGCGGTCATCATCGCCGTGTACATCACTGGTGGCGTCTCCGGTGCGCACATCAACCCGGCGGTCACCCTGGCGTTGGCCGTGAAGCGCGGCTTCCCCTGGGCCAAGGTTATCCCCTACATGATTGCCCAGATGATCGGCGCTTTCCTGGGCGCGCTCGGCGTGTACCTGTGCTATATGGACGGTCTGGTGGCGGCTGGTATGCCCAACGTATGGTGCACCGGGCCAGGCGGCATCTTTGATGGGACCTTCTGGGGTGGTGCCGTGAGCTTGGCAACGAATGTGGGAAGCTACTCGCTGCTTACTGCCTTCATCTGCGAGATCTTTGGCACGGCTGTGCTGCTGTGGGGCATCCTGGCCAGTGGTGATGCGAAGAACCTGGGCCTCAGCAACAATCTGGGTGTGTTCGTGGTCGGCTTCACCGTCCTGGCCGTGGGCCTGTCCCTGGGTGGCCCCAGCGGTTACTCCATCAACCCCGCCCGTGACCTTGGCCCGCGCATCTTCGGTGCCATTTTCGGCACCAAGGGGCTCTTCGACGGCATCTACTGGCTGCTGCCACCTGTCATTGCCCCGTTGATCGGCGGTGTCCTGGGCGTCTTCACTTACGACTGGTTCGTCACCGCTAACCTGCCTGGCAAGGAAGAGTAACCAGCAGGCTGATGGGTCAACCACAGTGAAGCACTAGACTAAAGCTAGCGAAATTGTCGACGGGAGGGAAGCGAGCGGGCGACCCCTCCTTTCCCTCCCGGTTTCCCTTGGCGAATAAAGAGAGGTAGGACCATGAAAAAATTGATTAACAAGCCCGAAGACGTGGTAACAGAAGAGCTGCAGGGCGTCGCCCTGGCTTATCCAGACGTAGTAAAAGTGCACTTCGATCCCAACTTCGTCTACCGCGCCGACGCCCCGGTGAAGGGCAAGGTGGCCCTCATCTCCGGCGGGGGCAGCGGCCACGAGCCAATGCACGGTGGCCTGGTGGGTGTAGGCATGCTGCATGCCGCCTGCCCTGGCCAGGTGTTCACCTCGCCGACCCCGGACCAGATGCTGGAAGCCGCCAAAATGGTGCACGGCGGCGCGGGCGTGCTGTACATCGTCAAGAACTACACTGGCGACGTCATGAACTTCGAGATGGCAGCCGATATGGCCCGCGCGGAGGGCATCAAAGTCGCGAACATCCTGATAGACGACGACGCGGCGGTGAAGGACAGCCTCTACACCGCAGGCCGGCGCGGCGTGGGCACCACGGTGCTGGCGGAAAAGATCTGCGGCGCGGCGGCGGAGAAGGGCTATGACCTGAAAAAAGTAGCCGACCTGTGCCGCAAGGTCAACATCAACGGGCGCAGCATGGGCATGGCTCTCACGTCCTGCACTGTGCCAATGGCTGGCAAGCCCACTTTCGACCTGCCCGAGGACGAGATGGAGATCGGCATCGGCATCCACGGCGAGCCCGGCCGGAAGCGCATGAAGCTCAAGACCGCTGATGAGATCACCGAGATGCTGGCCCTTTCGATCATCGAGGATGAAGCCTACACCAGAACCGTACGGGAGTGGAATGGCGAGGAATGGGCGGACGTCGAGTTGGTGGATCCACCCTTCCAACGTGGTGACCAGGTGCTGGCCTTCGTGAACAGCATGGGCGGCACCCCGGACATCGAGCTCCATATCCTCTACCGCAAGCTGCACGAAATCTGCGAGAAGAAGGGCCTGAAGATCGTCCGCAACCTGATCGGCCCCTACATCACCTCCCTGGAGATGCAGGGCTGCTCCATCACCCTGCTCAAGATGGACGACGAGCTCATCGAGCTGTGGGACGCCCCGGTCAAGACCCCTGGCTTGCGCTGGGGGATGTAGGCCGAGCTAGAAACCGGGTTTTTCGGAAAAAACCCGGTTTCTGCCCACGAAGGAGATAGCCTATATGCCCATCACTACAGTTGACGTTCTGGGCTGCCTTCGTAAGATGGCGGACGTGATTCACGAGAATAAGGAGTTCCTGACCGACCTGGACGCGGCCATCGGTGACGCCGACCACGGCATCAACATGGACCGTGGGTTTCAGACAATTCTGAAGAAACTGCCCAGCGTGGAGGACAAAGACGCGGGCACCATCCTCAAAACAGCGGGAATGACCCTGGTGACCAGTGTCGGTGGGGCAGGTGGGCCGCTCTACGGTACGGCCTTTATGCAGGCTGGCATGGCCGTGGCCGGCAAGCACGAGTTGGAGGCCGAGGACCTGTTGGCCATCCTGGACGCGGCTCTCAAGGGAGTGGTTATGCGAGGTAGAGCCAACCTGGACGACAAGACGATGGTAGATGCCATTACCCCGGCCGTGGCCGCTATGCGGGAGGCGCTGGGAAACGGCGCCGGCACGGCAAACGCTCTGGAACAGGCGGCCGCGGCGGCGGAGAAGGGTATGAAAGATACCATCCCTATGCTGGCCAAGAAAGGGCGGGCCAGTTATCTGGGCGAACGGAGTATCGGCCACCAGGACCCAGGCGCGACCTCCTCGTACCTTCTTATTCGTACTATGGCTGAGATGGCACAGGAGAAAGAGTAAAGTAAGTCTACAGTGGACAGAAACCAGGTTTTCAGGAAAAAACCTGGTTTCAAGATAACAGTGAAAGGAGACAGAAAATGGCAAAGAAGTATGCAGCAGCAGTGGACCAGGGTACGACCGGCACCCGATTCATGGTCTTTGACCACGCCGGGCAGGTGGTCGACGCGCAATACCTGGAGCACGAGCAGATTTACCCGCAGGCCGGCTGGGTCGAGCACGACCCAATGGAGATCTGGGACCGCACCCAGGACGTGATAAAGACCGTTCTGGATAGGGGCGGCGTTGATGCCAACGACATCGCGTCCATCGGCGTGACCAACCAGCGCGAGACCACCATCGTCTGGGACAAGAACACCGGCAA
>CAYPOY010000209.1:0-9218 GCA_964412395.1 uncultured Anaerolineales bacterium | reverse complement strand
GGTCGCCGTCGCCCTGGTAGGTGAAGACCACCTTGCCCGGGCTGACGCGCTTGATGCCGGTGGCCATTGCTGGTGCGCGTCCGTGGGCCGCCTCGGCCATATCCACGTTGAAGTAGTAGTAAGCCAGCACGGAACACCCCACCGGGGCGATGCCGATGGTTCGCTCCCGCACCCCCAGTTCGTCCAGCACCTCGGCGATGAGGTGGTGGATGACGCCGTGGGTGCAGCCGGGGCAGTAGATCGTGTGAGCGTCGGTCAGGCTCTCCGGCCGCTTGTAGACCAGTTCCATATCCGCTGGGATTTCAACCGTTGTCATTCTAACCCTCCTTCCCGCCCGCGGCTTCAGTGCCCAGTTTCTCCAGTTCAGGCAGGATGTCATCGGACAGGGGGACGATGCCTCCCATCCGCCCATAGAACCGCACTGGGCAGCGGCCTTCGACGGCCAGTCTGACGTCCTCGACCATTTGTCCGGCGTTCATCTCCACGACTAACATGCCGCGTACCTGCTGGGCCAGTTCGGCCAGGCGAGCGCTGGGGAAGGGCCAGAGGGTGATGGGCCGCAAGAGCCCCGCTTTCATCCCTTTTGCCCGCGCTTCCCGCACCACCGTCTGACAGATGCGGCCCACGGTGCCGAAGGACACCAGCAGGAGGTCGGCGTCCTCGGTGCTGTATTCCTTCCAGCGCACCTCGTTGGCAGCGATCTCCTTCAGTTTGGCCTGCAAGCGCAGGTTGACCCGCTCCATGTTCTCGGCCCCCAGGTAGAGCGAGGTGATGATGTTGTGCTCGCGCCCCTTCGCGCCGGTGAGCGCCCAGGAAGGTCGCTCCTCAGGCGGGCGGACCGGACGCATGGGCGGGAGTTCCGCCGGCTCCATCATCTGGCCGATGGCCCCGTCGGCGACGAGCATGGCGAGGGTGCGATACTTCTCCGCCAGGTCAAAGGCCAGCACCACCAGGTCAACGGCTTCCTGGACATTGGCCGGGGCCAGGACAATCATGTGGAAATCGCCGTGACCAGCGGACTTGACTGCCTGGAAATAGTCCCCTTGCGCGGGCTGGACATTGCCCAGGCCGGGCCCGCCGCGCATGATGTTAGTCAACACTGCCGGAACCTCAGAGCAGGCGATGTAGGATATGCCCTCCTGCATCAGGCTGACGCCCGGGCTGGATGAAGAACTCATCACCCGCGCGCCGGCGCAGGCCGCGCCGTAGACCATATTGATGGCGGCCACCTCGCTTTCGGCCTGCAGGAAGACGCGCCCCTCCTCAGGCAGTCTCCTGGAGAAATGTTCCAGCACCTCCGACTGGGGCGTGATGGGGTAGCCGAAGAAGGCTTCGACCCCCGCCCGTATAGCAGCCTCAGCGATGGCTTCGTTTCCCTCAATCAGTTCTTTTGCCATTTTTGCCTCCTATGCGGCAGCAGGTGCCCGCTTGGGCTTCCGCCTCTGCCGGTATACGGTGAAGACTACGTCGGGGCAGATAATGGCGCACATAGCGCATCCGGTGCACGCCTCGGGGTCCGTCACCTCGACGGGCTGGTACCCCTTGGCGTTAAACCGCCCCTCTGCCAGTTGGAGGATGTGCACGGGGCAGACAGACACACAAAGACCGCACCCCTTGCAATAATCCTCGTCTATCAGAACCATTCCTTTTGCCATATTTATGCCTCCAGATGCGTGATGCGTGAAACGTGATGCGTGGCTGGTTACGTTTGCCGTTTGCCGCTTGACGTTTCACGTTTTAACATTGCCAAATTCGCGGATTCCAAGCATGCCTGGTATATCATACCTCAAAACACGTCTGTTTTGTAGTGCCGCCCATCACTGCGCCGATGGGACGAAACTCACGATTGCCGAGTGTCGTCCTTTGCTTCAGGGCCCCGGCCGGCATTTCGCCAGGTACATCGTTCGTAGCGGCTTGAACCCCAACCGCTCGTAGCAGGCAATAGCGACCCTGTTGTCTTGGAAGACCTGCAGGAAGACCTGATGGGCGAAGGTCTCCCGACCGAGCCCTTTCCCCTGCGCGTGGAGCGTGCGCACCAGTGCCGACACAACCTGCGAACCGTATCCTCGTCGCCGGTGTGCCCGCGCTGTGACGACGTTGCCGATCTCGGCGGCGCGGCTCAACATCAAGTGCGTGCCGCCCTGGGCGACCAATGTACCATCGCGTCGCACGCCGTACCACGGCCCCTGCGCCAGCGGGTCGTGCTCGAAGGCCATCATGCCCTCGCGACAGGCCAGTGCTGCCATCTCCGGCATGTCCGGCGGGCCGAGGGGCACCGCGTCGCCGGGGTCGAGCGTGGACGGGTCGCCCCAGAAAAGCATCTGCCACTCCTGGTGCACCTCCAGCACGCGGTAAGCGGCCCGCACGAGCGGCCATTGCTCCTCACCCACCAGGCACCAGACCTCCTCGCCGGGCGCAAGCAGTTGGCGGGTCAGCGCCGCGAGCCGCACAGGGTCGTCCTTGTGGCCGTGGAAGGCGATGGCGGCGAAGGGGAGCCCATCGTAGCGAGCCACCAATGTCCTCTCGTCACCAGCGAAACGGCAATGGGGAGCCAACGTCGTCACATCGGCGATGAAAGTGAAGTAGGCCAGCGCATGGTCAAGATCGCGCGCTAACCAATTCTCAGATATGTGTCGCCAGACATCCAACATAAGGGGTTCAGCGTCATTGCTCGCCGCTGCCAAACGTGGCAATTTCCGGCAGGCAAGGGCGTCTTCGGCCCAAAAGTCGCTGCCAGACCTTTGCAAGGGTTCCCTACCCGTTCTCATCAGGTGGTATGTCGCCGCGCACGACGTACAGGAAGTGCAAGCCGTCGCAGATGCGTATCCCTTCGTACTCGTTGCCCAGCTCCAGCAGGTGCGGATCGTAGGTCACCAGATAGTCGGCCCTGCCCTTCACGGCACAGGCCAGGATCAGATCGTCATCGAGGTCAGCGGCGACGACTGGCTTGACGTCCTCCTCGGTCACTTTGACCCGTTCACCGGCGAGCAACAGGTCGGCAATGTACCTCCCCGCGATATGAATGTCCACATGCTTGACCACCATCTTCCCGCGCAGTTCGGCCATTGTTGCCGTCGAGTAGGGTTGGATGAACTCTCCACGGCGCCAGCGCACAATCAACTCTGCCGTTGGGCTGCGCGGGTTGTCAGTCAGATGAGCTGCCAGCACCACGTTAGTATCGAGCATGGCGCGTAGCAATTTAGCCGCCGTACGCGGCTTCGTGCTCATCGTGAATTGCCACGCCTCGCGCTATGGCATCCGCCTGCGCTCGGGCCAGGTCTCGCTCGCCCGCCTCTGCGAACATCTCCCGCGTCCAGTGACGCCGCTCCCAGGCGATGCGCGCCGCCTCGCGCAAAGTCTGGCGTAACCCTGGGCTGATGGGTTGCTCTGGCTCAAAGACCCGCCACCCGCCACCCAGTGTAGGTATCATCAGCGGGCCCTCGTCCCTCTCGTTGAACAGCAGCATCGCCTGCGCGAGGTGCTCTTCCAGCAGGTTAATCTTGGCGGTCATCTCCTCATATTGGCTCACCCCCAACATCACCGCTTTGGGGCGGCTGTAGCGAGCGATGTAGAAGACAGTGCCGTCTTGCTCCGCCTCTTCCACCAATTCCCGGATGCACCGTTTAGCCTCGCTCACAGGCACTACTTTGACCACCTTGCACCCCCAATCTTGGCCAGCATTTTGACCAGGATTGTACCACCAGCAATGTCTCCCGTCAATCCTCACCAACAAGCGGCTGCCCCAGTTGTGCCTCGATCCGTGCCAGCGCCGCGTTCAGTTCCTCCAGGTAGCCGGCCAGCGGTGTATCGGCGAAGGGGATCTCTATCGGCACGTCTATGTCCAGCGGCACTGTGGTGGCGATGTCCACTGTCTGGCTGACCGGGATGACAACATCCAGGTTCACCGGAATGATTGTGCGGACAGGTACGTCTATGTCGAAGGTGCCCAGCAGCCCGGCGTTGACAGGGATAACCACGACCGTCGAGATTGGGATAGTGGTGCGGATGGGCACGATGACCTCTTCGTCGAAAGGGATGCTGGTCGCGATGGGAATCTCCTGATCTATCTCAAAAGTGTAAGCGAAGGTGTCGTTGCCGATACCGGTGACGATGGCGCGGACGTCGGCCACCGTATTCAATGCGCTCTGTTGGGCATTCAGAGCGATCTGCCGCGCCCGCAGCAGACCGTAGATGACCACACCGTTGAGCGTCAGCGAGAACAGCGTCAACAGAGCCAACACGATCAGGGCGATGAGGTAACTTTTTTTCAATGAGGGACTCCTTGGTAAATTCGTAGATTCGTGGGTTCGTAAATTCGTAATTCGGGTCAGAACAGCGGAATCTGGGCCGCTTCCTGCTCGACAATAGGGTCGAGACCCAATACGGTCTTGAGGGCATGGTGATCCAATTCCTCCTCGGCGACCAGGCGGCGCAGGTGGCGGAACTTGATGAACTGCCACCCATCTACTTCGACGGCGCGAGCCAGGCGCGGATCGCGCTGCAACTTGAAGCCGACCAGCCCCGCCCGGCCGCCGGGCACGACCAGGCAGCGCTGCGCCCCCTCGTCTGTGGCCCGTCTGGTGAGCAGGTGAAATCCCAGAGCCACCGTGGCCGAGATATCGAAGACGTAAGCCTCTCGCCCCTCCCTCAGCCAGCACACGTCCCAGCCGCACCGCCGTCTCACCTTGAACCCCAGCCGTTCCCCTAACTCCACCAGGTCGTCACGCAGCGTTCTGAGTTCGGCAGTGCGCCGCAGAGGATCATCCTCGGGGCGTAGGCGAAGTGTCTCGCCCTCTCGCACGCTGTACGAGTCTATACAGGCCCGCACCAACGCCATGTCGGGCGTGAGAGGACCAGGGAAGCGGGCATAGACCACTTCCACCAGCTCCTCCAGATCCCAGGCCGGCCGCTGGGCAAGCAACTCCCACACCTGGGCACCGACCCGGTCGGCCAGGGGTGGTTCGACGTTGCTCACCACAGGTTCGGCGGCATGGCTCGAATCCGCCAGCCACCACAGTGCTCCTTTCGTCCCCTCTCGATCCGAGAGCTGGACTATTGGAGCAGCCTCAAAGGCGCGATGGACCACATCGGCGGCGAACGCGAAGGCCCGAGAGCCGCCCTCGTCCTCCGTGATGGCCGCCACGCGTGCCAGTAGCCCGCACTCGGCCAGTCTCGCATACGCGCTACTGTGCAGCAGCACCCAGTCCGTCGGCTCCCCACGTTCTCGAAGGACGCTCACCACGGTTTCCTCTGCCACGGCCATCAGGTCGCGCTCCAGCGCCTCCACGCCAGTCGCTGCAGTTTGCAATCTGCGATCGGCAGCCCTCGGTTCCCAGCGCCAGACCAGCCGATGGCCAATCTCAGGGCTGTAACCCCATCCTTCCAGGACGTAACCCGCACCGCTGGCCGCCAGACAGACCGACCCCAGCAGCGCGTCGCCCACGTCCTGGAGGTCGGAGAAGAGGGTGATCAGGTGACCTTCAGGCATAAGCAATGGTCCGGCCGCCTTCAGTGCCACCCGCAACACGCGCCAATGCCAATCCCAGTCGAAGCGCCGGCGGCGCAGATAAGGACGCAGGGCGCGGGCGGCGGGCGATTCCCACAGCCACCCCGCCCACAATGCCGAGAGCGCCCAGAAGACGCCGTCGGGCCGGGGCGGGTCAACGAAGATGAGGGTGGCGCTTCCGGGCGGGACAACTTCTCCCACGTCACGGGCCGCGCAGCTGACCAGCGTGTATCCCTGCGCCTCGCCCTTCACCAGCGCGGCGACGTCGGCGGCCGGGGGGGGCAACCTAACCCCCCAACCCCCCTTCCCTGGTAGGGGAGGGGGGCTCCCTTCCCCGCTTAGGGGAGGGGTTGGGGGAGGGGGGCTCTCTTCCTCGAAACACAACCAGACGTTGCGCTCGATGTAGCGGGACGGGAGGCGCAGCGTGCGCGGGCGAGGCCACCCCCCCCATAGGGGGGGGGCGAGGCTGCTGCCGGTGTCGAAGCAATCGAGGAGCACACCGGTCAGCGCGATCTTGACTTCCTCGTCGGCCTCCAGCACTTCGAGCCGCAAGCCCAAGTCCATCAGCGCGGAGAGGTTGCGCGGCGTGTAGAGTTCGACCAACTTGGCGGCCCGCTCCCGCGCCGGGTGACCCGGCGGAGCCACCCGATCCAGCGCATAGTAGTAGGCCAAACCCCGTGGCAACGTGCGGCGGGCGGCCGTGATGTCATCGTCGTCCGGTGTCCCCTCCTGTACTTCCCCGCACCGGGGGCAGCGCACCGCTTTTTTGAAAGGGTAGTTTCCATCGCGGTCCCAGGCGAACCACTCGGCAGTGCCGGGCGCTCCGCAAACCGGACAGGCAGAGCGGTAGAGGGAAGACATATAGCGGCGCAGGGGCACATCCCCCTTGGGGCTATCGGCCAGGTGGGTGAAGGCGGCGTTGAGCACATCGGTGTCGCATCGGCCCAGCCCCAGGCGTGCGGCGACGAGGAGCAGGGGATTGACGCTGAAGCCCAGCGCGCGGCGGCCTGCAGAGACTGCCTCCCGCACGACCGTTGACCCCTGGCAGAACAGGTCCACCACCAGGTCGCCGGGCGCGGTGAAACGCTGCACATAAGCCCCCACCGCCCCGACTGGCTGGACGGGGCGGTAGCGGGCCAGCGGGCCGCTGGGCGTGTTGGGTTTTCCGGGGATGAACCACGTTTGCTCGTTCACATCATTGCAGATTCAAGAACGCGGATTTCAGGACATCAACCGATCAAGGCCGATCCGTTAATCCTGCCCATCCGTTGTTCTCCGCCGAATCTCCTCCACACGAGCGGCGTGGGCCTCGGCGTCGGGGTGGCCGATCTCGCACTCATAGTCCACACAGACCTGCATCAGTTCGGCGGCGCGGGCGGGGTCGGAGTCTTCGTAGGACAGCCCCAGGTTCCACGAGTGCTTCGCCTCCCCGCGCCGGTCGCCGATCTCCCGCGCGATTCTTAACGCCTGCTGGTAGTACTCAATCGCCTGGCGCACTTCCCCCAGGCTGTGGTGCAGGATGCCCAGTTTGCTAAGCAGGTCGGCGCGGGCGCGGCGGATCTCCGGCTCCTCTCCCACGTATTCGTCCAGCAGGCCACGCAGCATGGCGATGCGCTCCTGCTTCTGCGCCAGGGTCAGGTCAACCTGCTCCACATCGCCCACCGCGTACGCCTGCCGGGTCGTCTCCACCATGACCGGCTCCGGGGCGGTGAACTCGTAGAAGCCGCTGTGCCAGTCGAAGAAGTCGGGCGCGTGCTGCATCACCAGGCGCAAGAGATACTCCGGCACCCACAGGAGCAGCGGCCGGCCCAGCCGGCGATAGACGGCGCGGCGCCAGTTGAGTTGCTTGAGCAGCCAGCCGGGGTCGGACGAGGGGGCCAGTACGTCCAGCCCCTCCACCGAAAGCACTGCGTCGGCGGGGGCGCTCTCGGCGACACGGGCGATCTGCTCGTAAGGTGGCTCGCCCAGGGAAAGCGTCAGTTCGACCAGCGGGCGGGGGAGGTCGGTGTGCAGGTCGGTGATGATCTGGCGTCGCAGGAGCGCCGTGTTCGCGCGCGCCACGTGGAGCGTGAAGCCATCGGCCAAGCGCAGCGCGCGCTTGAGCGCGGCCAGTTCGGCCTGGCTCTCTGCGTCAAGGGCGGGCAGTGTCTTTCCGCTCACGACTCCTCCAATCAAGCGTAGGACAAGATGCCATCTTGTCCTACAAAGTAGTCTCAGAAAAGCGGCGCGGCAGCCACGGCGGGATGCACGTCCATCCAGCGCGGGTCGCCGGGCTCCAGGGGTACCTCGGGGTCAACAGTGCCGTAGGCAGCGTCCACTGTGCGGGGCAAAGTCTGAGCGTCACTCATTGTCCACCTCCGGGAAAAGCAATCGGCTGAGGATATTGTACAGTAAAATGGAATGGGGGGCAACCCCCCGGCCCCTCCCCAAACCTCCCTCCCCAGCCCTCCCCCCGAAGCGGGAGGAGGGAGTTCCTTTCCCCCTTCCCTGGCAGGGAAAGGGGGATGGGGGGTTAGGTTGGTTGTCTGCCCTATCCCTTGTGCTATAATACGTCGCGTTGCGGAAGTCAGCCCAGCACCGCCTGTTCACGGCGGTGCGCACGCGGAGGTAAACTGGATGAGCCATACGGGGCACGAGAGGTGGCCGCGCGTTTTGACCTGGATCACGGCAGGGTTAGCGGCGGCGCTCGTTTCAGGCGCGCTGGGCGGCTGTAGCAGCGAGACGGTGGAGGCAACCCCCACGCCGACCCGCATCTCTGCGCCGACGGCCACTCCGCTTCCAACCTCCACTCCCACACCCACTCTCACCCCCACTCCTACACTCATTCCCACCGCGACGCCGTGGCCCGAAAACGTCAACCCCCTCACCGGTGAGATGGTCTCCGACTCCAGCCTGCTGGAGCGGGTGCCGGTGGCGATCAAGATTGCCAACACCTGGCCCCAGTATGTGCGGCCTCAAGCGGGCATCAACAGCGCCGATTTGATCTTTGAGCACTACAACGAAGGCTGGTTCGCCACACGCTGGACAGCGGTTTACCTGGGCAAGGACCCTGAGCGAGTGGGGTCGGTGCGCAGCGGTCGCCTGATTGACCTGGAGATACCGGCAATGTACAAGGCGGTTTTCGCCTGCTCTGGCTTCAGCAACGGCGTGCTGGCGCTTTTCAGGGACTCAGACCTATATCCCGACCGGGTCGTCTCAGATAGTTTACCAGAGACACTCAACCCGAGGCCGTTCTATCGCGACTTTAGCCGTGATGTGCCCCTGGAGCACACGATGTTCGCCGATCCGGCTATGGTGCGCGAATGGGCGGCGGAGCACGGCGTCAGTGGACGGCAAGAGTTGGAAGGGATGGTCTTTTCTGAGGAACCGACGGTGGAGGGGCAGATAGCGACGTACATTTACATCTCGTGGTACCGGCAAGACACCGAATGGCGCTACGACGAGGCCAGCGAGCGCTACCTGCGCTGGTCCGATGGGGTCCCGCACACCGACGCGCTCAACGGGCAGCAACTCAGCGCGGCCAACGTGGTGGTGCTCTACGTGCCGCAGTGGAACACCGACATAATCGAGGAACCGCACAGCGGCGCGCTCTCGATCCAGTTTGCGCTCTGGGAATCCAACCGCGCGATTATCTTTCGAGATGGGATGCGCGTTGATGCTTTCTGGCAGCGCTGGGAGCGGGAGGACATGCTGACGCTGACGGACGAGGAGG
>CAYPOY010000208.1:0-9257 GCA_964412395.1 uncultured Anaerolineales bacterium | reverse complement strand
CAGCCCCCTGGGAGAGTAGGTCATTGCCAAGGGGCTTTTGTTTACTGCTCTATGCCTCTTTTTCCCCTGCCCTCTCCTCGTTCTTGTCATCTTCATCACCCGCAAGGCCCCGCCGAAACTCGCGGATGCCCTCTCCCATGTCTCGACCAAGCTTGCTCAACCGTCCTACGCCGAAGATGAGCAATACGATCACCAGCACAATCACCAGTTCCAACGGACCAATCTTGGGCATACCATTCCCTCCTTTGGGTTTCGCTTTAGACTATGATTATAGCACGCCTTCCCATAATTTCAACTGATTTGCCTTTCTCGACTGACGGTGTTAGACTATCAAGCGACTTCGAGAGGAGGTGAGGAGGTGGCGATGGCAGTGCAAGCGTTATATCGGAAGTGGCGACCCCGAACGTTCGACGAGGTGGTGGGACAGGAACACGTCGTCCGCACACTGCGTAATGCGCTCACCTCCGGGCGCATCCATCACGCTTATCTCTTCGCCGGCCCCCGTGGCACCGGCAAGACGACTATGGCGCGTTTGCTGGCTAAAGCGGTCAACTGTCTGGCCCCAGAGAATCAGCGCCCCTGCAATGAGTGTACCATCTGCCAGGCGATCAACGAGGGGCGGCTGCTTGACCTGATCGAGATTGACGCGGCCTCCAACACCGGTGTGGACGATGTGCGAGAATTGCGGGAGCGAATCGGCTTCCGGCCCAATGAAGCCCGCTACAAGGTTTATGTGATAGACGAGGTGCACATGCTCTCCAACGCTGCTTTCAACGCGTTGCTCAAGACCCTGGAAGAGCCTCCACCCCACGCTATCTTCGTGTTGGCAACCACGGAATCACACAAGATCCCTGCCACGGTGCTCTCGCGCTGCCAACGCTTCGATTTCCGCCGCATTCCCGCTGCCAAGATCGTCGCCCGTCTGCAATGGCTGGCCGAGCAGGAGCACATCCGGGTTGACCGGGAGGCGCTGACACTCGTCGCCCACCAGGCGACTGGCAGTATGCGCGATGCCGAGAGTCTGCTCGACCAACTGGCTTCCTACGATGATAACGGCATCACCGTCGCAGAGGTGCGCGCAGCACTGGGAACAGGGGCCAGCGAGACAGTAATCCAGGTGACCGATGCGTTGACCAGGAGCGACGTGGCGCAGGGGCTGGGTGCGATCAACACGGCCGTGGACGAGGGGGCCGATCCACGGCAGTTCGCACGCCAAATGGTGGAGCATTTGCGAGCGCTGCTCCTGCTGCGACTGAAATCCGGCATCGTCCCATCCCACGTCTCGGAGGACCAGCGTCCTCAGTTGGAAGAACAGGCATCCGCCTTTTCACCCCGGTCTCTGGCACGGGCGGTGCGTCTCTTCACCCAGGCGGCTACTGAGGCTAAAGGTGGCTGGCAGCCTCAGTTGCCGTTGGAGATGGCCTTTATTGAAGCCACACTCCTGGATGAGCCGGAGAGCTCGGTGCCCAGCAGGCAGCCGGCCCCGGCTAGCCCTCGCGCGTCTCTCCCTGCTCGTCATTCGACGTCCTCACCTGCACCGACCAGACCCGCGCCCGCTCGTTCCGTGTCACCGTCCCCATCCCAGTCTTCCAGGGTGGTCCTGGAATCGGCATCTACCTATGGTAGCCTTGTGCCCGGCGATGGTTCGCTGACGCCTGAGACGTTGCGGAAGCGTTGGTCAGAACTTCTGAATATCCTACGTCCACGCAATTTGTCGTTGGAGGCGTTGATGCGCTCATGCGAACCGGTGGCCGTCGAAGGAGACGTCGTCGTGCTGGGGTTTACTCACAACTTTCATTGCAGTAAGGTGGGAGAGGAGCATAACAAACAGATTATTGAAGATGCGCTAAGCAGTCTGATCGGTCAACGGTACCGTGTGCGGTGCGTTCTGGCTCAGCAGGAACGTACTGCCAGAATGTCACGGCGCTCGACATCGGAGCCCGTCGGCGGGAAAGCCGCCTTGTCGGCCGAGCAGATTATCGCTGAGGATCCGGTGGTACGCGCAGCGGTGGAGGACCTGGGGGCGCAGATTGTGCGACGGAGCGAATAGTTTTGAGGAGGTTGCGTTGGGCAAGAGAAAAATTAAACGCAAGAGCAGCCCGACCGGCTTGCCAAAGGGCAAGGCCGGGATGCTCCAGCAATTGCAGAGCCTGCAAGAGGATATGCTCAAAGCGCAGGAGGAGATCGCCGCGATGGTCGTCACCGCGACGGCTGGCGGCAGTGCGGTGACCGCTGCCGTCACCGGCGAGCGGCGGGTGAAATCGCTCACCATCGCGCCGGAGGTCGTGGACCCCGAAGACTTGGAGATGTTGCAAGATCTTGTCATTGCCGCCGTCAACGAGGGACTGGAGCAGGTAGATCGGGCCATGGCTGAGCGGATGCCGGCCTTCACCGGTGGGCTCGGTATCCCCGGCTTGTTCCAGGTGTAGGTAGCGATGCAGACAACTCCTGTGTCGGTGACGCGGCTCATTGAGGAACTTTCGGAACTGCCGGGGATCGGCCGCAAGACTGCCGCTCGCCTCACGTTTTTCTTGCTGCGTAACCAATCAGACCTGGCGGAGCGACTCGCCGAGGCCCTGCGTGAGCTCAAAGAGCGTACTCGTTTCTGCTCCATGTGCTACAACATCACCGAGGAAGACCCGTGCCCCATCTGCGCCGACCCGGGACGTGATCACAGCACCATCTGTGTGGTCGAGGAGCCACTCGACGTGCTGGCGATTGAGCGGGCCAGTGTATACGAGGGAGTGTACCATGTCTTACACGGCGTGCTGGCCCCCTCGGAAGGGATATTCGTTGAGAACCTGCGCATCGGTGAACTGGTGGCCCGAATACGAAGCGGCGGCGCGGAAGAGGTGATTCTGGCGACTAACCCCACGAGCGAAGGGGACTGGACGGCCTCCTACTTGCTGACCCGGCTGCGTCCGTTGGGCGTGCGCATCACGCGCCTGGGCCGGGGCCTGCCTGTGGGCGGCGACCTGGAGTACGCTGACGCGGTGACACTCACGCGGGCGCTGGAGGGGCGGGAGGAGATCTGACTTACCTGCTAGCGCCGCAAGCCAGGCAATACAAACCGCCCCAACCGTTGCAGGTCGGGGCGGTCGTTTCGCTGTCACTCACGCGCCGACTTGTGCAGCCAGGTGGGTCAGGGCAGAATTGGACAACGTAACGATTCCTTTTCGGTAACATTCTTAGTGAGTCAAGTCGTTTACTTGACAGGGTAGGGTAGTGCCTTTATAATTTCCGCACAAATTGCCGATGTCCAGACCGCAAAATTGGCACTGGCGATCACTCATAATGTTGGAGGTATGCCGATCAATGGAAGAAGAAATTGACCTTCGCAAATATATTGACGCCTTGCTCAGGTGGTGGTGGCTGATCGCACTGGGCGCTCTGCTGGCCGGGGGGGGCGCGTTCCTGGTCAGCATGATGATGCCGCCGACGTACGAAGCCACTGCCGGGGTGGTGATGCTCAAGAGCAAGGCGGAGATCTCCCTCGGTTCGGGTTTCCGGTCCCTCACCGATGAGAATCTGGACTTCAGCGAAGCAATGCAAGGCCAGGCGCTCATCGAACGCACCAACCGGCGGCTGAACAGCCTGGTCGGCATGGTGACCAACGGCGCCATCGCCCAGCAGGTCGCCGACGAACTGAGCGACGTACTTGAGGAAGATGAGCGGGAGCCTTCCAAACTGATAGGGAGTGTGAGGGGAGAAGTGCTTGAGCTGGATAAAGGTGGGGAAAGCGATACTATCCAGATCATCGTCTCCTACCGCGATCCCGACAAGGCAGCCGCCATCGCCAACGCCTGGGCACGGGCCTTTGAGGTACATGCGAATACCATCTACGGCGCAGCCGCCTTCACCCCTTTTACCGACATCCACGAGCAGGTGAAGGGGGCCCGGGTGGAATACGACCAGGCCCAGGAAGCGCTGCTCACCTTTCTCTCTGAGGATGACCGCATCAACGAGTTGCAACGTCAGATCGAGGAGGAAAAGCTGATCATTGCCAGTCTGCGTTCTGGCCGGCAAACGGCCATCTCGGCGGTCGTGGACAAAGAGGTGGAGGTCAACCAGAAACTGATCAACGCCTACCTGGATGACGACGCCACTAACCGGCTGTTTGCCTTCGACAAGGGCCAGCAGGCCAAGCGCCAGGTCCTGGGCACCTGGATTGATGCCGAGGTCGCCAACCGCATCGCTGCCATCAATCGCGACCGGGATATGCGCCTCAGACTGTTCAACACCTCAGTCGAGACGGAAATTGACTCCAGGCTGCAGGTGTTTGAGCATCAGCGCGACGAACTGCTGCGCGACCTGGAGCAAGCCTATGCGCGCAAGCATCGCCTGGAGGGCCTGCTCGTCGAGGCACGCCTGATGCGCGAGCAACTGGTCGAGGGAGGGGAGGCCAGTGCCAGCAGCAATGGGCTGGCACTGCTGTCTTTCAAATCCAAGATTTTTACTGAGACTGGCGGGCTGCCTTTCGGCACGCTGGACCTCCAACTGCCTTCAGTAGATGCTCTTAGCCCGAGCAGAAACGCCGCCGAGCAGATTTCCGATCTGGATGGTCTGATTACGGCTATGGAGAAGGAAGTTGCCGCTCTGGACGTTTCCATCCAAGAGCAGTCGGAGGCCATGCTGAGGGGGGAAGGCTACGATTTTCTTGACCTCCTCTCGCCGGAATACCTGGCCATTGCCACCTCGCAAACCACACTCGTCACAGACACGGCCGGAGTCACGGACACCGCCGGCATCACGGGCACCGTCGTAGTCTCGACCAGCCTGAGCGACTTTATCGTGCAGCAGTACAACGATCTGTTCGACGTGGGCGAAATGGCCCGCTTGGCCGAGGACGTCGCCACCGATACCCCCTTGTTCTCCGAAATTGAAGCGCTCTATCCGGAGCTCTTTGCGAAAGACGCCTGGATGCTGCTGGCCGAATCGGTGCCTAAAGACACGGAGTTGGGCGATCTGGCAACTCAGATGTCCGGGGACTTGTTGAAAATGAAAGGGTTAGAGGGATTGCTCTCTTATTCTGTGTTGGATGAGCCACTCTCGCAGGAGATCGTGCGGCGGGAAAACTACGTGCGCTCGCTGCAGGCGGACGTCGCCAGGTTGAACCAGATCAAGACCGACCTGCAGCAAGATCGCGACCTGACCTGGCAGGCCTACAGCGTCCTGCTGTCCAAAACGCAGGAGCTTGACATCGCCTCGGCCTCCGAGGCCACCGATGTGTGCTTCGCGTCGCTGGCCCTGCCGCCCAGCAAGCCCATCGGCCCCAGGAAGTCGATGAACACCGCTGTGGGGCTGGCGATGGGTCTGATGATGGGCGTGTTCGGGGCCTTCCTCTTTGATTATATGGAGTTGGAAAGCGATCCCCGTTGCCTGTGGGGTCGGATCACCAGCGTCAAGGACAGGACGCAGCCAGAGCAGCCGGCGGAGGTGATGGAGAGTGCAGAGGAAACAGAGCGGTCAGCCGATGTGGCGCAGAGAGCGCGAAAGAAGAAAAAGAAGAAGGAAAAGAAGAGGAAAGCAGCCAGGACTCCAGGGGCAGACATAAACGAGACGGAATAAGCGGTGGCGACCCAGGAACGCCGTTGCTTTGGAGGATTGGCGGGGGTAATCCCCGCCAGTGGAGACCCACGCTTTCCTCAAGCAGCGGCTGACCGAGGCGGAGGTTGCAAGTCCGCTTGACAGAGCCGACGTGAAGCGTGATAATCCGTCACGTTTCACGTCTTGCGTTTCACGTTCGAGGCTTATGTTCTTGGATAGGAGTGCAGGAGATACGATGGAAGAGGAAATTGACCTGCGCGCGTACTTTGACGTATTGATCCGGTACTGGAAGTGGATCGCAGGCGCGGCGCTGGTGGCGGCGGTCGCTGCGTATGTAGTTAGCCTTGTGCTGCCGAAGACGTACGAGGCCGAGGCCGCCGTAGCCATTATCCGGACGCGCATGGACGTCACCTTCGACCCCCGGATTGTGACCCTTTCGGAGGAGGAGTTGGCCGGTCAAGATGTCAACGCCCGACGCCAGGCGCTCGTTGCCCTGGTGTCCGCCAGTGACGTAGCCCGGCAGGTGCTGGATGAGGTCGGGGTCCAACTTGAGCCCGGCGAACGAGACGTACTCAATCTGCTCGAGATGGTTGAGGCCTCGAATGAAGGTGATCTGATCTCCATCAAAGTGTGCTATCGGGACCCGATCACGACCGCGATGATTGCCAACGCCTGGGCGCAGGACTACGAGCATCACGTCAATGGTCTGTACGGCAGCGCCAACGAGTCGGATGTCACAATCGCGGCACAGGTGGTAGTGGCCAGGGAGACTTACGAGGTGGCTCAAGCAGCGTTGGAAACGTTTCTGGGCGATAATCGCATCGCCTCGTTGGAGCGCGAGATTGCCGCCCGACAGGAGTTGCTCGATGCGTATCAGACGGCCAGGAACGCGGTGCAGACAGAGCCAGTCAATTTACAAATGAGCGCCAGGCGCCAGGTGTTGGCCGACTACTACGGCGACCTCCAACAGATCGAGCGTTGGCTGGCGGATGCCCGGGCGTTGCGGGCACAGGTTGAGGCAGGCTCCGGATCGGCGGCGGCTGACACGGGTAACGCCCTGGCTTTGATTTTCCTGCGCAGTAAGGCGCTGGGGGGCTCGGGCGGGTTGCCGGTGCAACTCCAGGTTGACCTGGCCGGGGCGCAAAGTGGGAGCGTGCAGATCGCTGACGTGGATGCGTTAATTAAAGTGCTGGAAGCGCGTCGCACGGAGACACAGGAGCGAATTGACGCGCTTACCGTTGGTCTGGCAACAGATAAACCGAATGAGGTGACCATTGGCTCCGACAATCCACTCATTGCGCGCATAGCCTCGCTGGATGCCAACATTATGCTTCTCGAGGCGGAGCTTGAGGCCGAAAATGCACAGAGACAGGAGCTCCAGCAAGCACGGGACCTGGCGTGGGATACGTACCAGACGTTGGCGCGGAAGCAGGCAGAGGTGGAGATTACCTCGGAGGTAACCGGGACGGAGGTGCGTCTCGCTGCGTCGGCGGTGCCGCCGGAGAAGCCGGTGAACCCGCGCAAGTGGCAAAATGCCGCCGTGGCGGGAGCCTTGGGGTTGATGCTGGGCGTGTTTGGAGCCTTCGCTGTGGAGTGGTGGCAGGGAGACGACAGGGAGACGAGGAGACAGGGAGATAAGGGGGAGCATTAATGAAAAAGGCATTGGTTTGTGGTGCAAGCGGCTTCATAGGGGGGCATCTTGTGTCAGAGGGCAATAGAGAATTGCAGCAGGAGGTGTTTGAAATGGGGCAGACAGGTGTGACTTTGACGATGGAGGAGATCAAAACCTTCGTATTTCGGTTGCCGCCTCTGGAATTTGTCCAACTGGCGGATGAGATGAGGGAACGAGCCGAGATATTCGAGATGATGTGCCTGGCCGAGACAGGGTTTGCCGAGTGGAACGAACCTGGTGAAGATATCTATGACCACTTCGCAGATGCGAGCTGAGCGTGGTGACATCTGGCTGGTGCGATTTCCCTTCACCGATCTGAACAGCACCAAGGTCAGACCGGCAGTGGTGTGGCCGGTGTTTGGAGAGGATGCGATTGTAGATTGTGGGCTATGATCCGAGGCGGATTGTGGTAGAGGCGGTGACGATACTGGATAATAAGGCCAAGGCCGGGCGCGTGCCAGAGTTGTGGGATGGGCAGGCAGTGATGCGCATTGTGAGCGTTCTGGGCTGATTAGATGATTCACATTGAGCGATGTAGATGACTGAGAGAATAGCGGGAATCAGATTGGGCGAGATAGAGGAGCGTCTGGACGTGTTGTCTCACGTTCTGGCAAAGGACGGTGTCCGTCTGGCTTGCCTGTTTGGGTCGGTTCTAGAGCAACCGCTGGCACGAGACATAGACCTGGCCGTGTTATTCAGAGAGTACAGTTTCGAGGGATACCTGGAAACACTGGATGCAGCGTGTCGGGCCCTGGGGACAAGGCGGGTGGATCTGGTGGTGCTTAACCGGGCCAACGCCTGGCTAAAGTTACAGGCGCTTGTGGAGGGAAGGCTTCTTTTCGCCGAAACGCCAATGGCTCGGACAGAAGCAGTGGTAGAAGCTTTGTTTGAGTATGAGGACTACCGGCGGTTCATGGCCCAATATCGCCAGCTTCTGGACGAGCGGTGTCGGGAGGGGTTATCGGTGGCAGATAGAAAAGTAGATTGGAGACGGGTGGAGGGATATCTCTCCGCTTTGGATGAGGCTGTGGCTCAACTCCGGCGTTTGCAGGAGCGATTCAACTCGTTTGAGGAATTCCGATCAGACGTGGACACGCGGGAGTTGTGTATCCACTACCTGCGTATCGCTTTGGAGTCGGTGCTGGACATCTGCCGATACTTCCTGGCGGTGGTGGGGGTCAGCCTGTCTGAAGTGGACACGACCAACCTGATCGAACTGTCTGGAGAGAAGGGGTTGCTAGAGCCGACCTTTGCTCGTCGCATCTGGGGTATGGCAGGGATGCGGAATGCCATTGTGCACGTATATTGGAGGCTGGATTACCAGGCCATTTACCGGGCAGTGACGGAGCAACTGACCGATTTCGACGAGTTTGCCCGGCAGGTACGGGACCATTCGGACAAGTAAAGCGTTGCCAGGAATCAGACCTGTGCCAACATGGCAGCGATGCCCGATTGCAGGTGACAGAGCCACTGGGCTACCTGGAGTTCCTGAACCTGATGGCGAACGCACGGCTGATGCTGACCGACCAAGGGAGCCAGGGAGCAGGGGAGCGGAGGTGCGGAGGAGCAGAGGTGCGGGGGTGATACGGAGTCACGAGGAACTTGACGTGTATAAGCTGGCCTTCGAAGCAGTGATGAGGATCTTTGAGGTCTCGAAAGGGTTCCCACGTGAGGAAGTGTATTCCTTGACGGATCAGATGCGGCGGTCGTCGAGATCAGTATGTGCTAATATCGCAGAAGCCTGGCGGAAACGACGGTCACTCCCGCTCCCGTTCGCGGGCGAGAATAGAGTTTGGCGGATATGCCGGATGCTCAAGCACCCAGATTGAGAGGCAGCAAACGGTGACGATCAATACCACATCGGCGGCCCGCAGGCGCGCTACAGGACGATCCGGGAATCGCTGACCGATTCCGGCGGCATCCAAGAGGAGACGACGATCCTGGGCGTGCCCTTAAAGACGGCCTTTTGGCAACGATTGAAAACAAGACGGCGAACGTGGTTGTGCTGGGCCTGGGATACGTTGGATTGCCGGTGGCC
>CAYPOY010000207.1:0-9294 GCA_964412395.1 uncultured Anaerolineales bacterium | reverse complement strand
CTTCTCCCGCTCGCAACTCTGGCCTGAATTTGCGAAAACTTGGTGAGGGTATCAGGAAAGCCCTTCCAGCACCTCCTGCGCATCGTGCCGCAATTGGACGGCATCCCGCGTCACCTGGGTATCCACAACGGCGGAATGGTACTCTCCGGCCCGCCCCTGTACGATCTGGTGCCGCTGGAGCCGGCCACGATGCCCGGTCGTGTCGTCACTCAGTGGGACAAGGACGGGCTGGAAGGGGCCGGGATGATCAAGATTGATCTCCTGGGACTGCGGATGCTCTCCGCCATCGAGGACGCGGTCACCATCGTCGAGGCCCAGACCGGAAAGCGGCCCGATCCTTCGGCAGGTGGTTCGACAAGCTCACCACACCGCTCAGGACAAAGCCTCGACGCGCTGCCCCTCGGAGATGAAAACAGTGACCCTGAGGTCTACGACATGCTCTGCCGGGGGGAGACGGTGGGGGTCTTCCAGGTGGAGAGCCGCGCACAGGCCAGTCTGATCCCCCGCTTTCAGCCCCGGTCTTTCGCCGACCTGGTGATCCAGATCTCCCTCATCCGCCCCGGCCCGATCCAGGCCCAGATGGTGCGCCCCTACCTGCGCCGTCGTCAGGGGCTGGAGCCGGTGACATACCTCCACCCCCTCCTGGAACCCGCGCTGGCGGAGACGCTGGGCGTGATCGTCTTCCAGGAGCAGGTGCTGAAGATCGCCCGCGACTTGGCGGGCTTCACGCCGGGGCGGGCGGAACTGCTGCGCCGGGCGTTGTCGCACAAGCGGGCCGCTGAGCAAGTGGCGCGCTTCTGCGAGGAGTTCATCGCCGGGGCCGCCGCCCGGGGCGTGGCGCGCCCGGTGGCCGAGCGGGTGTTCAGGCAGTTGCAGGCTTTCGGCAGCTACGCCTTCCCCAAGAGCCACGCGGCGGCCTTCGCCGTGCTGACCTACCAGTCCGCCTGGCTGCGGCACTACCACCCAGCGGCCTTCTTTGCTGCGCTCCTGCGCAACGCGCCGATGGGCTTCTACCCACCTCACGTCATTGTCTCCGAGGCCCGGCGGTGCGGTGTGGAGATCCGCCCGGTGGACGTGGAGGCCTCCGCCCCGCGGGCAACGGTGGAGGGAAACGCGCTCCGGCTGGGGCTGGTGGTCGTGGCCGGGTTGGGGGAGACGGGCGGGCAGAGTCTCGTCGAGGCCCGGCGATTCGGTCCCTTCCGCTCCTTGGCTGATTTCTGCCGCCGCACGAAGTTGGGCCGGCGGGCAGTCGAGGCGCTGATCTGGGCCGGGGCGTTTGACGGCTGGGGGATGCCCAGGCGGCAATTGCTGTGGGATTTGAAGGCGGCGCTGATGGCGGCAAATGGGCCGCCCGCGCTTGCGCTGCCATCTCCCGAGGAGCGCCCACGTTTCGGATTCCTTTCGGCGCGGGGACGGCTGTGGACCGAGGTGGCTCACACCGGCGTGAGTGCCCACGAGCACCTCACCGCGCTGGTGAGCGACAAACTGCGACGGATGGGAGTCACGCCCAGCGGGGCGCTGCCGGACCTGCGGGACGGGTGCAAGGTGTGGGTGGGTGGGGTGGTCGCTTCCGCCCAGCGGCCGCCGACGGCCAAGGGCACGGCTTTTCTGGCGCTGGAGGACGAAGGAGGGCTGATCAACGTGGTACTGCGACCGAAGGTGTACGAGGACAGCAGGAAGGCATTGAAGTCACCGTTTGTGGTCGTCGAAGGGCGGTTGCAGAAGCGGGGCCAGGCAATCAGCGTGCTGGCGCGACGGGTGGTCCCGCTGGAGGTGGAAGCGGAGTGAGATGACGTTGCGAGTCCTGCAGATCCTACCCTTCGTCCGCGGCCGGGGCTGCCGATTCAGGGGATAGCGATACGGTGAAGGCTTCCTGTTCGAGGTCGCACCGCGCCCGCCGCAGGGGCACGGTGAAGAACAGCCAGGGCGAGACCTGGAGGCTGGGTTACCCCAGGTGCGCGTAGAACTCCTTGGGACTGAGTTCCTCGAAGTCTTCCTTGGAAACGAGGTAACTTCTGAGGTCGAGGCAAAGGTGACACTTCGAGAGATAACCTTTCTGGGATTCTTGGTAGCCGAAATCATTTGCAAAATGGAGAAGCCCCTGCACGTCTTCGGCAATCAAGAACCTCAGAACCGGGTGTTCGTCCAAGTCTATCCCTTCTTTCACGAGCGCGTCCAGGTTCTTCCAGTGGCCCAAAGAGATTCCACCGCAGTAGCCCGGCATGAAGTTCCCGTAGTTGTCGAAATGGTTGTGCCAGTTTCTGAGGAACGGCGGTCGGCAAGGCTCGTCGAAAAAGGTGTGGGCGGGATACGAGGGATAGAATCCCCTCAGTTGACGAGCAGCCCTTCCCATCAGGAACAACTCCACTTGTTCTGTCAAACGTTCACCGCTCGTCAGCTCCAGGTAATCCTCGAGGGGCATCCTTTCTTTGATGCCCAGTTGCTTGAAGCGATCATAGTACGCCAACTGATAGACCACGACGTTTCTGCCGAACACTTCCTGGCTGATCCTGATACACCTCTCTGTCCTCTCAAAGGGAACGTACTCGGCATAGAAAGGGTTCACCGAGATCAGGATGCCTTTGAGACCTGCCGCCTTGAGGAGTTCCAGCCTTTCTCTGGTCATCTCGTCGCCACTGCACCAGAAGCAGTTTGTCTCGACGAAGGTCGAGGGAATCTTCAATTGCTCGGCCATCTCTACTGCTTCGACCAGGAGCGCGAAGTTCAGGAAAGGCTCTCCCCCGGTGAAGTGAAGCCCGTAGTTCAGGCTTATGGCCTGATCTCCCCAGGGGCTTGGTCTTATTCTCCCGGCAAGCCGAGACAGGATCTCTTCCAGGTCCTCTCTTGTGATCCAATCCCCTTTCCACTTCGGTGAGCAGGCGTACATACAATGCCGGCACTCGGCGGAGCACTTGTAAGAGAGGAGTAGTCCTCCAGAAATCGGCTGTGGTATCTTTGCTCTCGTCATCTTGGACCCCCTGGCTTGCCTATGGCTTCTCTACGAGAGGCAGCGGTGGCTCGTACAGCCTGTCTCAAATCGCTACTTCTGCCCAACATTATACCAGGATAGTCCCTTGAGAGGCAAGATGCGCAGACATGATTCCGCCTGACAGTCCGCCGATCCCTGTCAGACCTACGTCCTATACGTTCCGCACGTGGAATTTATGGGCACGTATGTGAGACGTCGAGTAGCAGAACTGCTCTTGCGTTCACGTTGACCATTGCTCCCTCCCTTGCCGATGGCACCCCCGACAGGACTTGAACCTGCATCATAGCAGCTTAGAAGGCTGCTGCCCATCCAATTGGGCTACGGGGGCATGAGCTCCAGGCCAGAATCGAACTGGCTCCTCCTGTGTACGAAACAGGGCTCCACCGCTTGAGCTACTGGAGCAAGGTCTGGGTGGCTGGGCAGGTGCGCGAAGCTGGCGAGAGGAGTTGAACCTCCATTTGCTGAGTACAAATCAGCCGTCGTGCCGTTGGACCACGCCAGCAAAGGCCCAGACTGGGATCGAACCAGTGATCTCCGCATTTGCAGTGCGGTGCCTTCCCACTTGGCTACTGGGCCACAGGCGGAAGGGGCGGGAGTCGAACCCGCAAGGCTGTTAAGCTCGCCGCGTTAGCAGTGCGGTGCCGTCGCCCATCGGCTTGCCCTTCCCTGATGGGCCAGGTTGGATTTGAACCAACGCCCGACCGCTTATAAGACGGTTCCTCTCACCAGGCTGAGGTACTGGCCCATAGGGGCGGGTAGCGGGAGTCGAACCCGCATAACTGGGTTGGAAGCCCAGCGCCCTACCTGGTTGGACGATACCCGCGCAGTACCCACGGCAGTCCACTGCGAGTACTCGTGGCAGGACTCAAACCTGCATCCTCTTGCTCCGCAAGCAAGCGCTCCTTCAATTGAGCTACGTGGGCCTGAGTAGGAGCGGCGGGGCTCGAACCCGCACGTCTCTGGATCGAAAGTCCAGCGCCTTTCCATTTTGGCTACGCTCCCCTGTGGGTCGGACAGGACTCGAACCTGCACCTAGCGGATTAAAAGTCCGCTACGCTATCCAGTTGCGTCACCGACCCCCAGTGCCCTCGGCGAGACTCGAACTCGCAGCCCTGGACTTAGGAGGTCCACGCTCTTCCAGTTGAGCTACGAGGGCAGAGTGTGCTCGGTCGGAGTCGAACCGACTGCCTCTCACGCTTCAGGCGAGCGCTCTACCAGATGAGCTACGAGCACTTATGTGGGCCTGGCAGGGGTCGAACCTGCACCGTTCGGCAAACTCACCGCCACGAGCCCCGCCACGAGTACTCGCGGTGGTACTCGCGGTGGCAGGGCAGGCTCCTTCGGCTCAAGGGGCCGCTGCACCCCCAATTGTGCTACAGACCCAGGTGGGCACGGGTGGATTCGAACCACCACCTTTCCGCTCTTGAAGCGGACGACTCTGCCAATTGGCCTACGTGCCCATAGCCACGGCGGGAGTCGAACCCGCAACTTTCTGGTCTTAAGCCAGACACCTCTGCCAATTGGGTTACGTGGCTGCAGTGGGCCTGAGAGGATTCGAACCCCCATGACGCGGGTCTAAGCCGCGCACCTTTGCCAATTAGGTCACAGGCCCATCAGGGGTGAACGGTGGGAATCGAAACCTGTCTGCCGACAGGCAGGCCCACGACGACGCGGGTCACAACCGCGCGCTCTGCCATTGAGCTACGTCCACCACGAGGCGGAAGCGAGAGGATTTGAACCTCTGGAGCCTAAGCTCGCTGGTTTTCTAGACCAGTGCCATAATCCAGACTCGGCCACGCTTCCGTGAGGCTGCGGGACCAGGATTCGAACCTGGAACCTCGCGGTTCAGAGCCGCGCGCTCCGCCATTGAGCTATCCCGCAGTGGGCCGCCCTGGATTTGAACCAGGATCTGCGCAGTTACAGTGCGGTATGTTTCCAATTAACACCAGCGACCCAGAGAGCACCCTCGGCAAGACTCGAACTTGCAGCCGTTGGCTTCGAAGGCCACCGCTCTTCCATTGAGCTACGAGGGCTCATACCCCCCTTCGATAAACTCAGGGCATCGCCAGCCGGATTTGAACCGGGCGTTTGCAGATAAAGAATCTGCCGTCCTCGACCAGGCTAGACGATGGGGGCTCAGGCTGCTGGGAGAGGGATCGAACCTCTATCGTGGGCTTCAAAGGCCCCTGTCCTACCACTAGACGACCCAGCATTGAGGCGGCGCTGACGGGACTTGAACCCGCGATCTTCACCTTGACAGGGTGACGGGGACTCCAGGCTCCCCTACAGCGCCCGAAGGTAGCGCGGACGGGAGTCGAACCCGCTTGACAGGCTCATGAGGCCCGTGAGTGGCCGTTACTCTACCGCGCAGGTGGAGGCTCAGGGCATCGAACCCTGCTGCTTTCCTCGGTGCAAGCGAGGTGACCACCCCTTGCAGTCCCAGCCCCCAGGAGGAGCGGACAGCGGGACTCGAACCCGCGCCTTCTGCTCGGCAAGTAGATGTTCTACCGACTGAACTACGTCCGCCAGATCGGTTGTTAAAGTCCTGTTACTCTGGCTGCCAGGACTGGAGTCGAACCAGCACTTTTCGCATTAACAGTGCGACGCCCTACCATTAGGCCACCTGGCAGTGAAGGCAGGTCGGGCGGGAATCGAACCCACGTCTTCGGTTTTGGAGACCGATATTCTTGCCGCTGAACTACCGACCCACAAACCAAAAGCGCGGGGGTTTGTGAACCCCCGCGCTTTGCGGTCAATACGGTTGAATACAGATTACGGGGGTGGACACCTACCAGTCGCCGTGAGTAACAAATTGGCAATACTCAGGTCAAATTTGACCAGACACGGCGCATCGGACCGCTGGTACAAACCAGCTGCCGACTCTGTTCTTGATATCAGATGCCACACTCGTGCCTTCACCATAGTGCTCATACTATACCGCAGAATGCGCAATTGTCAAGCGGTGTTCTTTGCCCCTGCCCTGGAACTCCTGGCGATGATCAGGGATAGTTTCGACACCGGGCAATCGGAGAACCAGATCGACTTGTGCCAGCGTATGCCTTTCGGCCCAGGTCAGGACAGGCCCTGGCTGGTGGTGGACGACCTGGGGACGGAACAGCTCACCGACTGGGCCGCCGAGGTGCTGTTCCGCGTCTTCAACGCCCGGTACATCGCCAGGGCGCATACGTTGGTGGTGAGCAACGTTCGGCCGGACGACATCTCAGAGCCAAGACTGCGTTCCCGGTTTCTGGACGTCGCCGTGTGCCACGTGGTGCCCAACAGTGCTGACGATTACCGGCAGTGCAGAGATAGAGCGGAGGCCAGACAATGACCTATGCGAGGATGGTAGAAACCAAAAGTGCACTGCCCGAGGTGCTGACGGCGGAAGAAGCGGCTGCGCACCTGCGGGTGGCGTCGGCGACCGTCTATCGTCTGGCAGCGGCGGGCGAGATCCCGGCCACCAAGATCGGGCGAGTCTGGCGCTTCTCCAGGCAGCTGCTCGACGAGTGGCTGGAGTGCCAGATGCGAGGGAACCTGAGTTCGGCCAGGGAGGAGTGATGGTCCATCGGGTTCTTGGGATTTGAGAGCCCTACCCATTCCTCACGCACCCTCTTTGCGAGTGGCCCATCTTGGCCAAAACCGGTGGCCCCACATCGGGCGAAAATCGACAAGTGCGGGGTACGTGGGCGAAGGGTAGCCTGCCCTAACGTTCCAGGCTGGTGGGGTTATATCGCAGCGGACATCCGTGCCCCTCCCCAGCGTCGTGGCGGTAGAAGTATGTAACGCTGCCGCCCATTACCCGCCGCTTTCGTTTGCTGACGGTCCCGCCGCAGGATGGACACCGGCCCTTCTCTGGCGAGTGGGGGCCGGCTCGCACGAGTTGACCGTCCACCTTTGCCTCTAACATAGCCCGCCTCAATAGGATTCCTGGGTTTGAGGATATCTCCACAGACCAACTAATAGGTGGTTCTGTCACGAAAGAAGGTGCTGACTGTGATGGGAGTGAGATGCAAGGTTCTCCTCAAACCACACCTTGGTCCACTCATCCTTGGTGAACAGGAATACCTGCGTCTCCTCCGCCAACTGTGCCAGGAACTCTAGCGTCTGTTCCTGACGCGCACGATCACACTGCACCAGAGGATCGTCCAAAAGCAAGGGTAACTTTTCCTCGGTCCGGCTCATTAGTCGAGCGATGGATATCCGCAGCATCAGGTAAACCAGGTCGCGCGTGCCCACGCTGAGTTGCTCCACGCCGACGGGGCTGCCCAACTCTGGGGCTGTCAAAGAAACGGCCAGACTGTTATGATCTACCTGAATCTCTGAGTAACGCTCTCGTGTGACCCGGCTCAGTCCTTCACTCATGAGTAGCTCCAGTTTGGGGGCAAACTGCTTTTGGAATTCCTGGGTTGCCTGGATCAGCTCCTCACGTGCCAATTCCAACGTGTCGCGGAACCACTCGAGGCGCTGGATCTCGGCCTTTGCTACACCGATCTCCTCATCTATCTCTGCCGGGTGTCTCAAGTTGCTGGTGGTCAGATGAATGGATTCCCTGAGCCGGTTACATTCCTCTCGCCCAGCAACCCACGCTCCGTCGGTCTGCTGGCTTAAGGCAGCATACTCTCGATGTGTTCTATCGGGCTCTAACTCGGACCATCCCGGATGTTCAGCCTGCACAGTAGCCAGCCTCGACTCCATCTCCGCCAAAGAGGTTTCGAGCCTAGTGCGGGTTTGGGCATCCAAGAGTGAGGATTGGTGCTTCACTGCTGCCTCGTGTGCCGCTTTTGCCTTAGCCCAATGCCTGTAGTTGTCAACTCCCTCATTGAACTTGGCGAGGGCGGGCTCCAGCGTGTCCGTAGAGCACTCGATTTCTGCCTGGGCCAACAAGGTGCACAACTCGGTCTCTACGTTTTTCAGAGCCGCTTGTTTCTCCTGCCAGTCGAGTATATCGCGCTCAATAGCTCGCACCTGGAGACGCAACCGTTCAAGCTCTGCCTCCTCGCGCTCCAGTTTTCCCTTCCGTTCACATTGCTTGACGTAGGCATCGAGAGCCACCTGGACATCCGTAGCATCGAACCCCAGCCTGGTCAGTCTTGCCTGCAACGCCGTGTGAACCTCTTCATAGCGCTGGCGATCTGCGTCCAACTCCGACTTTAGGCCAGCGACGGCGGCTTTCTGCTGGTCTACCTCTGCTACTGAGCGCAGGTGATGCTCCAGCCTTTGGCCTAGTTGAACGAATGCGCCATCGTCCAGTGTATTGTCAATCAGTTCGCCTAGCTGGTTGCTTGCATCTGCCTCAACATCACTGAGAACCTTTCGCGCAGCCCCGGACTTGGCACGGGACTGGATCAAGTTCTCGTAGATCGGCTTTATCTGGGCATGAATCACCAGCTCTGTGGGAGTCTGGTCGGCAGATTGAGCCGGCTTACGCGACAGCAACCGCGACAGCAACGCTTTGCAGCCCTTGCGCGGTTTGGGAGCAGGCCGAATCCCAAACTGAATCTCCTGAGCCGTGCGTGCCAGTTGTTGGAACTGAGCTTCATCCATCCCCACCCGCGCCCACTCTGCCTGGGTCTGGTTCAGGCTCTCCGTAGTCTGGGCTACGAGCTGCTGAGCACTGAGCAGTCGTTGCTGAAGAGCAGCCAACCCCGCATGGCCAAGCTCTACTGCTGGCTCTAACTGAGCGTGTTCCTGGACAAGACGCTGCTCTGCTTCCTCAAGGGCCTTGTGAGCTCTACGCCAGCGCTCACTGGTCGCACGTCCGGCTTCATTTGCCACCCTCCACTGGTTGGCCAACTCCTGTACCTGCGGTAGTTCTCCCGTCGGTACATCTCGCGCATCTGCCAGCGCTACGATGCGCTTTTCCACAGCCGCCACTTGCGTTTCTATCGGCTGGAGTTCCTCCCTGGCTATGGCAGCTTGTTGCTGGGCCTCACTGCATTCCGCTTGAAGGTGATTGCGTTGCGTGGTCAACCGGAGCACATCATCACGCAACCGCACTGGAAAAGCAGCCCATGCTTGCCACCTGGTCACCTCTTCTGCACAACGGTTGACCTCAGCGTCTGCTTCGTCGGCTGCTGACAGCCGCTGGCGGATGGCTTGGCTCTCAGCCAGCGCCTGCAGGTAACACAGACGTTGGCGTTCCGATTCGAGCCTGTGCAGCTTCTCTTCGGACTGGTTCAACTCAACAATCTGGGAAAATAGCTCACGCCGCGCCCTCAATACCTGGTTGCGTTCCTCTTCTAATCTAGACTTCTCTACCGTACATTTTCACCGAGCTACGCGGGTTGGAAGAAGAAGTACACGTC
>CAYPOY010000206.1:0-9350 GCA_964412395.1 uncultured Anaerolineales bacterium | reverse complement strand
ATTCGCCGGGGCAGGGGAAGGGCTTGGTCAGCACCGTCACCGGGGCCACGCCGGAGATGGTGCGCGTGGGCTTGACCTGCAGGCGTCGCACCAGCGCAGGGTCAGGCTCTCGTCCCTTCTGCGCGCACAGTTGGGTATATCCTTTGAGGAGTTGGCTCTTGGAGAGGATTTTGCCGTCGGGCAGGGGGTGCTGGCGCAGGATGCGCGCCAGACGTCTACCAGCCAGTTCTGGCGCGGTCTGTACCTCGTCCAGGATGGCGACGAGCAGGTCTCCGTACCGTTCCAGGTCGAACGGTGTCCGGTGCGCTGCCCGCCAGGCTGCCTCACGCTGTTTGCTTGCCCGTCCACTCATCTCTCAGGCTTCGGCTGCTCAGTCAGTACCTCATGTACCTTGCGCTGATACTCTCTCTAACACATCCAGGGTGGCGACAAATTCCTCGGGTCGGACGATCTTGACCCCCTGATACTCGCCCAGGTCCAACAGGCCCTTGTCTCCAGTGACGATGTAATCCGCTTCCCCTTCCACTGCACAGGCGATGAAGATGTCATCCTTCGGATCACGGCAAACTCCCTCCAGTACCAGCTCGCCGGCCGTCTGCTCGGTGTCTGTCTCCACGACGTCTACCAGAGGCTGAGGATCGGCGACCATCTTTTCTCGAAGGTGCGGCCGCTTCAGAACTTGCTTCAGCTCCTCGATAATCGGCAGAGATGTCAGGTAAGTAAAAGTTTTCCTCTCCCAGTGGTCTATGAGGCGTGATAGGGTCACGCCCTTCGTCAGGGCATAGCTGACCAGTAGATTGGTGTCAATAACGGCTCTGATCATGTGCCGCTGGGGCTTCCAGCCTCCTCCTCCTGCCTGAGTTGATAGATCTCTTCGCGAGCCTCTTCTACCAGGGCCGAGGCCTCTTCCTCACTCAGGTCGCCGAAGGTCGTGTTTTGCTCGGCAAGCTGCCTCAGCCGCTCAAATCTCTCTACCCGGGCCTCCCTTTGCCTCTGCTTGTGTCTGAGATAATCCTGGTACTTGTCAAAAGGCAGGATGGCCACCATAGGTTTGTTATAGGTCTCCACGATGATTGCGTCGCTCCTGGTGCGGGCCCAATCAATGATGGCCCGGGTATTCTTTTGCAACTCGGTGGAAGTCACGACCCTGGGCATAGTTTTACTCCCTTTATTCATAGATTACTAGATTTCTGGAACACCTGTAATATACACCATTTCAGGATAGTGTCAAGAACTTTTCTCGGCCAGTGCTTGCTTGCCCCACTCGCACAAATTGGTCATCAATCATTGGTCATTGAAAGCCGGGTTGCCTTCTGCGTTCCTTGCGGTTATAATTGTCTTGATGAAGAAGGAAACTGCCGGGAGACTGCTCGCACTGAACCGCGAGTTCTACGCCGCCTTCGCCCGGCCCTTCGCCGGTAGCCGGCCGGTGTCCGACCCGGCGCTTGTCTGCATTCTACCCTATATCCCGCAGCGCGCAAGGGTGCTCGACGTAGGCTGTGGCAATGGGCGATTGGCGCTCCTGCTCGACCAGGAACGGCCGGGTGCGATCTATTTGGGCTTGGACGTGGTGCCGGAACTGGTTGAACTGGCCCGCGCCCAGGCCGGCCACCTCACGGGCATCTTGGCAGAATTCCACATCGCCGACATCGCCCGGCATGGCTGGAGTGCGGCGCACCCCGGCGCACCCCCTTCGACTTCGCTCAGGACATGCTTCGACTGCGCTGTGGCGCTGGCGGTTCTCCACCACATCCCCGGCTTTGACCTGCGCGTGGGCGTGCTGCGCGAGATCGCCGGCTTGCTGAAGCCTGGCGGCTGCATGATCCTCTCCACCTGGCAGTTCCTCGACAGCGCGCGTATGCGGCGCAAGATCGTGGACTGGGCAGAGGCGGGTATCGCGGAGGAGGCGCTGGAGCCAGGCGACTACCTGCTTGACTGGAAGCGAGAGGGCAGGGGCCTTCGCTACTGCCATCTGGTGGACGAAGCGGAGGTGGTGCGCCTGGCTGCCGAGAGCGGCTTCTGTGTGCATAAGACCTTCCGCGCCGGCGGTCGTGAGGGGAACCTGAGCCTGTTCGCCGTTCTCGATAGAGACGCTTGTGAAGGTTACGAATACGCCTGCAACTAGTGGTTTCCGGCTAGCGAAGGTGTTGTTTATGTGTCGTCACCAACGCGCTACAAGAAGCATAGTCAACCTCGTAGCTGGATGATTACCTGGCTGGGGACCTACACGGCGGCAACACCTGGCGTTGACCTGGGTGACAATGCCACCTGTTCATTGCTTCATTGTTCATTGTTTCATTGCTTCGATGCATTGCCGCGGCTCGAATCGGCGCTCGACGGACAATCACACATCACCGAGGACAACCACCTTGAAGGCCTGGTCAGCAGGAATCCGTGAATCCTGCCAATCCGTGTTCTCACATCAGGAGGTGAGCGATGAAAGCCCGACAGTTGTTTCAGTCTATCAGATCCAAAATCCACACGCAAGGGAGACGTGCGATGAAGAGACATCCGAATTTCCGATCATTTCCCAGGCGCTTTCTGCAGATCGCCTTGCTGCTACTGCTGCTCACGTCGCTCAGCGTGCAGAGCTTGCCGCCCACGCCGAATGCTCCATACCGCGCCCCTCGACAGGACTTCGCGCCTGCAGCCCGACGTGTCCTGAACGAAGACTTCGGCGAGCTCAGTCGAGCCGTCGAAGGGGCCGCTCAGGACATTGCACCTGCACCGGTACAGCCCGTCGCAGCGGCGCCAGTTATCCCCCAGCCGCACACCCTGCCTGGGCCGGTGGCGCCTTATGTGCCGGTAGTGCAGGAGCCGGTGGCCCCGCTCAGCGCGGACGACGTGCGTGGGCTGCCCGACGACCTGGTTGGCAAGACTGAACTGACTGCATTGCGCACAGCCGACAGCGCCACGTTTGACATGGGCGATGGCACCTACGCGCTGGTGCAGGACACACGACCGATGCACTACCAGGACAACCAGGGGAACTGGCTGCCCATCAACCCCGCCTTTGCAACGGTCGAGAACGGCTGGATCAATAACACAAACTCGCTGAACATCGGCCTGTCGCCGCGCAGCAGCGACGCCAAGATCGGTGTGGCCGAGGCGGGCGTGGGCTGGGAGCCGCAGAGCCTGGTGGCGGTGGATGCCGACGGGCAGACCGCCACGCTGGCGACGGTGGTGCCGGAGTCGGAAGCCGCGTCCAGCCAGGCCAGTGCGGACGGGCGCAGCGTGCGCTATACTGGCAATTGGAGCGACCCCGCACTGCAAGACGAGTGGCACAGCGGCTTTGGCAGCGCCGAATACACTATGCGTCTGTCGTCGCTGCCCTCACCTGACGCGCCGGCAGACAGCCTGGAACTCTGCGTGTACCTGCACCTGCGTCCCGGCACGACGCTCCAGGCCGGGGGCGAGCCCGTCAGTGCGCTCGACCTGCCATTGGAGACCCGCGACGCACTCTCGTTCGTGAGCGCGGGTGGCGACGTGCTGTGGCTGCAGCCGCCCCAGGCCCACGAGCAGCGCGACCCCTCGGTGCGTGTGGCCGGCGACTACCGGCTGACCGCCGCCGCCGACCCGACGACGATCGAACTGCGCGTGCGCGTGCCGTGGGACTGGCTTGCGGCGGAGGAGCGGCGCTTCCCGGTGGTGATTGACCCGCTGTTCCAGATGAGGAGCGGAACGATCGTGCGGGCCCCGGGATACGAGGAGGGTTCCGGCTTCGTAGACTACTACGGGCCCAGCGTCGGCCTGTTCAGGGACGTTTTTCACGGGTACGACGTTCAGATACAGCTGCTGATGAGATTTGCTACACCCACGCAACCCCCAGACACAGAGGTCACCGCGGCCTACCTGATCGCCGTGCCGACGGGTGGAGGCGCAAGCGCCAAGATGCCCTATCTCGCCCAGCGCGTGGAGGCGTATGAACTCGACCAATGGACCAATCCACACAGCGCCAGCGCTCCTGTCTACAATGTAGTCGGGCACATTGGCACTCAATGGATGTCGTGCAGCGCGGGCGACCCGACGAACGCCGACCGAGGTGTGATCTGGGACGTCACTAACCAGGTGCAAAAGTGGCTTGGCGACCCCTACTCTGATCACGGCATCATGCTCAAGGCAGCGAACGAGTTCTGCGATCCCAACCCCATTGACTGCGGTGGCTTTGTCTTCGATGAGAACCTCGTCTGGACGATGACCGGCGAGGACAACGAGATCCAACAGATCGAGGACCTCAGTACCGCAGGCGAGCCCGCAACCCTCGCCACCTCCAATGGCGGCGTGCGGTTGATGGTCTTTTACCGCGGTCCCACGCTGAGCGAGGGGGAAGTTATCGGGCCCGACATTCCGTTCGTAAACTTTGGCCTCCCAGATGGGGACGACCCTTATTTCCACGCCGACCACGAGTACCGGTTAGAGCCGCTGCCCGACCACTGGCAGGCCGTGGTCGCACGCGGCATCGGCGAGACGGAGGGCGAATGGCCACCGCATTCAGGTAGTGAAGTGTATAAGCAGCACCTGCAAGGCAGCGTGCCGCTTGAACTGCGCATCCCAATATTATTAGACATGGTGGGTTTGGAGGCGGAACCGAACGACCACCTGAGCTACGTCCTGTTGAACGGCAGGCAGGCAGGGGGCGACTTGTACAACCTGCGGGTGAAGCCTCAAGTAGGCGAGGACCCGCCGCTGGATTATGACATACGGCTGATCGGCGAGAAGGAGAGTATCGTGGCTGTTGTCAACAGCACCGTCGTGCTTACGTATGGTATGGGTTTCGACAGCAACGATCCGCTGGCGTTGTGGAACATTGACTTTGGCCAGTTGCCGTCCGGCAGCAACGTCCGCGTGAACATCGAAATCTACCACGGTGACCCGGATTTCCCGGATCTTTACGAGTATGCGCGTGGCTTCAGCGCCCAGTTGTTCGAGGGCGGCTCCAACCACTTTTTGGGTTTCGGCGATCACATTAAAGCCGCGAGTAACGCAGAGTGTAACACCGAGTACGGCGGCGTGGAACTGAGTGGCCCCATCTTTACCCCCGATACGTCCCCGGGCGATTATGCACTGGTGCTGGCCTATAACGGTCCGGGAGTTACCCTCTGGAAATGGGAACCACCACCTCTTTCGGCATCGGCCGAGCAACTTCCCGCCTATGACGATCCGGGACCGACCCTCTGGACAAGGGTCGGTGGAGGCGAATCTCCTCGTAACGGGGATGTCAAGCCAATGACGTATAGCTATCGCGTGCGCGTCACCTCGTGCTCGGTAGGCAAGTTTCCCACCAAGTACGGTAC
Organism: uncultured Anaerolineales bacterium; assembly: GCA_964412395.1. Taxonomy (GTDB): domain Bacteria; phylum Chloroflexota; class Anaerolineae; order B4-G1; family B4-G1; genus CAYPOY01. Next base: position 4,056 of record CAYPOY010000206.1, on the reverse strand, counting down.
GTGCCAGGAGATCCGCTGCCCCACGACTGACTTTCCGTCCCTCAACCGCCGCAACCACGGCGGCTTGCAGTTGTGGAGTGAGAATGGATGGGATGCTTTGCCGATGTACGACGCGACGAGCACCGCTTCCACCATCGCGCCGATGATCGGAGCCCCGGGCGACGTCGCGCCGAGCGTGGCGGTGGTGGGCGGACAGATCGCCTACTTTGGCACCGACTCCATCCAACTGGCCCCCGATAGCCTCGTGTTGCTGGTGGATTGCAACACCCTGGAAGACCCCACCAGCCCGGTGACAGGAGACCATTACTTCCAGGTGTACACCGGTAAGATGGAACGCACAAGTGGGAGCATCCTCATACCAACCGATTGTGGCGCGTATGATCTTTGCCCATGGCGAGACAAGGACAAAGCAGATGTGAGCGCTGCATGGTTCGAGGTGCGTCCCCTCACCGGCGAGGCACACGGCGGAGGTGATCTGCGACGGAGTGTCGAGGGGGTAGAGTTCTCATTCGACGTGTCCTACTGGGTGGACGTCGGCGGCTACCCCTCGTTGGACTACACCATCACTCGAACCGACGCGAACACTCCACCGACGATTGCCAGCCTGATCCTCGCTCTCGGCGACACCTTTAGCCTGGACGTAACGCCGCCAAGCGACGACAAGACTAACGCGCGTTATTTCCAGAACGTGCGTGCCAGCAACGCCACCATCAGCCAGCCGTCCGAACTCGGCGGCGCGACCAAGCCGGTCCAGGCTCTGATCCTGGGGGTGGGCATAAAAATCCCCAGCGATCCGGAGCGGGGTTGTGGTGACAAGAGTTGCATTGACCTGCGTGCGCTGGACGACGCTTACCCCGAGCCCGAGAACCGCAACTGGCAGATGCCCGACGTGCACACCAACGTCCACGCCGGCACGGTGATGTTCCGCACCAGGGGCAAGTTGCAAATCTACAGCGTGGATCACCCGGCGGCGGTGAACAGTCCGCAGTCCATCTCGCAGGAGTTCAGTTTCGACACCTTCGGCGGGTCTGTCTCGGTTGGATATGAGCCGTGCGAACCTGGCGGGCCTGAGGTGACGGTGATTCGCGGCGAGACGCAACTGATGATGCCGAACATAGGCGCGATTGGCGCCGGTTTCAAGCTGTGCGAGTCCACCCTGCGCAGCGTGCACTTTGAATTCTACTCGCCCGTCGGCGTCCCCCTCGCCAACAGCGGCCTCTTTCTGACGGGCATGAATGGTCAGGTGGACATCTTTCCCGACTATACCCAGATCAAGTTCGGCCTGAACTTTCAGACGGGCGACGGTGGTTCCCTGTTCAGGGGCTACGGTGACGTTACCATTGATACCCGCGGCATGTTCGCATTCCAGGGCGCGGGCGAAATCCTGGGGCTAGTGGACGTCGATGGTAGCCTGTGGGTGGCCTGGAACCCGCTCGACGTCGGGTTTAATATGAACCTGGCCTTCGATCTGACCAGTGACGTCGGGTTGGAGGGGAGTGTGTGGGCGCACATGTGGGAGGGGCAAGGCTGGCAGCACAGGTACCACTGGCTGCCCGACAACGACGAAAAGCACATGGCCGCGCAGATCGCCGCCACCTTCTACATCAATCAGGGCGCGGCATTCAGTTGGTGGTTCATAGACATCCCACCCTTCGACATATCTTTCGGCATCGAAGTGGCGTTCGGGGAGTTCTGCACCAACGCCAGTTGCATCAGTTACGAGTGGGGCGTGAAGGGTAAGTTCGTCATCTGCGGCTTCGACATCGGGATGTACTTCGGCTTTGACCACGGCATTGACTTTATCCTGGGTAACGACGACCACGTGCTGATTGACCAGTACGGTGGGGCGGTCGGGCCTTTCCAAACGCAGTATGCGAGCGCCGCAGACCGTGTGGCCGTGCGCGCCGCATCGCCGGCAGTTAACGGCGTCTCGACCGAGACGCTCCAGGTCTCCCCCGACGCGGAAAACTTGCTCGTCGCGCTGGGCTGGCAGGCCGGCGCGCCGGAACTCACGTTGTATGATCCCGATGGTACTGACGTCACCGTCAGCACCGCCTACACCGTCGCTATCAGCACCACGGCCAACAGCAAACTGATGGGAGTGCAGCTCAAACAGTCCAAGCCCGGAGACTGGCAGGCCGTGATCAGCAGCCTGACCGTGACCGGCACTGAGCACTACAAGTTCATCTACTTTGCCAACAAGGGTGCGCCCGGCACGGTGGACAACCCCGGCCGCTTCCTGACACCCGGCGCAGGGATCGAGGACGGCAGCGGCGTCTACACCATCACCTGGGAAGTGCCGGCCGGCACACCCGTCAGTGCCACCACTAGCCTCTACTACACACCTTACATGAAGGAGGGTGACGAATTCGGTACCGTTGGCGTGGAGCAAGTGATCGTGCAGAACTGGCCCTTCAGCGCGGGCAGTTACGTGTGGGATACTTCAGGACTGAAGAACTGGGCCTATCCTGGTGAGAAGTGCTATTATGGAATCCGTGCCGTGGTGGACGACGGCGTCAACGACTTCCCGGCCGGCTCGGTCTACGACCCTAGCGACCCGTGCCAGACGCGCAGCGAACTGCCCAGCGCCCGCGCCTTCGACCCGAACCGCTTCCCTGGCCTCAGCACCTTTAGCGCGGTGGGCAAGATTGTGGTCACTGACACTGTCGCGCCGGGGGTGCCAACGGGCCTGGAGTTGGAGGGCGTGGATGGCGCCATCCTGGCGCGCTGGGACCCGTCGCCAGAAAAAGACCTCGCCGCCTATCTGGTGCGCTGGGGAATCTACAAGGAGTTTCCTTTTCCGTATTGGAGGTGGTACAACGATGAACGTGTGACGGCCGTGCTCAGCCCAACGCTGCGGCTCGGCGGGCTGATAAGCGGCACCACGTATCAGGTCGCAATCAAGGCGATTGACGTCAACGGGAACGAAAGCGCATTCTCATCCATGGAATCTGCCACGCCGACAGATGCCAGTATGGACCCGGTGCCCCTGGCGCCGATCAGCCTTACCCTCGTGTCCCAGACCTCGACCTATGTGCACTTTTCGTGGTCGCCGGCAGCGACAGGTGCAACCCCAGACAGTTATCGGCTGGCCTACCAGTGGCTCGCCGGCCCCTCCACCGCCTCGTACACCGAGACCGTTGGATGCGTTGACACCACCCTGCCCACTGCCACCGTCACCGGCCTGCAGACCGGCGCGACCTATCGGGTCAGCGTGAGCGCCGCCAACAGCGAAGGCTGGTGCAGCGCCAGTTCCGATCCGATCACCGTCACCGTCACAGATGGCGTGGACGACGACGGCGATGGACTGCCAGACGACTGGGCCACGGCTTACGCGGTCTACAGTTCCACGCTCGATGCGGACGGCGACGGCCTGGAAAACGGTCTGGAGCTCAGCCTGGGCACCGTCCCGACGGTGCAAGACAGCGATGGCGACGACTTCAGCGATTGGGAGGAACAGGCAGCGGGCACCGACCCGCTGGATAGTTCCAGTTTCCCGGCCCAGTTGACCCAGCCGCGTCTGGCGCTGGACACGAATCATCTGGTGTTCTATGCCAAGAAGGGGGATCCTGAACCAGTTGCACAATTCATAGACTTTAGCAACACGGGAGGCGGAATCCTGATGCTGAACGTTGACACCGACAGCACGTGGATCAATCCCAGCGTCCAAGTACCGCCGGATGACTTGGATGGTATTGTGCTGGTGGACGTGGACACCAGTGGGCTGCAGCCAGGCTACTACTCTGACGTCGTGCGCGTGGACGCAGGGGAGGGCAGCGACCCGCTCATCGGCGGCCCCCACTGCATCCGCGTCGAGATCTGGGTGTCGCCTGCGGACACGGACATTCCTTCGCGCACACTATATCTGCCGTTAGTGGTGCGCAACGCAAGCGCTCCGTAGCCACCGATCTTTCACATCGCGCCAACTCTGCCGCAGCAACCCGGTGCCCGATCGTCAGGTGCCCGGCACCTCCAAAGTGCCGGGCATCTTTGCGTCCGTTGATGGGTTTTCGAAGCAGAAACCCTACGTGGGGGGGCAAAAAGGGCTGAAAGTGG
>CAYPOY010000205.1:0-9391 GCA_964412395.1 uncultured Anaerolineales bacterium | reverse complement strand
GCCGCTCCCAGAAACCAGGTTTTTCAGAAAAAACCTGGTTTCTCTCCTGCCCTCCATTCCTCAGGCGTGGGTCCAGCAGTGGATAGATCAACTCCAGTGCCAGGTTGATCAGCAGGAACAGCAGTCCCAGAGACACGATCAGGTCGGTTACCAGCGGTGTCATCCCGAACTCGATTGCCTCCAGCAACATCAGTCCGACCCCAGGCCATAAGAAGAAGTACTCTACCACCGGCAGGCTGGCCAGTGAAAAGCGGAGAGAGGTCCCCAGCGTAGTCAGGATCGGGATCAGCACATTCCGCAGCGCGTGCCGGTTGCGCACCACCCGCTCCCGTAATCCCTTCGCCCGCGCCGTGCGGATGTAGTCCTCCCCCAGCACGTCAGACAACGAGACGTAGGTCACCTGCGCGATCTGCGCCAGCGGACGGGCCGCCAGTACCAGCGCCGGCAGCACCAGGTGCGCGTCCCAACCGAAGCCCGTTGGTGGCAACATGGAGATGTTGAACCGCCGGTGTATCTGGATGTTGACCACCCAGAATAACATCGCCAGCAGGAAACTGGGCGTGGACACCCCCAGAACCGAAAGCAGCAACACCAGCGACGCCCCTCTTCTCCGCCGCGCCAGTGCCACCGCGATGCCGAGCGGCACCCCCAGCGCCGCCGCTGCGCCGAGGGATACCAGCAACAGCCCGACGCTGTGGCCGAAGGTCGTGACGACCAACTCGAGGGCCGGAGGGTTGTACTTGTGCCAGTAATAGGTCGTCGGGTGATCGGTCACATAGATAAATGTCCGAAGCAGGGCTTCGCCGGCCGCGTTGAGCGGTTTGGCCGGTAGCCCCTCCCGCCCTCGCTCGGCCATAGTCAGGCCGAACAGGGTCAGATAGGCAATGACGAGCAAGGTCACCAGACTGACGCCCAGACGGCGTAGAACCACGCGAAACTTGCGTGAACGTCTAACCACGAGTGCTACCCCTCCCACAAACGCTATCGCTAATAAGATGACTACACAGGCCACGGCCACCGGGCGGCGCGTCTCCCAGACAGTGGGCGCCGGTGCAGCCTCGGGTGCGGTTTCCAGGGCCTGCGCCAGGGCTCGCAGGCGGATGGCCTCCGGTCCGCCACGCTCCTGCGCCAGATGCTCCAGCGCCTCAGCGAGTTGGCCTTCCTGCCAATACTCCACCCCCAACTTGCTGCGTGCCCACTCCAGGTCACCAGTAGTTGCGTAGTGCTCGGCAACCTGGAGAATGTAGTCGCTCTGGAAGTCGGAGCGCAGATTGCCAGGCGCGGAGTTGGTCCACTCAACCGGCCACCACCACCAACTGACGGCCAGTCCCAGGAGCAGCCCCAGCGTGGCCCCGCCGGTCAGCGCGAGCGAGGTTCCGCGCCGCTGAATGAACTGCACAATCCTATTCATTGATCACTCTTCTATCTCCCCCATGGCGCCGCGCTCCAGGATGTAGATTTCTGTGTCTCCATCCAGGGATGGATGGGCGATGATCTGGTAGCAGGAGACGTTGCTCAGTATCCTGACACAGGACTCGGCCACCCAGTTGAGACCAAAGCGACGGCCGCGCCTCCAGTCGAAAGTGATCCTGGGATGAAACCGCCATTCCAGGTCCTCGTAGTAGGCGATTACCTCCTCCACCGGGTCGTCAGTGCGATAGTACCATTCGTAGCAATAGACGCCAGGCGCGGGCATATGACACACCTCGCCCTCAGCGAATTTAACCTCCACGGCACCTGGGTACCGGGGCGGCTTCATCCACCACTGGCCTGCGAAACTCTGCGGCACGCCAAGTAGAACGGAGATAAAGCCGCAGAAAAGGCTAGTAGCAGCAAGGGCGAGTATCACCTGGTTCAGACAGGCGCGACGGTGCCGGGCACGCATTGTCGCCTCGTCAGGCACCTTCCACCGGCTGACGACTTTGCTCATAGCTCGCTCCTTTCCACGACAGGAGATTTGTGAAGCATCTGTCCCTTGCACTTTATACCCGCAGGCAGCCAAGACGGTTCATTTTACCGGGGGAGGTTACCCCATCATTCTGGCAGCGCTGCCCGCAGCAAGCGCAGCCAGTTACCCCCCAGGACGGCGGCGATGTCTTCATCGCCGTATCCCAGTTCACCCAACGCCGGGCCAATACAGGCCAGGTCGGCGACGGTGTCCAGTTCAGCCGGGGCACTCTCAGCCCCGAAGCCGCCGTCGAAGTCGGAGCCCAATCCCACGTGGGCTGCGTCCCCCACTACCTGGCAGACGTGGTCCACAGCGGCGGCCACGTCGGCGACGGTGACTGCGCTCTTAGCGTTGCCCTTCACCCAGCCAGGCTGCAGGAAACGATTAAAGGGCACGATGCCGATGACACCGTCTCGCTCGACCAGGCGACGGATCATCTCGTCGGAGAGTTGGCGGGGGCCAGGCACACGAGCACGGGGATTGGCGTGGGTGGCGACGATCCAACCTTCAAAGCGGTCCACCGCCTCAAAGAACGATTCTTCTGCCAAATGGCTGACGTCCAGGATCAGGCCCAGGTCGGCCATCACGGCCAGCAGTTCACGTCCGGCGTCGGTGAGACGTCCAGGGACAGCATTACCGCCGGCATAGCAGGAACCCGTCGCCCAGGAGAGGCCCACCAGCCGCACCCCTTGCTCGAACCACCGATCAGCCTCAGCAGGCTCTCGAATGGGGTCCGCACCCTCCATCAGTAGGATGATACCCACCTGAGGGGTCTCACTCTCCCAACTGGTGAGCACATTGTCGAGATCGGCGCAGGTCCTGATCAATGCGACCTGGTCGCACTCATCGGCCAGGCGGTTGTAGAAATCGAGTTGCGCCTGCCCCAACGCGTGAGCCTCTTCAGAGGTAGTGTAGGTATGGAGCTCTGGGGAGCCCCGGCGGGCAGGCGCGGCAAAGATCGTGCCAAAGACAGTCGCTACGCCGCCAGCGAGCCACTCTGGCAGGCCAACCATACAGAGACCGTTGAGCTGGGGGATGCCAGTGCCCTCCTCCAAATGACGGGTCTCGAGCGCACTACGACGCACATCACGGCCCAAAACGAGCACGTTCCAGGCGATGTCCTCGTGAGCATCTACGATATACATGGCTCTCCTCTTCGCGCCGTCCTTGTGGGGCGCTATTAAACGTGAAAATCTCTGCTCCAGACCGATCCGTGACCGGCCCGCGTTGAGCGACGAGCCATGGAACCGCTGCGAGCAGGCGGCGTGTACCCTCAAACTGGATGCCAGTGTACCACAAATAGCATGTTTGACAACCAGGCGCAACAGCCATATACTTTAGGGCCAGGAGCGAAGCACGAAACGCAAAACGTAAAGAGCGAAACAGGTGAGGAGGCAGACAATGACCGACAGTTCCCGGTTAGTGATGAATCAGGGGCCCCAACCTGGCCAAACCTTTATACTAGATCAGGATTTACTCACCCTGGGGCGGGATCCAGGCAACGACATCGTGATCAGCGACCCGCAGGTTTCGCGGCAGCACACGCGCATCATGCGCCAGGGCGATCTGACGGTGATCGAGGACATGGGGAGCACAAACGGCACGTTCGTCAACGGGATGCGGCTGACAGGGCCACATACACTGGTCAACGGCGACGTGATCGGCCTGGGGGATGCGATGACGTTGATCTATTACGGAGTGGACACAGCCGCGACTGAGGCTCTCGCCGCCCCCTCCCTTCATCCTCCCCAATGGGGGGGAAAAAGGGGGGAGACAACGCCACCGAGCTACGAACCGTCTCCGCCAACTTTTGAGCCCACACCGCCGCCCCCCTACACCGCTGCCCCCCCACCCCCACCGGCCTATGCTGCCTCACCTCAACCAGCCGCGCCGCCAGTCGGGGAGAAGAAAAGCAAGACCAAGCTCTGGATCGGGTGTGGGTGCGTGGGGCTGCTCCTCCTGGCCTGCATTGCGGTAGGTTTACTCGTGTGGTACGCGCCAGTGTCGTTCTGGCAGGTGCTGATTGACCTCGGCATTCCAGTCCCCACCTGGCCTTTCTAAGAACAAATTCTCAAAGCTCATTGACCCTCGCCAGGCTCTAGTTCTTCACAATAGCCTCCAGCAGCCTGCGCGTGAGGGCTTTGGCGCCAGGCCCAGCATCACTGGCCGGGCCCACGCAGCCAGGACAGCCATCGGCGCAGGGACAGTGACGGACCACGTCCAGCGCGGCCTGCAACAGCTCGTCGTGGAGTTCGTAGAGACGCACGCTCAGGCCGGCACCGCCCGGCGCCCGGTCGTAAAGGGTGATGGTGGGCAACTCTGTCTCCGGGGCCTGAGCCTGCACGGCCGATCCCAGGTCACCGGGGTCGCACATCAGGTGCAGGGGAGCCAGGTTCCGCAAGAGATAGGCCAGGCCGCTCAACGCCCCGCGCGCCCCCCGCGCCCGCTCGACGCGGCGGTGGCAAGCCGGGCAGAGGGTGATCAGGTTCTCCAGCCGGTTGGCGAGTTTGTACAGGTCATTGGCACCGGGGACGTAGCCGAAGGCGCGGAAGGGCGTGAGGTGATGGACATCGTGCTGGCGACCCTCCCGCTCCGGCGCGCCGCAGTGACGACAGCGGTAACCATCGCGGGCGCGGGCAGCGTCCCGCTGGGCAGGCCAGTTGGGGCCATAGTTGGCTGGAGGCGGAAGAACACCAGCCTCCTGCAACCGTGCCGTGAGTTCCCCCGAAAGTATCAACCAGTAGCCAATAGTGCGCATTTCCTGTTCCGGCAGGTCAATGGGTGCCCAGGCCAGCACCTCGTGGGTATAACGCTTGATCTTGCGGTAACCGGTGGCCCGCGTCCTCACCAGGACCTCGCCATAGCCCCTCACTGTGTCCCCTCGCCTCCCGGTCTCCTTGTCTCCATGACCAGGGGACAAGGGGACAGGGGGACAAGGAGAATACTCTTCGACGATACGCACATCTGTTGTGGACGAGGCACGGGTATAGTAGTCCAGTTCGGCGGCCCGCACGCTGGCTAGCCCCCTCTCCCAATCCAGAATCTCGACGACGTAGGTCGAGCCGCCGTGCAGGTAGACGGCCCCCTCGTGAATCAGCACGGGCGCGCTGGGGCGGTCCATCTGGCCAATCACCTGTGGCGGGTCGGCGCTTATGTCCTGGACGACAACGTTGTCGGGGGTGCCGGTGCGCAGGGAGAGCCCGCCGGCCGGGTAGCCCTCACCGATCCACGTGTAGCGGCCATTGTGACGATGCAGCACGCCTTCCTCGGCCAACGCGTCCAGCACCGCTCCCACGTCGCCGAAGCTGCCGAAGGGTTCGCCGCGCTCGAAGGACAACTCGAAGGCCGCGCAGGCCAGGTGATTGGCCAGAACGGCCAGGTTGTCCGGGTCAAGCAGGGCATGCTCGACCGATCGGCCGAAGAAATAGCGCGGGTGGGTGATGAGATACTGGTCAAGCGGGAGGGCACTGGCGACCAATACCGCGACCGAAAGCCCCGTCCGCCGCCCGGCACGCCCGGCCTGCTGCCAGACGCTCGCGATAGTGCCCGGATAGCCGACCATCACGCAGGCGCTCAGTTGCCCGATGTCCACCCCCAGTTCAAGCGCGTTGGTCGCGACGACACCGCGTACCTTTGCCTCGCGCAACCCCCGCTCAATAGTGCGTCGCTCGCTGGGAAGGTAGCCGCCCCTGTAGCCCCGTACCACGTGGGGGTCGCCCCCGGCACCGGCGACGGAATCACGCAGGTAGCCCAGCAACACCTCGGTGGTCAAGCGGGCGCGAGCGAAGACGATCGTCTGCACACCGGCCTGAAGGAAGCACGCCGCGATGTCCTTCGCCGCCAGGGTGGCACTGCGCCGGATGCCCCCCCCTCTTTCCCCCCCATTGGGGGGGATGGAAGGGGGGGACACCAATGGCGGATTGTAGAGAACAAAGTGCTTCTCCCCCTGTGGAGCGCCGTCGTCGTCCACCAGCGTGACAGGGGCCTCGACGAGCCGCTCGGCCAGTTCGCGCGGATTGGCGATGGTGGCGGAGGCACATAGGAAGCGGGGATCGGAGCCATAGAAGCGGCACACCCGCCGCAGTCGTCGCAGCACGTTTGCCACGTGCCCGCCGAAGATGCCCCGGTAAGTGTGAAGTTCATCGAGCACGACGTAGCGCAGGTTGGCGAAGAGCCGTGCCCAGCGGGTGTGGTGAGGAAGGATGCCGGTGTGAAGCATGTCGGGGTTGGTGACGAGGAGCCGGGCCTCGCGGCGGATGGCAGGGCGATGAGAGGAAGGCGTGTCGCCGTCATAGGGGCGCACGGGGATCGGGGGTTGAAGGTTAGAGATTAGAGATTGGAGATTGGAAATCTGGTCATGGGCCAGCGCTTTAGTCGGGAAAAGGTAGAGCGCGCAAGCGGCGGGGTCGTTAAGCAGGACGTGGAGAACGGGCAGGTTGTACGCCAGTGTCTTGCCGGAGGCGGTGGAGGTGGCCAGGACGACGTGCTGCCCTGCCAGAGCCACCTCGATCGCCTGGGCCTGGTGGGTATAAGGCTGCTCGATGGAGCGGTCGCGGGCGGCGGCGACCAGGCGCGGGTCAAGCCCGGCCGGCCATGGGGCGACGCGCGCGGGCCGGGCCGGGATGCGCTCCCATGCGGTCACACAGCGCATAAAAGCCGGGTCTTGCCGGAAGACGGTCAGGACATTGGACAGGGTCATTGTGAATCCCACCTAGCATTATAAGCGGTGAGCCAGGAGAGTGCAAGCGGGAGTGGTGTTCTGCCGGGGGGAATGGTATAATATGCACGTTAGGTGCAACTAACCTGGAGACACAACCTAACCGACGTGCTGTGGTGCTGATTCCCGCTCGCTGACCAACAGCACAACGCACGGCCCCGCCTCGCAAGACGGGGCCGTGTCGCACAGACTCACTTTGACAGCCTGGCGGTATCGTGATACTATTGGCTGGATGGTGGATAAGAAGGAGGGGGATGCTCGACAAGGATACGGTGGAAGCCGTTTTATTCGACCTGGACGGGACGCTGATGGACACCGACGACCAGGCGGTGGAGACGCTGGCGCGCCGGTTGCAACGATTGCACTGGCCCCGCCCACATCGAGCCGCCCGCCGCCTCATCATGGCCTCCGAGACCCCGGGCAACGTACTGATGACGCTGTTGGACGTACTGGGGCTGGATGCCCCGCTGACGGCGTTCACCGACCGGCTCCGCCGTTGGCGTGGCTTACGCACGCGGGATGATTTTCGCATCGTCGCAGGTGCCGAGGAGATGCTCACCGCATTGAACGGGCGCTATCGACTGGCGGTGGTCACTACGCGGGGCATGGACGAGGCAGAAACGTTCCTGGCCCAACATGACCTGCGCGACACCTTCGAGGTGCTGGTGACCCGCGAAAGCACCTGGCGGCTCAAGCCCCACCCAGCTCCCATCCGGCACGCGGCACGGCTGCTCGGCGTGCCCGTCGAGCGGTGCGTAATGGTAGGGGATACGACGGTGGACGTGAGGGCTGCCCGGCGCGCAGGGGCGTGGGCGGTGGCAGTGCTGTGTGGCTTCGGCGAGCGGGAAGAACTGGAGCGGGCTGGTGCTCACGTTGTCCTGGAACACACCTCGCACCTTTCATCGCTGTTGTGAAGAAACCCGGCTCTGCATCGCAAAAGGCAGCACCTTCACGATTATGCTGCCCGCCATCAGAGGAACAACGAGATGAACACAGGCATAGCGTATGCCTGGACGGACTCGCCGGTCGGGCCAGTGTGGATAGCCACGACCGGGACAGGAATTTGCGCTGTGAGGCTGGGGGCTGGACAGCCGGAAGACTTCTTCGCCTGGCTGGCCCGGCACATCAGCCCGGATCCGCCGCGTGAGGATATGGGGGCACTAACCCCTGCGCTGACCCAGTTGCGCGAGTACTTTTCCCGCATCCGGCGCGAGTTCGACCTGCCGTTGGACGCACGCGGCACGCCCTTCCAAAGAGCAGTGTGGACCGAAGTCGCCCGCATCCCTTACGGGGCAACGGCAACTTATGGCGAGATTGCCCGGCACATGGGAAAACCCAGAGCTGCGCGGGCGGTGGGAGCTGCGATGGGCGCCAATCCACTGCCCATCCTTATCCCATGCCACCGGGTGATCGGGGCAAGAGGTTCACTGATCGGCTACGCCGCCGGCCTGGAGATAAAAGCGGCACTATTGCAGTTAGAAGATGTACTGCTGCTCTAACACAGTTCGGGGTACAGACATTCCCGGTACAACTTCCACCATCTTTGGAGATCATCCCTGGAGGAAGAGGAGAAAATGGACCGACGTTATGCACTGATGGTTCTGGCGTTTATCGGGCTCGTGGCGAGCATCCTGGCCTGTAACGCGCCAACCCCCACGCCTCAAGCCCCATCTCCTACCGCGCCGTCTGACATCTCACCCACCTCGCCTCCCCAGGAGACGGTACCACCTCCACCAACCAGGACCCCGCTGAAGGCAACGCCCACATCCACATCGCAGGCGGCCACGGAGACACCCGCTCCGGCGGAGACCGAGCCTCCGCCAACGACGAGACCCACTCTTACTCCGCCGGTCAGCACCGGCCCGCTGGACTTCCCCGTGCCAACGATGTTGGACCACTGGCAGCCCCTGGCCGACGGCAAGCACGAAGCGACGATCATCCTGCACATCACGGGTGGGGCACCTCCCTACACCATTCATCACGACCTGAGCGTCTTCACCACGTGGGAGGCTACCCCAGCGATCGTATTCCAGGCGCATGGATGCAGCGCGATGGTGCACACCATCATCGTCGAATCAGCGGACGGGCAGAAGGTCGAACACAAGTACTGGATCCCGACCCCCTGGTGCGATTAGGGCCACAACCAAGACCTTCAGCGAATGCCGAGTAGTTGCCTGTGATGGGCGAATGTCTCCCGACCGAGCCCTCTGTGCCTCGGTCAGAGACCTTCGGCGAACGCCGAGAGTGTTTGCGGGCTTAAATGTCCGGTCGAGACGCATTCTTGCGCCTAAAAAACGTCAAACCTGCGGGAGGGTGAGTAGCTACCCCGTTTAATTCTTAACCTCCATCAGGCTGCGCTTGACTCCAAGAGCGTGCCTGGTATAATCGTATGCAGGGAACACAAATGACGAACCTGACGCGCCGGGAATTCCTCAAACTGGGCGGGGCTGCGCTGGCGGGAGCCGCCCTGCCGCCCTTGCCTCCCCGCGACCAGGCGGCACGTGAAAACGCGCACCTGGGGCGAGTAGCCGAGTGGTCGGTCTGGGTGCGCACGGAACCCGATCACCGTGCCCCCACCGTGCGCCACCACCGGCGCGACGACGTCATCACTTACTTCGAGGAGGTCGAGACAGAAGGCCGCAACCCGCACAACCCCATCTGGTTCCGCGTCATCGGCGGCTACATCTACTCCTCCTACGTCCAGCCGGTCGAGGTGCACCTCAACA
>CAYPOY010000204.1:0-9421 GCA_964412395.1 uncultured Anaerolineales bacterium | reverse complement strand
GCAGGGGATGGGGCGAGTTGTGGATCGCCTTCTGCTACGGCTGGCTGCCGGTGGCAGTGGGCTACTATCTACAAGCGGGAGAGATAGCGCCGCTGATCCACTGGCTGGCGGCCCCCATCGGCCTCACTATCTTTAACGTGATCCTGCTCAACGAATTCCCCGATTACCCGGCCGACCTGGCGGCCGGGAAGGCCAACCTGGCGGTGCGCCTGGGGCGAGAGCGGGCCTCCCGCCTCTATGGCCTCACCAGCCTGGGGAGCTGGGTGACGATGCTACTCTCCCTGGGTCACGGCGTGCCCGCGCGAACCTTGTGGTTCTACCTGCCCATCCTGACCCTCTCGTTGATCCTGGTTGTGTTGGTGATGCGCGGGCGCTGGCGGGATCGGGCGATGCTGGAGAGGCTCTGCGCCGCCAACCTGGCGGTGAACCTGGGCACTACAGTGGCCTACATCCTCGCCTTCGTCTTCGGGGGCTGAGTGTATGGACCAGTGGTTGCAGGAGTGGGGAGAACGGCCCAGGCGCAAGGTGCGTCCCTTTTGGTGGCCACCGAGCCTGATCCTCCGACAAGCGGTGAGTGCACTGTACGTGGGTGCAATATCGCGCTGGCGGGAATTGCCGCGCTGGCTTCTCGCTTGTGGTTTCAAGTGCCTCCCTGGAGCCGCCGGGTCGCGGGGCATGGGCTGCATCGGCTTCCCGGCCCACCCCGTCTGGGAGATGACTGCCGCCTGCAACCTGCGCTGCATCCACTGCCATGCCTCGGGCGGAAAGCCCGCGGCCGATGAGTTGACCACCGACGAGGCCAAGCGCCTTTTGGATCAACTGGCAGAGGTGAGCGAGTTTCGCATGATGGCCTTCACCGGCGGCGAGCCGCTGGTGCGCCGCGACCTCTTCGAACTGTTGGCCTACTCCCAGGCCCTGGGTTTCAACAACACCATAGCCACCAACGCCACCCTCATTGACGAAACGGTGGCCCGCCGCCTGCGTCGCTATGGCGTGGTGATCGCCGCCGTGAGTCTGGACGGCTGCGATGTTGCAACCCACGACTTCGTGCGTGGGGTGCCCGGCGCCTTCGATGCCGCCTTGCAGGGGATGCGGGCCCTGCGACAGGCTGGCATCCTGCTGCACATCAACATCACGGCCATGGAATACAACTTGGATCAGATGGAGCCGCTGATGGCCCTCGTTGACGAACTGGGGGCGGGCATCCTCCTGATGTACCAACTGGTGCCGGTGGGGCGAGGCCGGGGCATCGGGGAAGCCGCCCTGGACCTGGGCGCTAACGAGCGGCTGATCCGCTTCATGGCCCAGGCGCAAAGCGTAACCCGGGCCGTCATGGAGCCGGTGGCAGGGCCCCAGTACTGGCCCTTTCTCCTGCAGCGGGCTGGCATCCACAGCGGCCCGCTCCTGCGCCTGGCGGAAACGGTCTTTCACGGCTGTTCCGCGGGACGCGGTTTCGTCTACATCAAGCCCAACGGCGAGGTCTGGCCATGTCCCTTCATCGAGGTGAGCTGCGGCAATGTGCGCCAAACGCCCTTCCCGACTTTATGGGCCACTTCCCCCGTCCTCAGGGACCTGCGAGAGCGGGAGAAACGCCTGCAAGGACGCTGCGGCGAGTGCCAATACAGGCGGCTATGCGGCGGCTGTCGGGGGCGGGCCTGGGCCACCAGCGGCAATTATCTGGCCGAGGACCCCTCCTGCTTCATCCACTCATCCGATGGAAACGAGGAATCCGATGAAAATGCCGCTGCAGCTTATCCCCTTGTTTGAACCCATCCGCCCGCAGATGGAGCGGGTAGAGAGCCTATTACATGAATCACTGGCGGAGGTCGAGGAGCCGCTAGGTTCGATGCTACGCTGCTCGCTAGGCAGCGGCAAGCGTATACGGCCAGCGTTGGTGATTCTCATTGGGTGGATGTTCACCTCTTCCGCCCCCCCTCTACTCCCCCCCATCGGGGGGAGGACTTCCGCCCCCCCTCTAATCCCTCCCATAGGGGGGAGGACTTCCACTGCGCCTTTCTACAGCCTGGCGGCTGCAGTGGAGATGCTGCACACCGCCACGCTGATACACGACGACCTGGTGGATGAGGCCCCCTTGCGACGAGGCCGTAGGACGCTTCACACGACTTGGCCGGCGGGGGCGACAGTACTGGCCGGTGATTACCTTCTAGCCCGGGCAGCATCGCTGGTAGCGGAACTGGAACATCCCCGCATGCTCAAGGTCTTCGCCGAAACCCTCTGCACCATGTGCGCCGGGGAGATAAGGCAGATGTTCGCCACCAGGGGAGAGCAAAGCCAGTGGGAAGGCTACTACCGCAGCATCGAGGCCAAGACAGCCTCGCTTTGCGCCGCTGCAACGGAGATGGCGGGCATCCTCGCCGGGGCGGAGGAGCCGCAGATCGCTGCCCTGCGCCATTTCGGTCGGGAATTAGGGATGGCCTTTCAGATCGCCGACGATGGGTTGGACTTTATCGGCGATGAGACGCAGTTGGGCAAGCCGGCCGGCAGCGACCTCCGCCAGGGACTGACGACCCTGCCAACCCTCTGCTACCAGGAGAGGGTCGAGGACGGCTCCCCTGTCAACGCCGTGTTGTCCGGTCAGCGGGATGCGGAGCACGTGCGAGCAGCTATAGAGGCCGTTTGCTCGTCGGGAGCCATCGAGGCCGCGCTAGCAGAGGCGCGAGTCCACGCCAGGCAAAGCCAGGAGGCATTAGCGACCTTGCCCGACAACGCCTCACGCCAAATGTTGTGCTCACTGGCCGAATACGTGGTGGAGCGCAGGCACTGAGGAGCGACGGTCGGGAAGGGGTCGAGCCGCAACGACCTGGCCCTGCGGGCCGACCAGCAGCGCGCCGATGACGAGTTCTGGATGCAGGGGGGCTCATTCATTGGCATTGGTGCGCCTGGATGAACTCGTAGGTCTTCTCCGCCACGAATTCCCACTCACTATCTACGGTTAGGCAGTGGCCGGAGTTGTGGAGAGTGACCAACTCTTTGTCGGCAGAGCCAACCCGCTCGTAGGTGTACCGAGCGCTGTTGGGGTGGATGGCCTGGTCGAGGGTGCTGTGGATGATGAGGAGGGGGCAGGTTACCTGGGGCAGGAGCCGCCGGACCCGGCGGATCAGTTTCAGGATTTCGTGGGCGGCGGGGACGGGCTCCTCCTCGTAACTCCAGAGGCGCAGGTCGGCCTCGGGGTCGGTCAAGTCGCTCTCGCCGGACCTGGGTCTCTTGCGGATCAGGTACTTGAGAATAGGGGTCAGGTAGATGAGCCGGTCGGCCACCACGACGGCGGGGGAGTAGAGGATGGCGCCGGGCAATTCGGGGTGATAGGCGCTCAGGTAGAGGGTAAGAAGGGAGCCCATGGATAGGCCACCGACGAAGACGGTTGAACAGCGGGATTGCAGGTCGCCCAGCGCCTGCTCGACGTGGGCAGTCCACTCCGACCAGCAGTGGCGGTTCATGTCGTCCACGTCGGTGCCGTGGCCGGGCAGGAGTGGCGCGGAGACGGCGAGACCGCGGGCGTTCAGGTAATCGCCGACGAGACGCATCTCCGGCGGAGAGCCGGTGAAGCCATGGATAAGCAGCACCCCGACAGGGCCGCCCTCCAGGAAAAAGGCGGATGGGTCCAGGTGAGAATGTCGAGTCATCTTACTCCTTTCCAGCCTTTAGATGCGGCTCGCAGCGCGGGAGGGCCAGCGCGCTGTGGCCGTTTCCCATCTCGCCATTGCAGAGAGGTGCCGCTTTTACCCTGATGCCGAAAAATGTCAGCGCAGGTTTCCCTTTCTGCGGCCAACTGATTTCAAACGGGGCGATCCCCGCATCTCCAGATGGGGCCGCCCCGTGGTGGCGGAGAGGGCGGGATTCGAACCCGCGGAGCATTTCTGCTCACGCGCTCTCCAGGCGCGCGCGTTCGGCCTGACTACGCTACCTCTCCGTGCCTACTATGGTTCAAATTATACCATCCTGCGGTGTGGTTGGCAAGGACGCGCAGCATATTTTTCCCACAGGAGACCCGTGTCCTCGCGTGCCTACAGCACGAGCTTGGCCAGGGTGAAGAGGCCCAACACGGTCACGTTGACCCCGATCGCCCAACGCATTTTCTGCATAGGGATTCTTTTGACTGTGAGGGCAGCGAGGGGCACCGAGAGTATAGCTCCCAGGATGAGTGAGGGGGCCAGCCCCCAATCCACTGCACCATTCCCTGTCAGTGCGTAAGCGAGCACGCCCACGAGGCACACCAGTCCCTCTGCCAGAGACGTGATGCCGACGGCCCCTTTGCCGTCCACCCCCGCCAGTATTTGGCCGCCGGTGACGAGTGGGCCGTAGCCGCCGCCGCTGATTCCCTTGTTGAACGCAGCCACAAGCCCCAGCCCGATCACTTTCTTCCACGAGAAGGCGAAGGTTTTGCCTATGGTCAGCAGGATGCCAATGCCCATGACCAACACAAGTACGCCGATGTACGTCTTGATCGCCCACTTGGGCGCGTTCACGGAGATGAGTACGGCTGCCAACGTGCCAACGACACTGCACGCCGCCAGGGCCAGGGCGATCTTCAACTGGCGTGAGCCTGGTTTGAAGTTGACGTTGCCGCACTCATGGTGGAGTATTCCCGCCAGGACGCCGGTCAGGAATTCCGAAAGCAGCACCGAGGGTACGATCTGCGTCGTGTCGTATCCCATCAGAAGCAAGATAGGGGTGAGGGTGGTGCCGTACCCCATGCCCAGCGTCGAGTCGATGTATTCGCAAGCCAGTGCGAGAAGAGCAAGGGGCCAGAGGATTTGGATAGACATGTTTTTTCTCCTTTCAGGAAATTAATACACAATTCCTAGCGGAATTGTAATATTTAGATTAAAAAATATATAAGACGTTCAGGAAGAGTCCTGCTTGGCGACCAGGTCAGCCAGCGTGGTGTTTTCCATTATTCCTGCCACGGTGTCGCGTACCTCTTTCATCACCCGCCGTAAGCCGCAGGTCTCCATATCGGGGCATCCACATGGTTCGTAGGCCGTCTCGCTCACACAACTGATGGGAGCCAGTGGGCCGTCCAGCAGGCGCACGGCCTCTGCCAGAGTGATCTGCTGTGGCGGGCGGGCCAGGTAGTACCCTCCCTGGGGCCCTTTTTGACTGTGCACTATGCGGCCATGCTTAAGCGTGAGCAGGATCTGCTCCAAGAACCTGGATGGGATGACGTTCCGCTCGGCCAGGTCTCTGTTCGATACCGGCCCTGCGCCGTAGTGCGCAGCCAGGTCTTGCAGAGCTCGCAGGCCGTATTCCCCTCGTTTGGAAAGTCTCATTGGTTCTCTAGTTAATCCATAAAGTCTATAAATTATATCGAATTAATTATACACCACATGGTCGAGTTTGTCAAGTCACTGGCAGTCCAATCTGAGGGTGACCACTTCGTTCGACGGTGGTATAATCTTGATACTGGATGCTTGACACTCGGTGCCGGCGTTACCGAGCATCCAGTATCCAGTCTATTGTCGCAGGGGTGCACCAATGAGCGAAATCCCAATTCTGGCCCTCATCCCCGCCTGGAACGAGGTGACTCGCATTGGTCCGATCGTGGAAGCATCACGGGCTCACCTGCCGGTGTTGGTAGTGGACGACGGCTCCCACGACGACACGGCCGCTGTGGCCGAGGCTGCCGGTGCCATCGTCGTGTGTCATCCCCGAAACCAGGGCAAGGGTGTGGCGCTGATGACCGGCTTTGCCTGGGCACTGGAGCGGAGTTACAAGGCTGTCCTCACACTCGACGCCGATGGCCAACATGATCCGGCCGATATCCCCAGGTTCCTGGCTGCCTATCAGGCCGGCGTAGGGGACCTCATCATCGGGCGGCGCGACTTTAGCCAGATGCCCTTTCCACGTAATTACAGCAATCTCTTGGGCTCGTGGTTGCTCTCGCTGGTGCTCAGGACGCGCATCTACGATAACCAGAGCGGCTATCGCATATACAGCCGCCGCTTCTTAGACATGCTCGACCTGACTGCCACCGGCTTCGAGTTAGAGGTCGAGGTCATTGTTCAGGCAGTCTGCGAGGGCATACACATCGGCTGGGTGGACATCCGTACGATCTACGGCATCGGCGAGGTGAGTTACTTTCACCCGGTGAAGGACTCCGCTCGCTTCCTGGGGATGGTGTGGCATGCCTGGCGGCAACGGAGTTCGGTACTTGGTACTTGATACCGGATGCTCGATGTTTCAAGCAACCAGTATCCAGCATCTAGCGTCCAGTATCCAGTTTGTGCTCGCGCCAGTGGTCTGCCAACCGGTTGATGCGGATGCGCTGGGCGCGCAGCCAGCGGCGAGGGCCCAGGATCCGGCGACCCATCGCGGGGTCGGCGTCGGGCAGGCGGGTGAGCGTGCCCTCCTGCACTAACTGGTCGAAAAAGGCGAGAAATCGCTGCTCCAGTTCCTCAAGGCTGAGCTCCTCGCCGCGCTCGTAGGTCTCTCTGGCCAGTTGCTCGATGAAGCCGGAGGTGCGCTCGATGAGTGTCTCCACCGGCTCCAGTACGATACCCCAGGCGTAGATAGGGTCGAGTGGCATGGAGCCGAATTCCATGGGGGTGGGGTGGCGGGTTTTCTCTTCCATGAGCAATCCTCCTGGTCAGTGGTCAGCGGGCAGGGGGCAGGAGGCAAGAAGCAGGGGGTAGAATCTGGCTCCTCCTCTCAACATCTGGCATCTAATCCCTGGCACCTGGCGCTTGGTGCCCGGCGATGGCCCGCAGGGCGTCGAAGGCGCAATCGTAGGCGGGGTGGAAGCCGTACTCGTCGGGCTCTTCAAACGCGGGATCGGTGAAGGCAGGTAGGAGGGCATGCAAGGCCGCCTGGCGGACATACCGGTTGGCATCGGCGAGGGCGGCGCTGAGGGCCTGGAGGACGGCGGGGCTGGCCTGGCCCAGTTGGACCAGGCTGGAGGCCGCCACCTGGCGGACCCGCCAACTGTCGGCATCGGCGAGGGCGCGGGTGAGTTCCACCGCCGCTCGTGCCGCGCTGCCGCTTCCTCCCAGCCCCGCCAGAACTCGCGCTGCCTCCTCCCGCAGTTTGCTGTAGGGCGTGGTGCGCAGGGTCTCCCCCAACTCCGCCACGATCCTGTCTCGCACCATCTCTTCCACGCCGAGGGGCCCCAGGTCGGCCAGGCAATGACTGGCCATGAGGAGGTTGCGGTGCAGGAGCCCCTCCACCTCCCGCTCGAGCGGGTCTTCTTCCTTTGCCTTCCAGATAGCCCGCACCAGGTCGGTGGTCAGCCTTCGCGCCCGGCGGCTGCGGGACGTGCTCAAGTGGCCTGCCTCCAGCAGGATCACCTCTCGCCACCATGGATCGTGCCGCCGCGCCAGCGTGTAGTCAATGTAGTCCTCCCGGTCGGCGACCGCCCGCGCCGCCAGGTATTCCTGGAAGGTGAGGTGGGAAAAGCGGTAGGTATCCGGGTTTGTACCCCAGGGTGCACAGGCGGCGGTGGACTACCTCGATCATCGTATCCAGTCCTTCCTGGTAAGGGGTATCGGGGTTGAGTAGGGTCTTTTGCACGGCGCGGCCGGGTTGAAACTGCCGCGTCAGCTTTTTCAGGGGGCTGTGTTCCCGCTCGACGAAGAAGGTGTTCGGTTTCTCCCCCCACAGTCGTTCCCATGGGTTAAAAGCGTTGTAAACGGGCTGCCAGAAATCCTCAGCAGGCATCTCTTGCTCCTTCCAAGGTCCGATGTCCGACGTCGGACTTGGGACATTCCCTGCGGCGGGGTCAGCGTGCGATGTCCATCCGAATTATACTCCATTCGGGAGCGTTCGCCAATTCACCGGGGAGGCGCACCGTTCGGCCCTGAGCCATTTCACTGCCGCCAGCCCCGGCTCTCTTCAGGCCAGGGCGGGTCCTTGATCCGTTCACCACCCGCTCGCCGCGAACGCTGCCCTCAGTAGCGTCTCCCGCTCCTCGGGCGTCATCGGGCGGGGGCGGGCGTAGTCCTCCAATATCGCCGTAAGCACCTCGGTACTGATGTGCCGGCCATCGTAGAAGACGTGTCGGTCCACGAATTCCTGCCGTGTCTCCAGCGACCACATCTGGTCGAAGAAGAGATTGCCCAGGCCGTAGTGGATGAAGGCCCCGGCGTGGAAGTCGAATCCCTGCGGCTGGTGGGCCTGGCTGCCGCTGACGACTACCGCGCCCGCCTCGGCCAGCGCGCGGAACTCGGCCCGCTGCTGTGGCGTGGGCTCGTACTGGTAGAACTCCCAGTATTGGAGGGTGACTATGGGGATGATACCCTGCTCGCGCAGTCCGCGGACCTGGGCATAGAGCAGGTCATAGTCGCAGGGGGCTGTGCCGGGACAGTCGCCGGTTGCCCAGTCGTAGGCCGGCCCTGCCGGGTTACAGCCTACGAAGCCGAAGGTGTGCACGCCGTGGGTGAGCGTCAGCGGAGTTTGTGCCTGCGCCAGGTCCCATCCGCCGCCGAAGTAGGGAATGGACTGCTCGTCGTACATCCTCAGCGAGAGCTTCATCGCCTCCAATCCCCAGTCGAGCAGGTGGTTGCCGGTCAGTTCAACCACGTCAATGCCCACGTCCTCCAGCAGTTCGATGTAGCGCGGGCTGGAGCAGAAGACCATCGTGGTGTAGTCGGCCGGCGGCGGGCAGTTCTCGGCAAAGGAGACCTCGTTGCTGATATGGGTGATGTCGGCCTCGACCAGCCAGGGGCGGATGTCCTGAGCGGGATAAGTCACGCCGTGGCGCTCCATTCTCATAGCGGTGGCCCGCGAGAGGGCGGTCACGCCAGTCATCACCACCACCGTCATCTTGTCCGGATCCCGGTTGGTGATGGGTGGGGGCATCTGTTCCTGAAGCTTGGCGACGCCGCGCTCGAGGCCGGTCACGCCAACGCGCACGGCCAGCGGGTAAGTCTCCACGTCCAGTCCCTTGTCGAGCACCGAACCACCGTCCACCCGCAGCACCTTCCAACGCGGCTCCAGTTGGTCGAAGGGAACGATGGCCCAGGCCGGGCGGGTGTCCCATGCGCGTTGTACGATCTGGTCCGCCGGGACGACCTCGACCGCGCTGGGGGTTGGATCGCCCATTGTGGCGGCCAGCGTCGCGGCGGTGTCGACGGTCATCAGCAGTGAATGGCCGGCGAAGGGGCCGGTCGAGGTGGCGCTCCAACTGCTGACGATGTTGGCCCAGGCGACCTCGTCGGTCAGGGTGGGGAAGGGGGCCACGACGGCGTAGGTCCACTCGGCAAGCGGGGTTGCGTCAGGGCCGTGGCCTGTCCTGAGCGCAGTCGCAGGATTGAGCACCACTTGCACATCGGCGGCTTCGGCGGAATAGGCCGGGGTGAAGAGGTCAGGATGCTCGGCCAGGGCAGAGTTCAACGCATTGGCCACGGGCGCGGGCAGTCCCCCGGGGACGAAGACAGTTACTGGCCATGTGGGGGTAGGGGTGGGT
>CAYPOY010000203.1:3568-9436 GCA_964412395.1 uncultured Anaerolineales bacterium | reverse complement strand
CCCCCCGACGCTGGTCCGAACTTCAGGGGGCATCCCCCCCCCCCGGATGGCGGGGGCGCGTGACGGTCGGCCTCCCCCTCCCCCCCTGGAGGGGGGGATAAGAGGGGGGGCGCTCGGGCAGGGGACATTGGCGGACCTGTGGGACTGGGTCAAAAGAGCAGAGGAGCGGGGTATACTGCTAGCAGCTAACGGCTAATCCAGTCCGTGACCCTTCAGCAGTTAATCGTCTCTCCGGAGGCGTCTCCTTCTAGCTGATCGTGCTGTTCACTGCTCCGCCGCGTGGCCCTCGCCCACAGATCCGCTGCGCGGTGTGAACTGCGCACCAGCGGGCCTGCGGCCACGCCCTGGAGACCCAATGCCTCCGCCTTGTCCTTGTACCAGGCGAACTCGGCAGGGGGGACGTAACGGACCACCGGGAGCTGGTGGTCGGTCGGTTGAAGGTACTGGCCCAGAGTCAACAAGTCGCACCAGGCCTGACGCAGGTCGTAGAGCACCCGCAACACCTCCGCCGTCCGCTCTCCCAGCCCCAGCATGAGCCCCGACTTGGTTACCGTCTGCGGCGCATGGGCCTTGGCCCAGGCCAACACCCCCAGCGAGCGGCAATAGTCAGCCTGGGGGCGCACCTGCGGATAGAGCCTGGGCACCGTCTCCAGATTGTGGTTCAGTACATCCGGCCCAGCGTCCAGCACCGTCTCCAGCGCAGCACAGGAACCGTTAAAGTCCGGGATTAGAACCTCTACCGTGGCATCTGGCAGCCGGCGGTGCACTGCCTGCACCGTCGCCGCGAACTGGCTCGCACCGCCGTCGGGCAGGTCGTCGCGAGTCACTGAAGTGATGACCACGTGATGGAGGTCGAGCCGGGCCACGGCCTCGGCCACCCGTTCGGGTTCATCAGGATCAAGCGGCACGGGTCGTCCATGCTCCACGGCGCAGAAGCGGCAGCCACGCGTACATACGACTCCCAGGATCATGAACGTGGCCGTCCCCTGCCCGAAGCACTCGGCGATGTTGGGGCAGCGAGCCTCCTGACAGACGGTGTGCAGGGAGAGGTCGGTCAGCAGGTGTTCCATACGGCTCACAGCGGCTTCCGCATCGGTCGAGACCCGCCGCCACAGCCAGGGCGGTTGCTCGGCGAGCGGTTGAGTGGGGGTACTGGAGAGCCTCGCCAGCAGGGTGGAATCCCTCTCCACCACCCGGCACCCAAACACCTCGGCGAAGGCTCGCACGAAATGCCCGGTCGCCTCAGCCATGTCCACCGGCCGCCCCAGTTCTCGCTCCATCGAGGTCACCCCATGGTCGGTGATACCGCAGGGGATGAGCAGATCGAAGTGGGCCATCTGGGGAGCCACGTTCAACGCCAGGCCATGGCGAGTGACCCCGTCTCGCACAGCAAGGCCGACGGCAGCGATCTTGTTACCGCCAAGTCCTGAGCCTGTCGAAGGATTGACCCACACGCCAGGATGCTTGTCCAGTCGGCCGGCCGTCAGGCCGTAGGCACTCAACACCCGGATGACCACTTCCTCCAGGCACCAGACGTAATCATAGAGGTCGCCGTCGGGCGGCTTGAGGGCGAGGATGGGATAGGCCACCAGTTGCCCTGGACCGTGGTAGGTAGCCCGTCCGCCGCGGTCGGTAGGTAGCACACGGATGCCCGCCTGGCGCAGAAGCAGAGCGGGAGCCAGGATGTCCTCCTCGCCCCCGCCTCGCCCGACGGTGATTACTGGCGGATGCTGCAGCATCAGCAACACGTCACCGATGTCCCCTGCCGCCCGCGCTTTCGCCACCTCCTCCTGAAGGCGGCAAGCCTCCTCATACTCTATTGTCCCAAGGCGAAAAACGGACACCACGAACCCTGATCTCTTCAACGCTCCTATTCAACCTCCAATCTCCATTCTCCACCCTCCATCCGCTACCACCTGGGCAGGTGCAGTGACCGCTTCTCCACGTCCATCGCAGCGTCCGCCATCGCCTCGCCGATGGAAGGGTGCATAGGGATGAAGCGCATCAGTTCGCCGACAGTGGCTTCGGAGAGCATCGCCACGGCGATGACGTTGATCAGGTCCACCGCGCCGGGTGCCATGATGTGGGCACCGACGATCTTGCCGTACTTCCTGCAGGCGATGATCTTGATCGTGCCAGCAGTCTCGTCGAGGATCATGGCGTAGGGGTTGATGGCCGTGGGAATCTTGCCGATCTCCACCTCAATGCCCTGGGCTTCGGCCTGTTCTTCGGTCAGGCCCACCCAGGCGACCTCGGGCCAGGTGTAGAGGCAGCGGGGCAGGATGTCGTAGTTTATCCGACTGTTCAGCCCCATCGCGTTCTCGCTGGCCGTGATCCCCTCGGCGTTCGCCTTGTGCGACCACATTGGTCCGGCGGTCACGTCGCCGATGGCATAGATGTGCGGCACGCTGGTTTCCATGCGCTCGTCCACCAGCACGGCGCCCCCTTCCATTTTGACGCCCAGTTGGCGCAGGCCCAGCCCGGCCGTGTTGGGCAGGCGGCGCGCGGCCAGCACTTTGTCGGCGATCACCTCGCCCTTGCCTTCGGCCAACATCACGGCCAGTGCGCCATCGTCCCCCTGGCGGATCGCCTCCACCGAGACACCTCTCTTGATGGCGACCCCGGCGTCGTGGAGCAGCTTGCCCACCCGTTGAGAGATCTCGCGGTCGGCCTCGGGGAGCAGTTGCTTGCCGCTCTCGATCAGGGTGACCTCGCTGCCCATCACCTGGAAGTACTGGGCCGCCTCGAGGTCCCAGGGCTTGCTGCCGATGATAGCGATACGCGCCGGGATCTCGCGCAGTTCGACCGCCTCCTCGGTGCCGATCACCCCGGGCAGGTCCGCGCCTTCGATGGGCAACTGGGCAGGGACGGACGCCGTGGCAATGAGGACATTACGCGCCTTGATCCGCTCTCCCCCCTGTGAGGGGGGAGCCGGAGGGGGGTTGACCTCCACGGTGTCCCGGGCGACAAGCCTGCCCCTCCCTTCGATCAGCGTAGCGCCGTAGTCAGAGAGCAATTGCTCCGTGCCCATCCGCAGCCCCTCGATAATCAGGTCTTTGCGGTCGTGGAGTGCATCCAAGTCCAGCCTCGGCTCCCCCACCTGGATGCCGAAACGTCCGGCCTTGCGGACGCGTCCCATCAGCCGGGCGGCCGTCATGAGAAACTTGGAGGGGATGCACGCCTTGTGCATACAGTAGCCGCCGTAGTGGGCCTCCTCGACGATGGTCACCTTGCCGCCCAACTGCGCGGCGCGTATCCCCGCAGCGAACCCGCCGGAGCCGCCGCCGATGATAACCAGGTCTTGCATCTCGGCCATAGTTACTCCTCCCCTTCGGCGGAGTTTACAGTGAGCACAGCCGAACTGCTCAGGACAGGCTCTCCGGCGAAGATCAGCGCGGGATGTTCCAGAATTTGAGCCAGTGTTTGCAAGAAGGCTGCACCGGGCGCTCCGTCCACGATGCGGTGATCAATGGTCAGGCTGAGCACCATCCTGGAGCGAGCCATGACCTGTCCGTTGACCAGAGCCAGTTCCTCGGTGATGCGCCCGACGCCCAGGATAGCCACCTCCGGCGGGTTGATGATGGGCGTGAACCCGTCCACGCCGTACATCCCCAGGTTCGTGATGGTGAACACCGCGCCGGTGACCTCATCCACGTTCAGGGCATTCTCGCGGGCACGTTGTGCCAGGTCCTTGATCCTATCGCCGATTTCAGGGACAGTCATCCGGTCGGCATTGCGAACCACAGGTACGATAAGCCCATCTTCCAATGCCACTGCTACTCCAATGTTGATCTCGTGCGGCATCATGATCTCTTCGCCCTCGAGTCTGGCTCCCAGCAGAGGGTGATCGCCCAGTGCAACCACCACAGCCTTGACCAGCAGGTCCGTGTAGGAGACCTTGCGGTCCCAGCGTGCGCGCAATGCCTCGCGAGTGGACTTGAGTTCGGTCACGTCCACCTCGGTCGTCATCGTGATTTGCGCCATCGTTTGCAGGCTGTGGACCATCTGCTCAGCGATAGCCTGGCGCATGCCGATGAAGGGAATGGTTTGGGGCATAGTCGCGGCCGGTATCTCCTGCCCCTCGAGTACGCGCAGCACGTCCTCCTCGATGATGCGTCCGCCCGGTCCTGTGCCCTGGATCTGTGTCAGGTCCAGCCCCTCTTCCTCCGCCATGCGACGGGCCAGCGGGGAGGCCACAATGCGCGACTGCCTCTCGTGGTAGACTTGCACGTCTTGCTCTGTGATACGGCGGCCAGAGGGTGTGACCTTGGAAATATTCACGCCCAGTTCTTTCGCCAACCGTCGGGCTGCGGGTGAGGATGGGACGACCTTTTCCTCCTTGGGTGGTTCCATCTTTTTTTCAACTGGGGCGGCGGGTGTTGGGGCCTCGGTTGTGATGGGAGCGGCAGCGGGAGCCCCAGCTGCGACGACTGCCTCCACCTTGGGAATCTCCTCGCCGGGAGCCGTGATAAACCCAATGACCTCGCCGATGCCACGGACGTCCTTGGCATGGGCAACGTGGCGCACGATGCCATCAGCCGGCGCCACTACCTCATAGGTGATCTTTTTGCTCATCACGACGACAACGGGTTCTTCTTTTTTGACCTCTGCGCCATCGTCCTTGAGCCACTTGACGACGGTTCCTTCGGACATTGCCATACCCAATTTGGGCATAATGATCTCGGTTGCCATAATAGTTCCTCCTTGATACCCAGCGCCGTCTGTTCCACGGCGGCGTGGGTTGATCAGAGTTGGCTCTTTGGGATTTCGCGGGGTCAGGTCATTGGAGTCCCCAACTTGTTGGGGTGGCAGCGCGATAAACCCGAACAAGTTCGGGACTCCGGTGCGTCATCCACGCAAACTCCCATAGACCCTTAGAGTTCTTCTCTCCAGGCTTCCAGCACGTGGTCCATGTCCACGGACACGGTCACAGAAGCGTTGGCGACGAAAAACTCGTCGGAAGTGTCCCCCAGTTCCAGTTCTGGCAGGTAGATGCACCTGGCGATCATCCCGCCTTCCACGACCTTGATCTGCTTCTGGCCGAAGGGAAGGGCCTGGAGGACCTTCTCTGTGTCCACCCGGTCTGGGTGCGGGCAGGCAATGAGCACGTCCACGAACATCTGGTTGGCGTCATCGAGGCGGGTTACCTCCAGGAGCCCTGCAAGACAGCTTCGGGCTATGGCGTTCTTCACCGCCTTCTGGGCGGCGTTGGTGGGGTCCTGTCCGTGCTGGTCAACACCCATGCCTACCTCAACGACGAACTTTTTGAGATTCATCTTTATTAGCTCCTCTCACGGATGGGGATAGGGCAATCGCTTTTATCCTGATCTCTTGCCCATTTGTCATTCTGAGCGACCGTAGGGAGCGAAGAATCGGCATGGTTCATTCAGGCGGAAAAAACTCCTTGACAAATTCAGCCGAACGAGAGGCACGTTTTGGGCCAACGATCAGCAGAAATCGCTTGATTTGACCCTGAAACGCCGTTCTGGTGGCTGATTTCCAGCGAGCAAAGTCATCAAGGACTGTGGAAAGTGTCAAGGACTTTTTGGCTCCAAACAGGTCTAAAATGAACCATGCCGAAGAATCTCGATTTCGCCGTGCAAAGGGGAGATTCTTCGTCACTTCGCTCCTCAGAATGACAGTTTGGAGCGACTCAAAATATGAAAGCGATTGCCCTACGGATGGGGATAGGTTTGGCAGGGCCGCCTGGGGCGGCCCCTCCCTCCCGTCTACTTGCTCCCAAACAATGCGTCCCCGCTCTTGAACTCCAGCCCAGGATGGTTGTCGAAACGCACCACGCCGACGGCGGCCTTGTCGCCGACGGCCTCGGCCACCTGGGCGGTGCCGGCGTGACCGAACCCGCCGCAC
>CAYPOY010000203.1:0-3558 GCA_964412395.1 uncultured Anaerolineales bacterium | reverse complement strand
CGATAGCGACGATGCCCTCCTCAACCAACCCCTTGCAGACCGCCACGGCCTCGGCATAGTTGTTGACCGCCACGGCCGTCAATTCGACCTGGGGAGTCATCACCGTCTGGCGATGGATCTTGGGATCCACATCGGGAGCCACGAAGACAAAAGCTGCTTTCAGAGCCATTCGATTTTCCTCCTGAAACCAGGTTTTTTCTTGAAAACCTGGTTTCTTATTCATTGCGAGACAGAACCGCCGGGTATCCTGAGGACACCATGTTGGCTCGCCTCTCGCATACACTGCTGCACATCCACCACGCGGGGGCCGCGGTTCGTCAATCGAACGCTCACTTTCTGCTCGGGGAAGACTTCGATCTGTCGCTCGCCATCCACGGCGATGGTACAGGCGGCGGGCTCCAATACCACCTCCTCCCCCAGGGAGAGCAAGCGGTGGCTTTGGATGTCCACCGGGATGATCAGGCCGGGACCTACGGGGGCCAGCACACGCGTACTGCTCGCAGCCCCCGTCCCCGGGGGCGCCCCGCTGCCCTGGCCCAGTCGCAGGTACAACCCCTCGGCATCCCGGGGCCCCACGGGGTGTAGACAGCCTCCGATAGATGACATGCCAATGCTGCTCGGCTCGGCCCTGGCCAGGACGATCTCCCGGATGCGGCGAGGGTCCCACAGGGCCCGGCTGCCGATGAACAGTTCGGTGGTGGCCACCACGTCAATCAAGGCGATCTCCGCCATCTGGCCGTCCACGTACACCTCTAGCCGTTTGGCGGTATAAGTGGCCTTTTCCACGTCCACCATCTTCCTGGCGACCAGTCCCGCCGCGAGCCCGGCTACGGTGCTTTCGAGCATACAGGGGAAGACGTTGTTGGTGCCGGTGGAGATGGCGACGATAGGAATGTCGCTGCACCCCATAGCCACGGCCCGGTTGGTTCCGTCTCCACCGATCGTGATGATGCACCCCACGTCGCTTTCGCAAAAGCGTCTGGCTGCCTCGATTGAATCCCGTTCGTCGGCGTACATATTTATCTGAAGTGAGATGGCCTCCAGCGAGAGATGCAGCCCCTCTAACGACCGATCTACGAGATCGTAGTAGTCAGGCATAAAGAGTACCTGCTCGACACCTAAGACGTCCAGGGCCATCAGCGCCCGCTTCAAGATATGCGCTTTTTCGTGGTTGTTAAAGACCGACGCATGGGTGACCAGGCGACGGATGTCCTTGCCGGAGGCTGGATTGGCAATGATACCTACAGTTGACATAATCTCTCCTCAAAAGGAGGGTTACACCTCGTGACCGAGGTGTAACCCCTTCCTGATGCGTGATGCGTGATGCGTGATTACGTTTCACGTTTCACGTTTCACGGAAGATTGCTACATCAGGGACTGCACCGTTGAGACGATGGTGTCCACACTGGGGATGTAAGCATTCTCCAGAACCGGACTGAAAGGCACCGGTGAGTGCGGCGGTGTGATCATCCTGGGCGGTGCATCCAGGTAATCAAAGGCCTGACCGGCGACCAGTGCGACGACGTCCGTCGCCACGTTGCAGCGGGGATAGTCCTCATCTACCACGACCAGGCGATGGGTCTTCTTGACCGAGGTCAAGATGGCCTCATTGTCCATCGGTGAGATGGAGCGCAGGTCTACCACCTCGACGTCCACTCCGTCACCGGCCAGCTTCTCCGCGGCCTCCAGCGAGAAATTGACCATGCGCGCAAGCGCGACGATCGTCAAGTCCTTACCCTCCCGCTTGACGTCAGCCACTCCCAGCGGGACCGTGTAGCTCTCCTCCGGCACCTCGCCTTCCGTGTCATACAACAGTTTGTGCTCGAAGACTATGACCGGGTCGTTGTCCCGGATGGCGGATATGAACAGCCCCTTGGCATCGTAGGGCGTGGAGGGGATGACCGCCTTGAGCCCCGGGATGTGGGCAAAGATCGAGTAGAGACATTCAGAGTGTTGCGCGGCCGCCCCGAAGCCAGCACCGATCGTCGTGCGGATGACGACGGGCACCTGGGCCTTGCCGCCGAACATGTAGCGCAGTTTAGCGCCCTGGTTAAAGATCTGGTCAAAGCAGACACCGAAAAAGTCTACGAACATCAGCTCGGCGATGGGGCGCAAGCCCGTCGAAGCCGCGCCCACAGCCGCGCCGATGAAGGCCGACTCGCTGATGGGGGTGTCGCGAACGCGCTCCCATCCAAACTCAGTGGCCAGTCCTTTACTGGCGCCCAAGACGCCGCCCCAGGCTTCCACATTCTTGCCTTGCATGTGGGGCAGCGTAGGACCACCCGCCACGTCCTCGCCCATGAGAATCACCGTGGGGTCGCGGCGCATCTCCAGCCGCATAGCCTCAATGACCGCCTCCCGAAAAGTTATCGTACGTGTAGCCATTGTTCCTTCTCCTTTTTCTAAGGGTAGCTGACGTAGACGTCAGTCGTGACTTCTTCAGGGGCGGGGAGAGGGCTCTCCTCGGCGAACTTGACCGCGTCGTCAATCACTTTCTCCGCTTTGGCGTCAATCTCCGCGATCTCTGCCTCAGACAGGAGGCCCCGCTCCAACACCCGCTTCTTGAACTTCTCAATCGGGTCATTGGCGCGATTGCGCGCTTTTTCCTCCTCGGTGAAATAGAGCATGGTGTCGCCCTGGAAGTGGCCGTAGTAGCGGAACCCTCGACATTCGATGAGGGACGGGCCTTCACCTTTACGTGCTCGCTCAATGGCCACTTCGGCGGCCTCGTAAACGGCGAAAAAGTCCGAACCATCCACCGTCGCCCCGGGCATGTCGTAGGCCACAGACCGGTCGGAGATGTCCTTGGCAGCACAGTGGTAGCCCCACGGCGTGGTCTCGGCGTAGCCGTTGTTCTCACAGACGAAGACGACGGGTAGCTTCCAGATGCTGGCCAGGTTCATTGATTCGTGCATGGTCCCCTGCTCAGAAGCACCGTCACCGAAGAAGCAGATCGACACCTGGTCAGTGCCAAGTATCTTAGCCATCAGGCCCGGCCCACAGGCCAGCGGACCACCGGCGCCGACGATACCGTTGGCGCCCAGCATGCCCTTGTCCACATCGGCGATGTGCATCGAGCCACCCTTGCCTTTGCACGCGCCCGTGGCCTTGCCGTACAGCTCAGCCATCATCGAGTTGATGTCCACTCCTTTGGCGATGCAGTGTCCGTGCCCCCGGTGAGTCGAGGTGAGGTAGTCCTTGTCCGTCAAGTGGGCGATTACACCCACCCCAATTGCCTCTTCACCGGCGTATAGATGGACGAAGCCCGGCATTTTGCCCGCGGCGAACTCTTTGGCCGCTCGATCCTCGTGCTCTCGGATGAGCCTCATCTTCTCATACACCCAGAGGAGCTTTTCCTTACTAATCTCAGCCATGAGATTCCTCCTTACTTATGTTCTTGGTGGTCAATTCCTTCGAGGTGCTGGTTGACCCAGCACTACTGCTGTTACCTGAACCCGTCCTGACCAAAATAGATTGGCGATATCATCCCCCCTTTCATATTTTACCCTATCTGCTAGTTTTAGCACGGTCGGTATGCAATTGCGCCGGGTGTGAGGA
>CAYPOY010000202.1:9228-9445 GCA_964412395.1 uncultured Anaerolineales bacterium | reverse complement strand
CGTATCGCTTCAGACGTCCTTGATCGGGCCTGCGTCCCATGCCACACCTCCCTTTCGGATGGATTTGCCCCCATCCTACCAGGGATGTGTTGCATGTACGGCAACGACGGAGAATCACTGGCGGCAATCTGCAACACAGGCATTCGGAAGCCTGGCGCGTCGTGGGGGGGGGGCGGGGCGCGGCGGGGGGGGGGGGGGGGGCGCGGGGGGGGGGGGG
>CAYPOY010000202.1:0-9218 GCA_964412395.1 uncultured Anaerolineales bacterium | reverse complement strand
TACCCCCCCCCCACCCACCCCGTTTCACGGCGATGCTGCGCTCGATTGACAAGACGGGCCAAATATGATATAATTTTTTTGCACACGTGTGCAAGCATCCACGCCATTGAGAACGGACGTTCGCCGAAGGTCTCTGACGTTCGCCCATCAGGGTCGGGAGACCTTCGCCCATCAGAGTTGGGAGACCTTCGCCCATCAGAGTTGGGAGACCTTCGCCCATCAGGGTCGGGAGACCTTCGCCCATCAGAGTACAGGAGAGGAGTTATGACTCGTAAGATTAACGTTGGGCTTATCGGCGCGGGGCGAATCGGACGGCTCCACGCTCAGCACCTGGCTTTCCGCATCCCCGATGCCGACGTCCAGGCCGTATCCGACATTGTCCTGGAGGCAGCCCAGAAATGTGCCGCCGACTTTGGCATCCCCAGGGCCATCCAGGATCACCGGGCGATCATGGACGCCGCCGACATCGAGGCGGTCGTCATCTGTTCCAGCACCGGTACCCACGCCCGGATGATCGAGGAGGCGGCTGCCGCCGGCAAACATATCTTCTGCGAGAAGCCGATTGACTTTGACCTGGCCCGCATTGACCGGGCGCTGGCGGCCGTAGAGCAAGCCGGCGTCAAGCTGCAGGTCGGCTTCAACCGGCGCTTCGACCCCAACTTCCGCCGCGTCCGAGAGCTCGTGGCGGCCGGTAAGATCGGCCAGCCCCACATCCTGCGCATCACCAGCCGCGACCCCCAGCCCCCGCCCATCGAATACGTCAAGGTCTCTGGCGGCATCTTTCTGGATATGACCATCCACGATTTCGACATGGCCCGTTACCTCATTGGCAGCGAGGTGGAGGAGATTTACGCTGTCGGCGGCGTGATGGTGGACCCGGAGATCGGCCAGGCTGGCGACATAGACACAGCTGTCATCACCCTCCGCTTCCAGAACGGCGTCATCGGCACAATTGACAACAGCCGCCAGGCGGTGTATGGTTACGACCAGCGCGTCGAGGTCTTTGGCAGCGGTGGGGCCATCAGTGCCGACAATGACTATCCTAACACCGCCATCGTCAGCGACGCCCAGAGTGTCCACCGGGACTTGCCACTTAACTTTTTCATGGAACGCTACGTTAATTCCTACATCGCTGAGATGGAAACGTTCATCGAATGTATACAGCAGGACCGCACACCGCCGGTGACCGGGGTTGACGGGCGCGTCCCGGTCGTCATGGGCTATGCGGCCCGCAAGTCCTACGAAGAGAATCGCCCGGTCAGGCTCACTGAGATCGCGTCAGTGTGATCGTTCCGTATCATCTCAATATGTAGGGGCGAACCCTTGTGGTCGCCCTCTTGGGCAGGTACAAGCCTCTTGGGCAGGTACAAGACCTGCCCCTACCAAAGATCCAGTAGACGGTCACATTGACAGTGGGCGCTGAGTGTGGTATAACACACACGTGTGCAGATGGTGGGAACTCGGGCCAGGTAGATAAGGAGGTGATGACACGGGACGATCAAACAAAATCAATTCACTCTGGCCTCGAGAGCAAGCGAGGCACCGCGAATCGGATAACCACTTCAAGAATGAAAAGGAGAGAGAAAGATGAAAAAGCATAGATTGTGGACCATCGTGGCGGCTCTGACCGTGTTTGGTATGATGCTGGTCGGTTGCCAGCCCCAAACCGTGACCGTTGAAGTACCCGTCAAAGAGACCGTCGAGGTGGTCGTCGAAAAGACGGTCGAGGTGATCAAAGAGGTTGAGGTTGAGGTCCCGGTCGGCGGCGAACTGGTACACATCGTCGCCCGCTGCAAGGCCGCCCCGCCCCACGAGGAAGGGCGCTGCAACAACCTGGTGAGCGCCGTGGGCGCCGCCAACGCCGCCCTGGCCGAGATGGGCGACGACCGTCGCATCGAACTGGAGATCATCCAGGACAACGCGGACTGGGGCGACTACAAGACCGAGTTCGAGCTGGCCTCCGACGCCGGCGCGGCGCCCGACATCGTCTGCTCCGGCCACGAGCACATCGGCGACTGGGGCCCGGCCGGCTACCTGGTTGACGTCACCGGCATGCTGGGCGACTATCCCGAGTTCGACGACGTGATTGACGCCCTCTGGGCCTCCACCGAGTGGAATGGCAGTCGCTGGGGTGTCCCGCAGGACGCCGAGGCCCGCCCGCTCTACTACAACAAGACGCTGCTGGCCGAGTTGGGCTGGAGTGACGCGGATATCGAGAGCCTGCCGGATCGCATCATGAGCGGCGAGTTTACCTGGGAGGATATGTTCGATACCGCCGAAGAGGCCGTTAATGCCGGCGTCGTCGCTGAGGGCAACGGCTGGTGGCATCGCCCCAAGAACGGTGGCGACTTTTTGTACTACTACTATGCTGCCGGTGGCGAGATCACCAGCGATGGCGACGCGCTGATCTTTGACAAAGCGGCCGCTCTCAAGGTTTACGAAAAGCTGTACGCGGCCGTGGATCGCGGCATCCTTTCGGACACTCGCCTTGATGGCGACTGGACCAGCTGGCATACCGGCATCACGGACGGCGATGTCCTCTTCATGTTCGGCGGTTCGTGGAACTGGGCCGAGTGGTTCAGCAACTATGTCGTAGACCGGGGCGGAGAGGACTACCTGTGGGAGCACTTTGGCTTCGCCGCCATTCCGGGCATGGCGAACGGCACGGGCAACCCCACCACGCTGACCCACCCGCTGATCTACATGATCAGTTCGGCGTCCGAACATCCCGACCTGGCGCTGCTGCTGATCTCCAAGGCGTCGGTCAAGGAACTCAACACCGACTATGCCATCGCCAGTGGCCACCTGGGGATTCTGAAATCCCAGGCGGAGTATGGCCCCTACACCAGCTCCAAGTTCCTGAGCCAGGTCCTCCCGCTGCTGGACGTGACCACCTTCCTGCCCAACAGCCCCTACTGGAGCGCCTGGTCGAATGGCTACTACGAAGGCATCCTGGCGGCAGAGTCTGGCTTCTCCGCGGAGGATGCGCTGGAAGTCGCGGTTGACTATCTCCAGAACGAACTCGGCGACAACGTGATCATCCGCTGATGATCGTAAAAAACAGGTTGGAGAGGGGGATGTTCCCCCTCTCCCCTGTTCGCCGCACCCACGTTACTCATTATCAAGACAAGAAGGAGGCATACCAATGGCAGAAGCTATTATGGGCAGCGGACCGGTGAAGGGCCAGGCGCCGCCCTCCCGCTGGGCGCAGTTGAAGGCTACGTTGGGCGCCTGGGGCTTTATAAGCCCGGCCGCGGTGCTGGTGCTGGTCTTCTTCTTCCTCCCCGTGGTCATCCTCTTCGTCATCAGCCTGACCGACCTGTCCAGTTCCAACTTTAGCGAGCCCTTGACCTTTATCAACCTGGAAAACTTTACCCGGTTGTTCAAGGACAAGTTTTTCCCCAAGATCCTGGGCAACACCTTTTTCTACGTCGCCACGACCTTGAGCTGCTTTAACGTCGGGATGGCGCTGGTGTTGGCTCTGCTGACCACCCACATAGATCGCCGGGCAGGCCTTTTCTTCCGCTTGATATGGTTGTTGCCGCGCATCACCCCCTCGGTGATCTATATCCTGATGTGGAGACGCATATCCCACCAACCCCCTTTTGGCCTGATCAACCAGTTGCTGGGACCGTTCGGTGTCGAGCCACAATACTGGCTCTTT
Organism: uncultured Anaerolineales bacterium; assembly: GCA_964412395.1. Classification (GTDB taxonomy): domain Bacteria; phylum Chloroflexota; class Anaerolineae; order B4-G1; family B4-G1; genus CAYPOY01. The sequence continues at coordinate 5,554 of CAYPOY010000202.1, read as the reverse complement.
GAACAGCCGTGGCTGTTCGTCATCCTGGTGAACGGCTTTGTGGGCGCTTCATTTGGCCTGATCCTCTTCAGTTCGGCCATCGAGGCGATTCCCAAAGACCTTATCACAGCCGCCAAGGTGGACGGCGCTTCCACCTGGCAGATCATCCGCGACATCACCCTGCCCCAGATCCGGTGGCCCTTGCTGTTCGTGACTACCTACCAGACCCTCTCGTTGCTCACTTCCTTCGAGTACATCTTGCTGCTGACCGAAGGCGGGCCAGGCCTGTACACCACCGAAGTATGGGCGCTCACGGCGTACAAGCGAGCGCTGAAAACCTATTTTGGCCACAACCAGTGGGGCTACGGCGCGGCCTGGGGGTTTGTCCTGGTGATCATCGGCATCGTGATGTCCACCATCTACCTGCGCGTCTTTCGCTTTGGCGAGTTGGTGCAGGAACCCAAGATTGACGTGCTATAGGAGGAACCCAGATGGCTACGATAACTTTTGAAACCGAATCACGATATGGCGCCAGACGCTTCCTCGGCCGGGCACTCCCCTACGTTCTGCTCATCATCAGCATTTCGCCCATCGTGCTCGGCTATGCCTGGCTGATTATCGCCACCTTTTCGTACCGCACCGAGGGTTTGTTCCCCATAGATGCCGAGGGTAACATCGGCGGATTGACCTTGCGCAATTGGGAGTTCCTGGCCGACCCGGCTATCTGGCGCGTCACCCTGAACTCGTTCATCCTGGCGGTGGGCATGGTCGTCGGTGTCGGGTTTGTCTCGTCTATGGCTGCCTATGCACTGTCGCGCATGAACTTTGCCGGGCGCAAGAGTTTCCTTTCGCTGACGCTCATTCTGCACGCCTTCCCCAGCGTCACGCTGCTGATCGCTATCTTTTTCGTGCTGAACTTTCTCTCCAAGATCCCCGTGATCGGCTCGGGGTTCGGCTACAACACCGTTGGCGGGGTGGCGCTGGTGATGATCGCCCTGGATCTACCGCTGGGCGTCTGGCTGATGAAGGGCTTTTTTGACAACCTTTCCTGGGATATGGAGCGCGCCGCGCTGATTGACGGCGCTTCGCGCTTTCGCGTCTGGTGGGAGATCATCATTCCCCTGATCAAGCCCGGCCTGGCCGCGCTGGCCATCTTTAACTTTCTGTCCGGCTGGTCTGCCTTTTTGATCCCGTTTACGTTCACTGTGGGTACCAAGGTAGCCAACATGCCGGTCTATATGAGGCAGTTGATCAGCGACACCGCGCCGACTAACTGGAACATGATCGCCGCCGTGGGGATGTTCCAACTCATCCCCGTGTTGATCTTTTTCATCTTTACCCAGGAGATGCTGCTCAGCGTCTACGCTGGCGGGAGCAAGGGTGGTACGTAAAACGTGAAACGTGATGGGTAAGGCGTGAATGTTACGTCTTCCACCGCGCAATACGCAAGGAGAAAACGATGAAAGTTGAACTTGAGAACCTGACTAAACGGTGGGGCAACGTGGTGGGGGCTGACTCGATGAACCTGGACATCAAGGATGCCGAGTTTGTGGCCTTTCTGGGGCCTTCTGGCTGCGGGAAGACGACCACGCTGCTGATGGTGGCGGGCATCTACAAGCCGACCGATGGCTTTATCCGCTTTGACGGCCAGGTGGTCAATCACGTGGCGCCCAAAGACCGCAACGTTGGCATGGTCTTCCAGAGCTACGCGCTCTACCCCCACATGACCGTCTTCCAGAACATCAGCTACCCCCTCAAACTCAAGAAAACCCCGAAAGAAGAGATGCGGAAGCAAGCACAGCAAGTGGCCGACATGATGGGCATTGGCCACTTGATGGATCGCAAGCCGGCCCAACTCTCCGGCGGCCAGCAACAGCGCGTCGCCCTCGGCCGGGCGCTGGTCAAAGAGCCGGCATTGCTGCTGTTCGACGAGCCGCTCAGCAACCTGGATGCCCGCCTGCGTCTGAGCATGCGCAGCGAAATCAAACACTTGCAGATGGAACTGGGCATCACCTCCATCTACGTCACCCACGACCAGGTGGAGGCGATGACGATGGCCGACCGCGTTGCCGTGATGAAAGATGGCTTGCTGCAAGCCTGCGCTTCTCCCGATGAGTTGTACGACCAGCCACGCACGCTTTTCATCGCCGGCTTCGTGGGCAACCCGCCCATGAATTTTGTGGACGTGGAGGTCGTGCGCGAGAACGGCGCCTATCACGCTCGTCGCGAAGCGTTCGACGTGATGGTACCGGCCGAGCGGGGCGAAAAGGCCGCCGGCCGGGGCAACGTGACGCTAGGCATCCGCCCCGAGGACATCATCATCGCCGACACGGGCGTCTCTGGCGAAATCTACGTCGTCGAGCCGCTGGGCCGCGACGACCTGATCACCGCGCACATCGGCGACGCCAGTGTCCACGTGCTGGCCGATCCCACGCTGGGCTTGAAGATGGGCCAGGCCGTGACGCTCGACTTCAACACGCGCAAGGTGCAGTTCTTCGACCCGCAGACGGAAAAGTCGCTGCTCTGGGCGGATTGAGCCTTGATCTGTGATTCGTAAATTCGTGATTCGTAATTCGGGTGAATAGCAAAGAACGGGTGCTGGCGGCCATCAATCACGTCGAGCCAGATCGGGTGCCGGTAGACCTGTGGGCGCTGCCACCGGTCACGGACCGCCTCCGCGAGCACTTCGGCGTGGAGTCGGGATCTGCTCCCTCCCCCTCACATGGGGAGGGCCGGGGAGGGGGTAACTCTGCTCCCTCCCCCTCACATGGGGAGGGCCGGGGAGGGGGTAACGACGAGGCCGTCTGGCAGGCCCTGGGCGTTGACTTGCGTTCCATCTGGCCGGACTACATCGGGCCACCCCTGCCCACCTTTGACGACGGCAGTTGGGTAGACTGGTGGGGCATCCGCAAATGGATGATAGGTCTCTTTGAGGAGGTCGTCGAACCGCCGCTGGTGGATGTCCAGACTATCGCCGACGTCGAGGCTCACCCCTGGCCCGACCCCGACTGGTTTGACTACGACGGCCTGCGCCCGGCCTGCGAAGCGTTGAGCGAGTACGCCCTCGTCATCCGTGACCCCGGCCCTAACGCCACCTGTGTGCTGCGCCTGTCCATGTTTCTGCGCGGCATGGAGCAGTTTATGATGGACCTGGCGCTGAACCCCGACCTGGCCCAGGCCATCATCGCGCAGGCGGAAAGGTTCTACCTGGAACTGGACCGGCGCATCCTCGAGGCCGTGGGCGACCTCACCGACATCTATTTCATCGCCGATGACGTTGGCGTGCAGGACGGGCTGATGATCAGCCCCAGGATGTTCCGCAAGTTTATCAAGCCCAGCTTGCAGCGCTTCATCGCCCAGGCCAAGGAGCACGGACAGCGGGTCATGTACCATACCTGCGGCGCTGTCCGCCGCCTGATCCCGGATTTCATCGAGATGGGCGTGGACATCCTCAATCCCATCCAGGTATCGGCCAAAGGCATGGAACCCGCCGGGCTAAAGCGGGACTTCGGCGACGCTCTCTGCTTCCACGGCGCGCTGGATATTCAGACTGTCCTATCGCAAGGCACGCCCGCTCAGGTGCGTGCCGAGGTCGCGCGGCTGTGTCAGGCCCTGGGACAGGGAGGTGGGTTTATCCTGGCCCCGACTAACAATGTCATGCCGGAGACGCCGGTCGAGAACGTCCTGGCACTGTACGAAGCGGTACAAGATACGTGATGCGTGAAACGTGAAACGTGATGCGTGAAACGTGAAACGTGACTCAGATGCCGCGCTAAGACCGCCAGAGAACGCCGCTGTAACTTTGACGCCTGACGTTTGACGCCTGACGTTTGACGCCTGACGTTCGACGCCTGACGTTCGACGCCTGACGTTCGACGCCTGACGTTCGACGTTTTTGGAGGTCAAAACACCATGCACGATGTTGACATCATGATGGTCGGCCACTTCGCCAAAGACAGGCTGGTGGTGGATGGCACAAGTGAGATTGCCTCCGGCGGCGCGGTCTACTACGGCAGCGTCGCCTTGCGCCGCATCGGCATCCGCGTGGCCGTCGTCACCCGCCTGCACCCCGACGACTTCCCACGGCTGGACGAACTTGAGCGGGAAGGCGTGCAGGTCTTTGCCACAGCCGCGCCAGAGACCTCCGGCATCGAGAACATTTACAACTCGGCCGACATGGAGCGCCGCATCTGCAAACTCCTGGGCTTCGCCGGCCCCTTCCGGCGGGAGGAAATCCCCGACTTGTCGGCTCAGGCATATCTGATTGTGCCCATCATCGCCGGCGAGGTGGACACAGCCCTGCTCAAATCGCTGGCGGCCCGTGGGCCGGTGGGCCTGGACGTGCAGGGTTTCGTCCGCGTCCCTTGGACCTCCCCCCTATGGGGGGGATTAAGGGGGGGCCTTCCCCCCCAGAATTGGGGGGGATTGAGGGGGGGCCTTCCCCCCCAGAATTGGGGGGGATTGAGGGGGGGCGAGAACGGCCACCTGGTCTTTCGCCAGTGGCCCGAAATGGCCGAGGGCCTGGCACACGTGACCTACCTCAAGGTGGACCGCGCCGAAGCAGAACTGCTCACCGGCCAGAGCGACCTGCGAGTCGCCGCCCGCCAACTGGCCGCCTACGGCCCCCCTGGGAACGAGGTCGTCGTCACCCAGTCGTCGGGCGTCACCGTCTACGCTGATGGCCAGATCTACGAAGCGCCCTTCACTCCCCGCTCCCTCGACGGCCGCACCGGCCGGGGCGATACCTGTTTCGCCACCTACGTGGGCAAACGTCTCAGCGCGTCCGCCGAGGAGGCTTGCCGCTTTGCGGCCGCCGTCACCACGCTGAAGCAGGAGCAGCCTGGCCCTTGGAACGGCGACCTGGCCGCGGTTCAGGAGCTGCTGGCCCACACCTGGTCCTCGTGAACCGGCCAGAGGCAAACAAGCAAATACACTTACAAGGCGAAACACCCAAGAGGCCGTATGGTATCTTTTCAATCCAAATCGGGTCTGATTCCTCGCGGCTTGCCGCGTTCTTGGGTAAAGAATTCCGCTTCATACCCCGCAGCTTGCTGCGGGGTGGTTGATTTAAATTGGGGTAGGGGCAGGTCTTGTACCTGCCCAAGAGGGCGGCCACAAGGGTTCTTCGCCCCTACATATTGAGATGATGCGCCGTATGTATGTATGAGGAGCAAAAAAGTGAAGATAGGCATGATGTGCCTTTGGAATGCCGCCAATGGGCCTTCCATTCACGCGGAATTGGTAGGGAGAGCCTGGGTGAAATTGGGCCACCAGCTCAGGATATTCTCCGCCAAGAAACACCCTGATGCCAGGCCCACCCTTCAAACAGACGAAGATTTTGTGATCAGGCACTTTAGCGTTGATAAAGTCATACCCGTCACCCGGGCCACTTACTTCGATCCCTCTCCGCTCCTGGATGAGGAGTACGAGGTCTTTGTCGCTCAAAATGTAGAGAGATTACCTGCTCAAAGGCTACTTGAGGTCTTTCCTAAAATCAAAGACAGAGCTATTACCATTCAAGTTGTCCACGAGGGCAAAGCCCCGGAAGATCCTCTCTACTACAAGTTTGACTGGG
>CAYPOY010000201.1:0-9488 GCA_964412395.1 uncultured Anaerolineales bacterium | reverse complement strand
TGGTGGTTGACGTGACGGTGACGTATGGCGGCTTGACAGGCACGACACAGACTTTCTTCCTGCCGTGGTGGTAGGATCAATCGGAAGCAAAAAGCCCGCTTGATAGCGGGCTTTTTTTGTTGCACGTTTGTCTGTCGCGCGGCCAGGTGGTCTGTGGGAAAATCTGGGCGTTGCTTTACCCCAGGAAGTACATCACGATGACGACGCTCAGGCCCCAGAGAACGACCGTAACTTGCAATGGCTGGTCGGAGAGCGCGATCTCCTCGGGTGCGCCGCCCATTCCCTTGACGTGGATCAGATAGAGATAGCGGAAGATGCCGTACAGGACGAAAGGGATAGTCAGCATCATAGTGTAGTTGGCAGGCAGGCCCTTGGCGGAGAAAGTGTAGAGTGCGTAGGCCAGCAGAGTTGATGCGGTCACGATGCTGATAATGTGATCGAGTAGCGACAGGTTGTATTCCTGTAGACTTTGGCGGTGCATTTGAGCGTTTTCCTTCAACAGCACCAACTCGTGGCGGCGCTTGCCGAAGCCGATCAGTAATGCCAGCAGCGTCATACAGATGTAGAGCCAGGGTGAGAAACGTTTTGCGTCCACCAATGGCACGCCGGCCGCCACACGTAACAGGAAACCAGCCGCGATGAGCATCACGTCAATAATGACGACGTTTTTGAGCCAGAAGGAGTAGGTAATCTGGATCAGCAAATAGCCGGTCAAAATGACGCCAAAGGCTGAGTTGAGTAGGAAGCCCAGCGGCAACGCGACGAGGGGTATGGCGACGGCCGCGATGACAGCCGCACTGATACTCAGTTGACCACTGGCGAGGGGGCGATTGCGCTTCTTGGGATGTTGGCGGTCCTTCTTGATGTCGGCCAGATCGTTGATGGTGTAGACCGCCCCGGACACCAGACACAACAGCACAAATCCAGCAAGGGTTTGAGCCAGGTAGTGCAAGTTGAACAGTTTGACGTCGAAGGTCAGCGGAGCGAAAACAAAAATGTTTTTGACCCATTGCTTGGGCCGCATGGTTTTGACTAAGCCGATGATCACTGTTTTAGCCTCCAGGCGATTTGCGGGTTGCAATGTAGAAGATGATACCAGAAGTGCGGTTTTTCGGCAAACGCTGATTGGCTTTCAGCGGTTGGCTGTTGGCCAACCGCTGACTGCTAACCGACTAATTGCTAATCTTGCCTTTGCTCCGTTCTTGCGGTATGATTAGGATGGTGTGATGAGAAAGCGGGCGAAGAAGAGGTTGGACGTTCTGTTGTTCGAGCGGGGGCTGGCAGAGAGCCGGGCGCAGGCCCAGCGGTTGATCCGTGCCGGCTTGGTGCGCGTGGCAGGCCAGGTGGCTGATAAGCCCGGCACTCAGGTGATGACAAATGCCGACATCACATTGCAGACCCGTCCGCGCTTCGTGAGCCGGGGTGGGGATAAACTGGAGGCGGCGCTGGTACGTTTTGGGCTGGACGTGGCGGGCGTGGTGGCGGCCGATGTAGGGGCTTCCACCGGTGGCTTCACCGACTGCCTGCTCCAGCACGGTGCGTGTCGCGTCTATGCCGTTGACGTAGGCTACGGCCAACTGGCTTGGCGGCTGCGGAACGATCCCCGTGTGGTGGTGATGGAACGCACCAACGCCCGCTACCTGGAGAGTTTGCCGGAGCCGGTGGGCCTGGTCACCGCCGACGTATCGTTCATCTCACTGGGGCTGATCCTGCCGGCGGTAGTGTGCTGGCTCACCCCTCCCCTGCCCCCCTCTACAGGGGGGGGAGAGGGGAAGGTAGTGGCGCTGATCAAGCCGCAGTTCGAGGCGGGACGGCGAGAGGTTGGGAAGGGTGGGGTGGTGCGCGACCCGGAGGTGCATCGGCGCGTGCTGGAGCGAGTGCTGGGTATCGCAGCGGAGTTGGGTCTGGGGCTGCGTGGGCTGATGCTTTCCCCTCTGCGCGGTCCAGCCGGAAACGTCGAGTTCCTGGGCTGGTGGGAGCTTGGGGTGGAAGGGCCAAAAGATGGAAGCGAGGCAGAGGCCGCAATCGCGGCCTGTATGACAGAAATGGAGGCTGAAGGATGAACGACACAGAAGTCCGGATGCGACAACTGGAGAGGATTCTGGAGATCAGCCGAGAACTGACCTCCACGGTGGCGCTGGGTCCGCTCCTGATGAAAATCGTCGCTATGGCGGCCGAGTTGACGGATAGCGAGGGGGCCTCTATTCTCCTGCAGGATGCCCACACCGGTGAGTTGCGCTTTTGCACTGCACTGGAGGCCGGTGACCCGTCCGGGCGACTTGTCGACATTCCCGTGCCCATTGAGGGTTCCATCGCCGGCACAGTCCTGACGTCCGGGAAGCCGCTGATCGTACACGACGCTCAGGCTGATCCCCGCCACTACGGGGAGGTCGGGCAGCAGATTGGCCTGAAAACCCGCTCGCTGCTGGCGGTTCCAATGCAGATCAAGGAGCACTGCATCGGTGTGTTGGAGGCGGTGAACAAGCGGGATGACCAGGAGTTTTCCCAGGAGGACGTGGATACGCTGATGGACCTGGCTGCCCAGGCAGCGGTGGCCATCGAAAATGCGCGGCTGGTGGGGGCGTTGCGGAAAGCCTACGAGCGGCTGGGGGAACTGGATAAACTGAAGTCGGATTTTATCGCCATTGCCTCCCACGAACTGCGCACCCCGTTGAGTCTGATTCTACTCTACGCCGCCGTGCTCCGAGAGGAACTGGGGGAGACGGCCGGAACGCAACTGGAGGCAGTGCTGCGGGCTGCTATGCGTCTCCAGCACATCATCGAGACGATGCTCAACCTGCGCTATCTGGAGACCGGGCAGATGGACCTGGGGGCTACCCGCTTTGACCTGCGGGCCGAGGTGCAGGAGGCGTGTGAGGAGTATAAGGCCCTCGCGGAGACGGGCGGGTTGGTGCTGGGAGCTGATTTGCCAGACGAGGAGATTCCCATCTATGCAGACAGGGAGAAGGTGCGGGTGGTGTTGGATAACCTGATCTCCAACGCGGTCAAGTTCACCCACGTCGGCGGACGGGTGCGGGTGGCGGTGCGTCGCCGGGGTGAAGATGTGGAGATATCGGTGGCTGATACCGGCGTCGGGATCCCGCCGCAGGATTTGGAAGGAATCTTCGATCGCTTCTACCAGGTTGAGGATCACATGATCCGTCGGCACGGTGGTATGGGGCTAGGCCTCTCTATCGTCAAGGGGCTGGTGGAGCTGCACGGCGGTCGCGTGTGGGCCGAGAGCATTCCGGGCCGAGGCAGCCGCTTCGTTGTGGTGCTGCCCTCGTGTGCCTCTGGTGCAGCCCCTACGCTGTCGGAGATCTCAGCGTCTTGACAACTTGCTCCAGCCCGGCTAGAATGGAATGTAAAGAGGTTGGATCTGTGAATCAGGCTTGTATTCGTGATTTCTGCATCATCGCCCACATTGATCACGGCAAGTCCACGTTGGCCGACCGGCTGTTGGAACTGACCGGAACCATTCCCATCCGTCAGATGACTGACCAGGTGCTCGATTCGATGGACCTGGAGCGGGAGAAGGGGGTCACCATCAAAGCGTCGGCGGTGCGGATGTGGTACACTGCCGCCAATGGCGAGGAGTACGAACTGAACCTGATTGATACCCCCGGCCACGTGGACTTCTCCTACGAGGTCAGCCGGGCACTGGTGGCCTGCGAGGGGGCACTTTTGGTGGTGGATGCCGCTCAGGGCATCGAGGCCCAGACGCTGGCCAATCTCTACCTGGCGCTCGAGGCCGGTCTTGAGATTATCCCCGTCGTGAACAAGATTGACCTGGCCTTGGCGCGGCCCGACGAGGTGGCGCTGGAACTGGCCGAACTGATGGGTGTGGAGCCCGACGAGGTATTGCGCGTCTCGGCCAGAGAGGGGTGGAGGATTGAGCAGGTGTTGGAGGCGGTGGTGGCCCGGCTGCCGTCGCCCCAGGGACAGCCCGGCGCGCCGTTGCGGGCACTCGTCTTCGATTCCCATTACGACCCCTACAAGGGCGTGGTCGCCTACGTGCGCGTGATGGACGGCGTGTTGGTGCAGGAGGAGCCGCTGCTCTTGATGGCGACCGGTGCCAAGACCGAGCCCGTCGAGGTGGGGGTCTTCACGCCGGGGATGACTCCCACGGGGCGATTGAACACGGGCGAGGTAGGTTACGTCGCCACAGGGCTCAAGACGGTGCGGGAGTGTCACGTGGGCGACACGCTCACCGGCGTGGCTCATCCGGCATCGGAGCCCTTGCCTGGCTACCGTTCTGTCAAACCGATGGTCTTTGCCGGTCTCTACCCGGTTGAAGGTGAGGACTACAACAGCCTGCGTGACGCGCTGGAGAAACTGCAACTCAACGACGCGGCGTTGGTCTTTGAGCCAGAGACCTCTCAGGCACTTCAGTTCGGTTTTCGTTGTGGCTTCCTGGGCCTTTTCCACATGGAGATCGTGCAGGAGCGGCTGGAGCGGGAGTACGGGCTAGACCTGATCGCCACTGCCCCCAGCGTCGCCTATCAGGTCGTCACCCGCAGCGGTGAGGTAATCCGGGTCGCCAGTCCTGCCGACTTGCCGGACCCCAGCGCCATCGAGGAGATTCGCGAGCCGTGGATGCGCATCCAGGTCTTCACGCCGGCGGAATACATCGGCCCGGTGATGGAGTTGGTCACGCGGCGGCGCGGCATCTACCACACTACCGACTACCTGGACAGTCAGCGCGTCGTGCTGGCCTACGAGATGCCGCTTTCGGAGATGATCGTGGACCTGCACGACCGGCTCAAGTCGGCCACGCGGGGTTATGCCTCGCTGGACTATACCTTCGACGGCTACCGCCCGGGCGAGCTGGTGCGCATGGACATCCTGGTCAACAAGGAACCGGTGGATGCGCTAGCGCTGATCGTGCATCGCGATAAGGCCCAGGAGATAGGCTCGGCGCTGGTGCGCAAGATGAAAGAGGTCATTCCCCGGCAACTGTTCAAGGTACCCATTCAGGCAGCCGTCGGTGGGCGGATTATCGCCCGATCGACTGTGAGCGCACTGCGCAAGGACGTGTTGGCCAAATGCTACGGTGGCGATGTCACGCGCAAGCGCAAGTTGTTGGAGAAGCAGAAGAAAGGCAAGAAGCGGCTCAAGCAGTTCGGGCAGGTGGTGATCCCGCAGGACGCCTTCCTGGCGGTATTGAAGTTGGATGGTGACTAATAGGTGTAAGATGACCCATACCTGGTTGGGTTTAGGGGTGGCGACGTTACAGCATGACCCTTCCATTGGGTTAGGGCAGTGAGTGGAACACACAGCCCTGGTCGGAGAGCCGCCTATCCCTGGCCTTTCTTCGTCGCAATGGCGGCTACCTTGTTGCTTTTCTTCAGCTTTCATGCTCTCTTTCCCACACTCCCTCTTTATATTGCGGCCATCGGCGGTTCCCCTGCAGATAATGGCCTGGCGACCTGGGCTTTTGCGCTGGCATCGTTGCTCACCCGTCCACTGGCCGGAGTGCTGGCCGACCGCCAGGGTCGCAAGCCAGTTCTGATGCTGGGCGCGCTCTTCTTTGGCGGTGGGCCGCTGCTCTACGCACTTGGGTCCAACGTGCCGTTGCTGCTTGGGGTACGGGCGGTCCACGGTATGGGGATGGCACTCTTTACCGTCGCCTATCAGGCCTTTATTGCTGATCTGCTTTCGCCCGGTCGCTATGGGGAGGGTCTGGGGTTGGCCAATGTCGCTTCGACAGTGACGATGACGGTAGCGCCGCTGTTCGGCGAGTGGATGGCGAGGGAGTTTGGCTTCGGGGTGTTGTTTCTGGCTCTAGGCGCGGTTGGTGGGGTAGGGTTGTTGGCAACGTTGGTGCTGCCGTCCCGGGGACAGATCGCTCGAAAAAGCTCTCAGCCCCCGTCCCGGGGGCATCCTGGGGGTAAGCACAACTCCGCACCCCGGTGCTCAGGGCAGGTGGACTTGCGGCAGGCCCTGCGGCAACCGGGGGTGCGTGTTGGCGCACTATGGATGGCGCTGCTGGGTGTGCCCTTCGGCGCGTTCATTGTCTTCTTGCCCCTGTTGGCCGATGCGCGAGGATTGGGCGGGACAGGCTGGGTCTTCGCCGCCTACGCGCTTATCTCCTCGCTGGTACAGCCGGCGGCAGGGCGCATCGCCGATCGGTGGGGGGCCAGAAGGACGGCGCTGGCGGGCCTGGCACTGGTCGGCCTGACGGCGGCAGGGTTTGCCGTGGGCGCCAGCAGGTGGGTGCTGATGGCGCTGGCCGGGCTCTTCGGGGCGGGGTGCGGAGCAGCGCGAGCTGGCCTCGATGTCTGTGTGCAGGGGAGTGTTGAACCGGCTCTGCGAGGAAGTGGAGCGGCGATCCAGTACACGGCCTATGATCTGACGATCGGCCTGGGGAGTTGGGGACTGGGCTCGCTGGCCGGCGTGACGGATTACTGCGTGATGTACGCGGCAGTCAGTGGGATCACGCTGTTGGGGCTGCTGGCGGGCGTGGTGGCAGAAAATTGGCGTGTTCCACGGCCTCCAGCGACATCATGAGGCCGCTGCAGGCAAGCACACGTGCGGTCAACCGCTATACCAGCCCCATTCGTTGCAGCGTCTTGTAGATTTCCGCCTCGTTTCGTTTACAGTTTTCTCACCGAATGGGCAAGCGGCGGCCGGTGGCGCTGCGGTGGGCGTGGCCGAAGTCGCGCAGGCCGTCCAGTTGCTCCACGCCGAACACCGGCCCGTCCTGGCAGACCAACAATCCATCCAGGGCGCACTGCCCGCAGATGCCGATGCCGCACTTCATGTAGCGCTCCACGCTTAACTGGCCGGGAATATCTCGCTCGCGGCACAGGCGGTGCAGGGAGACGAGCATTGGTTCGGGTCCACAGGCGTAGATGGTTGGTTGGCTGGCTGGTTGGTTGGTTAGTTGGGCGACCAGGTCGGTGACGTAGCCTCTGTAACCGATGGAGCCGTCGTCGGTGGCGATGGCGAGCTCGACCCCCAGGCTGCGGAACCGGTCCACGTAGACCAGGTCATCGGCACGGCGAGCGCCGAGGGCGACGGTGGTGGGAATACCGCGCTTGATGGCCCGTGTGGCCAGGAAATAGAGCGGGGCTGCGCCGTAGCCACCAGCCACCAGCAGCGCTGGCCGATCTTCGTGTAGTGATAATGAGAACCCACGCCCATAGGGGCCGCGCCAGCCCACCCGGTCACCCACTCTGCGCTGGTGCAGCGCTGCACTGAACGACCCCACGCGGGCGACGGTCACTGTGAGTGGGGCGGGGCGGGCGATGGCGATGGGCTTTTCGTCCACGCCGGGCAGCCAGAGCATGATGAACTGCCCCGGCTCTGCCTCCGACACCTCGGCATCCAGCACGAAGGTGCGGATGGTGCGAGTTTCATCCCGGATCTGGCGGATGCGGACGGTCTGTGGTAAAGTCACTTGTCGGCTCCCTCTTGCGCTTGTCCCGGGTGGAAAGTGTACCACAGGGGGCGGGTTCTGAAAAGTCCTGCATCCGCGCGGCGGTGCTGTTGACATCGCCCACCCTACAGATATAATTGAACTATGTGAAATCACTGGTGAGTGATGTTCGTCGTGAGAGGTCAACCGCGATGAGACGCAAACCACAAACGAAGACAAGATGGGTCGCGCAGGATGAGCCTGCCTACGGGCTCCCCCACCCGACCTGGGTTGGGCAATTGCTCCTGATCCTGCGCTGGCTGGCGCTGCTGCTGGTGCTGGTGCTCTCTATCTTTGACCACCTGGAGGAGGGGCTGTTGGTTTCGCCTTTCTATGCCGTGCTGGGGGTGGCCGTCTACAGCCTGGCGCTGCTCTTCGTCAGCCGGTATGTGCGCTGGCTGCGCCGCCCGCTCAACTTTCTGGCCCTCGATACCGTCGTTGCCACGCTGGCCACCTATCTCACCGGCGGCTACCACTCCGGCTTCTTCATCCTCTACGTCTTCAACGTCATCGGCGTGGCCTTCTATATGGACCTGGTACCGACGATCCTGGTGGCGTTAATCGCGGGTCTGATCTACGCCGGCGCCTGCGCCGTCAACCAGGCCGGACTGTGGACCCCGACCGCGCTCTACATCGTGGCGGCCAAACTGTTGCTGTTGCTGGTGGTCGCCGTCCTGTGCGCCCTGCTGTTGGAACAACTGCGCCGCGAGCACCAGGAGACGGAGCAAGAGCGGGTGCTGGCCACTCGCCTGTCCACCCTGAACGAACTCTTCCAGCAACTGAGCATCAGCCTGGATCTGCAACACGTGCTACGAACAGTGGTCACGGCCTCCTGTCGCCTCCTGGAGGCGGACGTTGCGTTTATCTCTCTGATTGAAGAGGATGGGCATCACCTGCGGCCGGCGGCAGTGCACGGAATTGACAGCGTGTCCCTGGCGCACGTGCGCTGGCCAATGGAGGACGAACTGGTGACAACGATGCTCGAAACAGGCCGGCCCTACGTCTTTACGCCATCCTCCTCCCTCCCGGAGCAATATTGCGCCTTCCTGACCACGGTACAGCGTGAGGACATCGTCTGCGGGGCCTCGGTGCCCCTGCTCCTGCACGGCCAGCCCATCGGCTTTCTGGACATCGGCCACCGTCGGCCACGCCACTACAGCACGGAAGACCTGACGTTCCTCAGCGCACTGGCCCAGGAGGCGGCGCTGTCTATCCGCAATGCCCGGCTCTACCAGCGGGAGCGCGAGCAGGTTCGACAACTGCGCACGCTGGAGCAGTTGCAGCGCAGTTTCATCTCTACCGTCTCCCACGAACTGCGTACTCCCCTGACCTGCATCAAGACCTCGGTGGACCTGCTGCACGACGCTGCTCCAGCGGTACAGGCCGAACTGCTGGAGACCATCGCCCACCATACCAGCCGGCTGGAGGCATTGGTCACTGACCTGCTGGAGTCCACCCGCCTGGAGATCGGGCAGGTCACCCTGGCGACCCAACCTACCGACCTGCGGCGCATCGTGGAGCGCACAGTCACGGCCGTCGCGCCACTGATGGAGCAGAAGGGGCAACAATTGGAGACCATGCTGCCGGATGGCCCGGCGCTGGCCGACGTGGATCGCCGCCGTTTCGAGCAGGCGCTGACCAACCTGCTGGCCAATGCCCACAAGTTCACTCCCAAGGGCGGGCACATCCGGGTCACACTGGAGCACAGCGATGGTGAACTGGTCGTCGCCGTCACCGACGATGGCTCCGGCATCCCGCGCGAGCAGCAGCACACCTTTTCCAGCGTTTCTACGTCATCCCCGATGGCACTGGGAAGGTGGGGTTGGGATTGGGATTGTACATTACCCGCCAGTTGGTGGAGTTGCAGGGGGGGCGCGTCTGGGTGGAGAGCGAGTCGGCACGGGGAAGCACTTTCTTCATCGCCCTACCTGTACTGGAGGGAGAAGACCAATGAAGGTCCTGATCGTGGATGACGAACCCGACGTGGCGCGTCTCATCTCCGTCGGTTTTGGTATGCAGCAGCCCAACTGGGAGGTCGTCGCCGCGTCGGACGGCGAGGAGGCGCTGG
>CAYPOY010000200.1:0-9493 GCA_964412395.1 uncultured Anaerolineales bacterium | reverse complement strand
GCTGCGGAACCCCGGGCCGAGGAAACTGCTGAGGAGGCCGAGGCTGCGGAACCCCGGGCCGAGGAAACTGCTGAGGAGGCCGAGGCTGCGGAACCCCGGGCCGAGGAAACTGCTGAGGAGACCGAGGCATCTGAACCTCAAGATAATCCGGCCTGGTACGTCGTCCACTGCTACTCCGGCTATGAGAACAAGGTCAAACACAACCTGGAGCAACGCATCGAGACGATGCAGATGCAGAGCCAGATCTTCCAGGCTGTGATCCCGACCGAGGACGAAATAGAAGTTCGTGACGGGAAGCGACGAGTAGTCGAACGACGCGTCTTTCCAGGCTACATCCTGGTGCAGATGATCCTGAACGACGATTCCTGGTACGTAGTGCGCAACACACCGGGTGTGACCGGATTTGTGGGGATGGGTAACGAGCCGACTCCCCTGCGCCCCGAAGAGGTCCAGGCCATTATGAAGCGCATGGAGGCCGAGGCTCCCAAGATCAAGGTCACGTTCAAACCAGGCCAGAAAGTGCGCATCATTGATGGCCCTTTCAACGAGTTCATCGGTATGGTGGATGAGATTGATATGGAACGGGCCAAAGTGCGGGTGCTGGTTTCCTTTTTCGGTCGCGAGACGCCGGTCGAACTCGACTTTCTGCAGGTTGAGAAAACCTGAGGTGAGATACACCTGCCCCCCGACCGAGGGCCACTCACGGCGAAGCCTGGCGGTGGGGGCTTCAAGGTGAGCACCTTGTTTGGGATGGAGGACGATGAAGAAGATTAAAGCGGTTGTGAAGTTACAGATGGCGGCTGGGAAAGCCAACCCAGCTCCCCCGGTGGGTCCCGCGCTGGCGCAGCACGGTATCAACCTGATGCAATTCTGCAAGGAGTACAACGCCCGCACGGCTGGTCAAGTGGGAAACATCATTCCAGCCGAGATCACCATTTATCGTGATGGATCGTTCAAATTCTTGCTTAAGACACCACCCACGCCCGATCTGCTGCGCAAAGCGGCCGGCGTGGAGCACGGCTCAGGCGAACCCAATCGAGAGAAGGTGGGGAGCATCACCCACGCTCAGTTGGAAGAGATCGCAAAGTTGAAGAGGAAGGATCTGAACGCCATTGATCTGGAAGGGGCGATGCGGCAGATTGAAGGTACTGCGCGGAGTATGGGAATCACCATCGCAGATTAAGTAAGTTGTGGGAGGGCGTAGCCCGTCAGAACCACATAGGAGAAACGATGCCGAAACGAGGTAAGAAGTATCGCGAAGCACTGGAGAAAGTAGACCGCCTGCGGCTCTACTCGCCGCAGGAGGCACTGGAACTGGTGAAAGAGACCAGTTATACTAACTTCGACGCGACTGTGGACACGCATTTCCGATTGAGTGTAGACCCACGCCACGCCGATCAGCAGGTACGCGGCGTGGTCCTGCTGCCTCACGGTCTGGGAAAGGAAGTGCGTGTGTTGGTCTTCGCCGCTGGCGAGGCGGATAAGATCGCCCAGGAGGCTGGAGCCGATTATGTGGCCTCCGACGACGAGTGGATCAAAAAGATCCAAGGCGGCTGGACAGAGTTTGACGTGGCCATCGCCGTGCCGGAGATGATGGGCAAGGTGGGGCGATTGGGACGCATTCTAGGCCCACGAGGGCTGATGCCCAACCCCAAGGCTGGCACGATAGCCCCGGTCGAGGATCTGCCGCGCTTGATCCAAGAGGCAAAGGCTGGTCGCGTGGAGTTCCGCGTGGACAAAACCGCCAACTTGCACATCCCTATCGGCAAGACCAGTTTCCCGGTGGAGAAACTGCTCGACAACTTCACGACAGTGATGGATGCGATCAAAAAAGCCAAGCCCCCCGCAAGTAAGGGTACATTCATCCGCAAGATCACGGTTACGTCTTCGATGGGGCCGGGGATCAAGATAGACCCAATCCAGGCCCAGGCGTTGGAGGTTTCGTTCTAAGGTCGTTCGGAAAACCTGTAGCCGACGACAGCAGGTGCGCTCCAGAGCGCTTAAATCTGGCCTGCCGAGGCAAGAGACGATCATCCACTTGTGGATCGGGTGAGGCATGTCCCTGCGTCGGCACGGCGCAGGGACTTTTTGTTTTTCAGGAAGGAGGTGAGTGAGATTGACAATTTCAAAGCAGCGAAAGACCGAACTCGTCGCGCAGTACGTCGAACAGCTTCAGCAGAGCCAGGGAATTATCCTGACCGACTACCGGGGACTCAGTGTGAGTGATATGAGTGACATTAGACACACAATGCGTCCCGTAGATGGCAAATTCCAGGTGGTCAAGAACCGATTGCTGGCGCTGGCCTTGAAGGAAGTGGGGATGTCACTGCCCGAGGAGTGGCTGATCGGGCCAACGGCCGTCGGTTTTTGCCACAACGAGGTCCCACCGGTGGCCAAGGCGCTGACGGATGCAGTAAAGAACCTGGAGACGCTGCGCATCAAGGGTGGATTGTTGGGCACATCGGTGATAGCGGTAGAGCAAGTGCGCACCATCGCTGATCTTCCGCCACGGGAAGTGCTCCTGGCCCAGGTACTCGGCACCATCAACGCACCGGCCAGGCAAGCGGCCGGCGTCATCGCCAACAGCATCCGGCAGGTCCTCAACATCCTACAGGCTTACGTGGATAAACTGCAAGAGTCGGGCGGTGCGCCCGGCACCAGGATGGAGCAGGCCGCTGAGCCCGCCTGAGTATGCCAAACGCACGTGAAAACTGGGAGAAAGTATCACCGCCATACCTGGCTGATTGCCTGGCTCGGCGTGAAACGTGATGCGTGAGACGTGATTAGACATCAACATTGGAGCCGTTTTCACGTTTTACGCTTCACACTTCGCAGATTTCAAGTGCACCTGTATATCATAGATCACAAGCGCACATGCATCTAATAAGGAGGAACAGAAACTATGGCAGACCTGGAAAAGATCGTAGAAGAAATCAGCAAACTCTCGTTGCTGGAGGCATCTGACCTGGTCAAGATGCTGGAGGATAAGTTGGGCGTGAGCGCGGCAGCGCCAATAGCGATGGCTGCGATGCCCGCCGTGGCGGCCGTAGCCGAGCCGGAGGAGGAGAAGACTGAATTCGATGTTGTCCTCAAGGAGATCGGCCCCAAGAAGATCGAGGTCATCAAAGCCGTGCGGCAACTCACCGCTCTGGGCTTGAAGGAATCCAAGGAGCTGGTGGACAGCGCACCCAGTATTGTGCTGGAGGCCGTTTCCAAGGAGGCAGCCGAGGACGCCAAGTCCAAACTGGAGGCAGCCGACGCAGTCGTCGAAATCAAGTAGCCAGCCTCACCCCCATCCCCGGCCGACCTAACCCCCCAGCCCCCTTCCCTGCGAGGGAAGGGGGAGTCTCCCCTCCCCGCTTCGGGGAAGGGTCGGGGGAGGGGTCTGTGCAAGGCCGCCTCGATGAGGCGGCTTTGTGCCATACTCACATCCACACTCAGACACTCCCCCACTCCCACAAAATACCAATGGTGACAGCGTGGAGGCAGAATCGCCTGTTGGCTTGCCAACCTGTGCGCTGGCAGCGGTCGTTTGCGTTTGACGGCCCGCGCCCGGAGCCCTTCAACCGCCTGGAGCCCCACGTCTCCTACTTCATCGGCAATGACCCGGCCTGGTGTCCCCTTCCCTGGCGGCTCTGATTAATTACAAGCTCAACGACCGGCTGGCGCTTGGCGGCGATGTAGTTTACTACTCCGTCCAGGTCAGCCCGGACAGCAGCCGCGTCGTCTACCGGGCCGACCAGGATACGGATGAGGTGGATGAGCTCTATGCGAGTTATGACGTGCCTGCCTGCGACCTCGAAATCACCAAGTCTGTCGTGCCCCCTGGCCCCGTCATCCCGGGCCAGGTCCTCACCTACACGCTCACCTTCAGCAACGCTGGCCCAGTAACGGCCACCGGCGTCGTCATCACCGACGTCGTGCCGATTACCCTGACCAACGTCTGCTTTACCAGCAACGGGGTGACTATCACCCCCACCAGCGGCATTACCTATAGCTGGACGGTACAGGACCTGGCCATCGGCACAACCGGGACTATCAACATCACCGGCGTGATCAGCCCAGGTTTGAGCGCCGACGTGGTTCTAACCGGCACCACCACCATCACCGCCACGATTTTCACCAACATTGCTACCATCAACGCCACCACGTAGGATGACGTTCACTCCTTGTGCTGCCTGGTTGTTGTGTTATACTGATTTTTGGTGTTAGCGTGGGGCAGCCTTTCCAATCTGCCGCGCGGAAAGGCTAAAAGTTCCGCCCCACATGCCTTGTATCCCTGGGAGGTCGGGATTGTACCCGGTGCTGTTTCGTATTGGCTCTTTCACCGTGACAGGCTACACCGCCCTGGTCGACATCGGGCTGCTAATCGGCGCGGTGATAGCCTGTCTGGCAGCACGGCGGCGCGGACTCAACCCTGTACGAGTGTTGGATGCGTCCCTGACTGCTACACTGGGCGGGGTGATCGGTGCCCGTGCGGTGTACGTCGCAACCCACTGGACCTACTACAGCGACCATCTCCGCCGGGCGTTACGGCTGTGGGACGGAGGACTGGCCTGGCACGGGGGACTTGTAGGCGGGCTGGTCGCTGTGCTGACCTATTGCGCCATCCGGCAGACGCCACCGCGATTGATGCTGGACGTACTGACGCCGGGCGCTGCTGTGCTGGCGGTCTGCGCCTGGCTGGGGTGCCTGCTGAATAGCTGCGCCTACGGGCTGGAGACCTACCCCGGACAAGGGCTGCTCTGGACGCTGAGCCTGGAACTTCCCGACCTCTATGGCATCCGGGCACCGCGAGTGGCGGTGCAACTGCTGGGAGCAGGCTGGAGCGCAATCGTGCTGACCGCTGTCGTCATCGCGGGGCGACACACGCGGTTTGATGGGCTTGCGTTCCCGCTCTGGCTGGCCTTATACAGCGCTGGCTCGTTCGGGCTGGGGTTCGTGCGGGCCGATGAAACGCTCCTGGTGGCAGGCTGGCGGGCCGACCAGGTGGCTGATTTGGCGCTGGCCTTGACCGGAGCCGCAGCGCTCACAGTGGGCCTGTTCAGGAAAAGAGGGGTGAGGAGGCGCAACGATGATTGAGATTGAGGTACCAGGACGGGGCACGTATCGCCTGAAACACCTCGTGCTGGACGTCAACGGCACTATCGCGCTGGGTGGGCAATTGGTGGAAGGGGTGACCTGGCGGCTGGCCGAGCTACGCCGTTCGGTCGAGGTGCACATGCTCACCGCTGACACCCGAGGGCGGCAGCAGGTCATTGACGCGCAATTAGGGCTGCAAGCGACGCGCATCACGCCCGGCCTTTCCCTCAAAGAAGCCACGCAGAAGGCATCCTTCGTGCGGGAACTGGGGGGCGAGACCGTGTGCGCCGTCGGCAACGGTGCGAACGACGCGGAGATGCTGAGCGAAGCGGCTCTCGCCATCGCTGTGCTGGGCGAGGAGGGACTGGCGGTGGAAACGCTGAGCGCGGCTGACGTCGTCGTCCCACATATTAACGCCGGGCTGGACCTGTTGCTGAACCCTCTGCGGCTCGTGGCGACACTGCGGATATGAAGTTCAGGTCGCCGGCATATTGGAGCGCAGCCTGGATGTCCTCCGGCTCGAGTCCGGGATACTCCGCCAGTAGTTCTGCCTGGAGGACTCCGGCAATCGCCGTCAGAATCTGTTCCACGCTGATGCGCATGCCGCGGATGACTGGCTTGCCAGCCAGTACGGCAGGATCCACCGTGATCCGTGCCTGTAAGCCCTTCAACTGCTCTCTGGTCATCGCTATCCCTCCAGACAAAGACTCTGGGGAGATTGTAACATAAGTAGGGGTACAGAGCAAGCCCACATCACTCCCGCAGCGTCTTGCGGTGCGTCACGCTTTTCCTCCACGCCCGGAAGCCCGCCGACTCGTAAAGACGCAGTGCGCCGGTGGGGCTCTCGGTGTCCACGCCCAGCAGGATGTGCGTGCAGCCTCGCCGCCGCAGCGCTCCCCTCCCCTCCAGCAGGAGGGCACGCCTCCAACCCGATCAGTCCACCAGGTTCGCTCATATCTCCTCCTTCGTTCGTCTCCCCACCACGATCATCTCCCGGTGGCAGTCGGGGCCGTAGGGCACAGAGGGCAGCAGAATGTCGCCGTAGACCGCGCTGATCTCCAGCCCGGCATGGCCGAACATACGGCGCAGTTCAGGCAGCGTGTAGAGCCGCACGCGCTCGTGGTCATTCCACAGGTGCGTTACCCCATCGTTGTCAGTGAAGCGGAAGACACCGTGGCTGATGAAGGTGGTCGGATCAAACCAGGCCTCCGTCCAGTAGATGCCCTCCGGCCGCTCTCGCCAGTAGCAGCGCGCTCCCTGCTGCTCGACGAAGGTGTGGGGGTCCGAAAGTTGCAGCAGCAGCCGCCCGTCGGACTTGAGCGCCCGGGTAATGCCCTCGAGCACCCGTTGGTTGGTCTCATCGTCGAAAAAGCCGAAACTGGTGCTGAGCACGACCAGGGCATCGAACTCCTCCTGGTAGGTCAGCGCGCGCATGTCCCCTTCAATGAAAGTGACATTGTCCAGTTCCTCGGCGGCGGCCTGCTCGGTGCAGTAACGCACCAGGCTGGGGGCGATGTCGAGCCCGACCATCTCGATCCCGCGCCGTGCAAACCGCAGCGCGTGCGCGCCGGAGCCGCAGGCCAGGTCGAGCAGCCGTTCGCCGGGCCTGAGATCGAGCACGTCAATGATGAAAGAAACCAGATGGTCGTCCCAGAAGTCAATGCCCTTGATACCCCGACGGTGGACGACGCGGAACTGGTAGGCCCACCAGTCCCAATCGTGGGTAACGGTGTTCTTCAGGTTCATGGTGAGTTCTCCTTTCGAAGACGAACAGAAGACGAAAGAAAGGTGAGGAGCAGCCCAGCGCTTGCCAGGTAGAGCGCGGTGCTGGCAACGAACAGCGGCTGGAAGCTCCATCGCACCTGCACCAGACCGCTCAGCGACTGCCCCGCCGCGCGCCCGAACGTCCAGACCATGTTGCGCAGACTGGAGACTGTGCTACGCTGCCGAGGCTTTACCCGCTCCATCGTGAAAGCCGAGTACAAGGGATCACCTGCGCGCATCAGCCCGGCCTGTCCCCACAGCGCGGTGACGGCGATGGGCAGCACTGGCACAAATCCCAGGGCCAGCAGGAATGGCGCTGTAGCCACCTGCGTGATAGCTGTGGCACCCACCTTGCCCCACTGCTCGCCGAGGAGCGGCGCTACGAGCAGCGCCAGACCAGTACACAGGTCGGCGACGGCGAAGAGGAAACCAAGCGTAGCGTTGGGCAGGGCGAAGGTCTGCTTCATGTACAGGTTCAAGAAGGGCACCAGTAGCCCCCCGCCCAGTGAGACCAGCAGACTGGGTAAGAGCAATCTGACCAGCAACGGCCACTCGCGGAACGTCGCCCAGAGGGAGTGGTGCCGGTTTGCCACGTACGCTTCTTGCTGTGGCTGCAAAAAGAGGTAAGGCACCGTCGAGAGAGCAACCAGGACAGCCATCGCCACCACAGTGAGGCGGTAGGAGGCCGCGCCTTCGGTTGCTACCCTTGCCCAGGTTCCCAGCCAGCCCGGCAGCCAACCGCCCAACAGGTTGCCAAAGAAGCCAGCCAGCATCAGCAGCGAGAAATCGGCGCTGAAGAGAGCGGTGCGGTTGTGCTCGTCAGAGTTCTCTACCATAAAGGGCAAACGCGAGACGTGCAGCAACGTCTTCGCGCCACCCAGGGCGACCGAACTGACCAGCAGCCCCGCAGCGCTGGGAGCAAACACGAAGCCCAACAGCGCGAGTGTCCGCCCTGTGCTGCTAAGGAGCAGCGCTCGCTTACGCCCGATGCGATCGCTCAGCACGCCCGCCGGCAGGGAGGCCAGCAGCATCACCAGCGGGTCGAGTGCACGTAGCAGACCCAGGAAGTCCTGGCGGTAGCCCAGGCTGACGATGTAAAGGTTAAAGATCAGGCGGAAGACGCCGAACTGGACGCCACGGATGAAAGCTGCGAGCAAGTAGAGGCGGGCATTGCGACTGAAACCCTGGATTTGACGCAGGTAGCGGCTTGCCATCCCGCGCCCATGTTGCCTCAGGTTGTCCGAATAGTCAAACCCACTCTTTACGATTTGGACAAGATGTGGTATCATAACGTTGGAAAGTCAGAATGTCCGACCGGAGGCTCGAGATGGAAACGATCAAGATTCGCAAAAAGTATCAAATCACGCTCCCCGCTGCCATCCGTGAAGCGGCCGGTGTGTACGAAGGGGACTTCCTGACTGCCGAAGTCCGCGATGACCGCACGATCCTGCTGCGCCCCAGCCGGCTGGTGGATGCCGACGAAGCGTTTTTCTACACCCCCGAGTGGCAGGCTGCCGAGCGCGAGGCGGATGAGGACGTCCGGCTGGGACGGCTGAGCGAACCGATGAGCGCCGAGGAGACAATCGCAGAACTGCACCGCCTGGTTGCGGAAGCAGAGACAGAGAGCAAACAGGACTGATGCCCATCCAACGCACCGCTCGCTTCGACAAAGCATACCTCGCGCTGCGCCCTTCTACCCGCGCCAAAGTTGATCGGGCGATTCTGCTCCTCGACGAAAACTGGCGTCACCCCGGCCTGCGCGCCAGGCGGCTTTCTGGCCATCGGGACATATTCTACGCCCGCGTTGACCGCAACCACCGCATCACCTACGAACGCCGTGGAGACGTGCTCATCCTGCGCAACGTGGGTCACCACGACGAGACGCTCAGGAATCCGTAACGCTTCTCCCCTTTGTCCCATACTCTGCCGCTCGCTTCGCAAACCAGATCTTTGTCGGCTGGGTTTGAGCCCACTCGACGAACCTCTCTATCAACTGCCCGTAGGCCACTGCGGTTTGGTTCATTCTTGCCTCCTTCCTAAGTAGGGCTACCGCTTCGGGACCTTCCCCTCCTCCCGGCACTGCTTGATAATCTGCTCGGCGATGGAATCCGGCACAAAGTCGTAGCGGCGGAACTCCAGTGTGAAGGTGCCCCGGCCCTGGGTGAGACTGCGCAGGTCGGTGGCGTAGCCCCGGGCCTCGGCCAGCGGCACCTCACTATCCACATTGCGCACACTTCCCCGCACGTGCATGGCGCTCACGCTTCCCCGCCGCCGACCGATGTCGGCCACGATAGCCCCCAGGTGTTCCTCACCGACGTTGATGTTGGTGTGCATGATCGGCTCAAGCAGCGCAGGATGGGCCCGACGCACCGCCTGCCGCACCGCCATCGAGCCCGCGATCTGGAAGTCCATCGAGGCCGAGTCCACCTCGTGGAACTTGCCGCCCAGCAACGTCACACGCACATCGGTGACCGGGTAGCCAGCGATGATGCCTTTCTCCAGTGCCTGGCGCACGCCCAATTCAGTAGGGCGCACAAAGTCGCCAGGGAACTCGGAGGGAGGAGCCACGCTCTCGAAGACAACGCCCTCCCCGCGCTCCAGCGGCTCGACGTGCAGGCGCACCTCGGCAAAGTGGCCGTGGCCGCCG